>PQAJ01000087.1 GCA_003105185.1 Holophagae bacterium
GCCGCCTCGACCGCCCGACCGCTGGTCGGGATCACGTTCTTGCGGACGAGGCGGTCCATGCCGGCAATGCCGATGGCGGACAGGAGCGCCCCGATCGTGGTTGGGATCAGGCAGACCAGGAGGGCCGCGATCGCGGTCGTCGAAAAGCGCACGCCGGAGTAGAGGCCGAACGGAACCAGGGTGACGCAGACGACGAGGAAGATGATCGTCATGCCGCACAGGAGCACTTCGAGCGCGATCTCATTCGGGGTCTTCTGCCGCCTGGCCCCCTCGACCAGGGCGATCATGCGGTCAAGAAAGGCGCCGCCCGGATCGCTCGTGATCCGAACCACGATCCGGTCGGAGAGCACCCTGGTGCCGCCGGTCACGGCGGAGCGGTCACCGCCGCTCTCGCGGATGACCGGGGCAGACTCCCCGGTCACCGCCGACTCGTCCACCGACGCGATCCCGTCGACCACCTCACCATCCCCGGGGATCAACTCGCCGGCCGCGACGACGACGATGTCCCCCTTGCGAAGGCTCGACGCCGGCACCTCCTCCTCACGGCCGTTGGTCTGCCTCCGCGCCACGGTCTCGCGGCGGAGGCCGCGCAGCGCCGCGGCCTGCGCCTTGCCGCGGCCCTCGGCGAGCGCCTCGGCAAAGTTCGAGAAGAGCACCGTGAACCACAGCCAGAGCGCCACCGAGAGAGTGAACCACGCCGGCTCGGCGGCACTCGCGCCAGGCCGGAGGTCCGCAAGCCAGCCGGCCGTTGTCACAACGGCGCCGGCCGCAACCACCAGCATCACCGGGTTCCTCGCCGTCACCCGCGGGTTCAGCTTGCGCAGACTGTCGAGCAGCGCGGCGCGCAGAATCGTGCAGTCCCAAGCCGAGACGGCGTGCAGCTTGCCGTCGGACATGTCTAGAACACCCTGCCCGAGCGAGCCAGGAAGTGCTCGACCACCGGGCCCAGGCTGAGCGCCGGCAAGAACGTCAGGGCGCCGACAATGATGATGACCCCGATCAGCAGCACCAGGAACAGGGGGCCCGTGGTTGGGAGGGTGCCGGCGCCCGGGGGCGCCACCTTCTTGCCGGCCATCACTCCGGCGATGGCAAGAACCAGGATGATCATCCAGAAGCGGCCGATCAGCATGGCGAGGCCGAGGGTGGCGTTGAACCACTGAGTGTTGGCTCCGAGGCCCGCGAACGCCGAGCCGTTGTTGCCGGCCGAGCTCGAGAATGCGTACAGGATCTCGGTCAGACCATGCGGACCTGCGTTGCCAAGCGACGACAGGGCGGCGGGAGTCACCGCCGACACTGAGGCGCCGGCCAGAATCACGAGAGCCGGGACCAGAACGAAGAGGATGGCGAGCTTCACCTCGCGGCTTTCGACCTTCTTGCCCAGGTACTCGGGTGTGCGCCCGACCATCAGGCCGGCGATGAACACCGCCAGGATCGCCATCACGAGGATTCCGTAGAGGCCGGCGCCCACGCCGCCGAACACCACCTCACCAAGCTGGATGTTGAAGAGCGTCACCAGGCCGCCGAGCGGGGTGAAGCTGTCATGCGCCGAGTTGACGGCGCCGCAGGAGGCGTCGGTTGTCACGGCGGCGTACAGCGCAGAGCCCGCAATGCCGAAGCGGACCTCCTTGCCCTCCATGTTGCCGGAGGCCCCTTCCAGCCGCGGGATCCCACTGCCGGCCGCTTCGGCCCAGTAGACCGCTGTCGCACCGGCAAGAAACAGAATCGACATGGCAGCGAGCAGAACGAGCCCGTGACGCCGGTCCCCCGCCATGCGGCCGAATGTCCAGGTCAGGCCGGCGGGGATGGCGAAGATCAGGAGCATCGATACGAAGTTCGTCAGCGGGGTCGGGTTCTCGAAAGGGTGGGCGGCGTTGGCGTTGAAGAAGCCGCCGCCGTTGGTGCCGAGCTGCTTGATCGCCTCCTGCGAGGCCACCAGTCCCATTGGGATCAGCTGCTGACCCCCGTCCAAGGTGGTGACCAGCTGGTAGGGAGCCAGACTCTGAACGACCCCTTGGGAGGCGAACAGGAGGGCGACGAAGAAGCTTGCCGGGAGCAGGACATACACCGTTCCCCGAGTGATATCGACCCAGAAGTTGCCGATCGCCCCCGGCGCCTTGCCCTCGCCTCGGCGGGTCAGGCCTCGGGCAAGCGCGACCGCGACCGCCAATCCGGCCGCGGCCGAAATGAAGTTGTGCCAGGCAAGGCCGGCCATCTGGGTGAGATAGCTCATGGTCGCCTCACCGGCGTAGCCCTGCCAGTTGGTGTTGGTGGTGAAGCTCGCCGCGGTGTTGAAGGCCGACAGCGGTTCCACCGGACCCAGGCGCTGCGGGTTGAGCGGCAGCAGGTGTTGAAGGCGCTGGATGGCATACGTGACGAGCATGCTCGCGCCGCTGAAAGCCAGCAGAGAGGCGGCGTAGGTCTGCCATGGCCGCTCGCGGCCATCGATCCGGCACACGCGGTAGACGAGGCGCTCCAGCCACCCGAGCGGGCGCATTAGAGGATGCGAATGGCCCTCGAACACCCGATACATGTACGTCCCCAGCAAAGGTGCTGTCAGCAGCACGATGGCGAGAAACACCAGGATCTGGGTCCATCCGATCAGGTTCACGGCAGGCCTCGCCTTCAGTGACGCTCGGGCTTCAGCAGCGAATAGCCGAGGTAGACGAGGAGCAGCAACGACACCAGCAGGCCGGCAGCATGCTCCAAGCTCATGTCGGCTCCAGTCAGATGCGCTCACAGGCGCGGACGACGAGCCACGACACGGCGAAGAACAGCAGAGTGACCGCGACCACCAGAAGGTCTTGCACGGATGAGCCTCTCAGAGGCGAGGATGCCCGGCCGCCGCGCTCGCGCCCCGATCCGCGACCGGGGAGTCGCCCTCAGGCCGTGCGGCGGCTCCTGACCAGTCGGAGGCTGCGRACGCGCGCTCGAGAAGCCATCGAAGGCGGTTGCTCGCYCGCCACTCCTCGATCGCAGCCCAGCAGCTCAGCACGAGGAGGAATCCGAACAGGTAGAGCAGGAAACGCCGGTCGGGACCCTCGAGCAGCYGCGGCCAGACGGCCATGGCCCACACCGGCGCCGACAGCAGCGCGAGCAGCGAGGTCAGAAGGCGCCGGCGGGTCGCCAGCTGCTGGCACTTGAGCTGGCCGTCCACCAGCGATTGCAGGCGACCACTGTCGGCATCGGAGCCGAACGAACCACGGACGAAGGCGACATCGGCCATCGAACGAAGTGTCGGGCAACTGACGTCAATTGGGCGGAAAGGTCGGGGCGGGGCGCGTCAAAGTGCCGTCAACGGCGGCACGGTCAAGGAAATGAAAAGGGTCCGGCCAAATGTGTCAAGGTGGCATCAAGGCGGCGTCGAGTAACGGGCATTCACCGATGGCGAGGTGTATAGGTGGGTCGAGCGCCGAGTCCCGCCTGGGGCGGGAGCGGGGGACCCACTTCGGGGGCGCATCGCCAGAGGCGTAGGGCAATCTCTTCGGCCCGAGCCCGTCAGCTCACCTCGCAGGCGTCGAAGAGAGGACGACAGTGCTGCACACACCGTTGGCCGGCCGCCGGTCGGCGACTGTTACTCCACCACCAGCTGCTGGGGGCGCTTCAGCGCCCAGGCGGCTGCGTCCCTCCATCGTCCTGTTCCTGCGGCGTGCCTCTGAGCGGTCGGGGACTCGCCAGGCCGGGAGCTCATGACCGAGACACCGCTCCCCGACAACGGCGTCGACGATCTCGACGACGCCGCGCCGCGGATCACCAGCCGGCGCGACCTGGTGACCCTCTCGCTGGCCGCCCTCGGCGTGGTCTACGGCGACATTGGGACCTCGCCGCTGTACACGATTCGTGAGTGCTTCCTGCCCGGGCATGGCGCCGAGCCCACGCCCGCCAACGTCCTCGGCGTGCTGTCGCTGGTCTTCTGGTCGCTCGCCCTGGTCGTGGTCCTCAAGTACCTGGTGTTCGTGATGCGCGCCGACAACCGGGGCGAAGGCGGGATCATGGCGCTGATTGCCCTGATCTCGCCGGCGCCGGATGGCGACGGCCGCGGGCGCCGCCGGCGATGGCTCATCCTCCTCGGCCTCTTCGGAACCGCGCTGCTGTTCGCCGACGGCATGATCACACCGGTGATCACGGTCCTCGGCGCGGTCGAGGGGCTCGAGGCGGCGACCCCGGTCCTCCGCCCCTTCGTGGTGCCGATCTCGCTCGGCATCCTGGTCGCGCTGTTCCTGGTCCAGAAGCGAGGCACCGCGCGGGTCGGGGCGATGTTCGGGCCGGCCATGGTGCTGTGGTTCGTGATGATCGCCGCCCTCGGCCTCCCCTGGGTCTTGCGCCACCCGGAGGTGCTCGCCGCGGTGGCGCCGTGGCACGGGATCGGCTTCCTCCTCAGCCACCGCCTCCACGGCCTCTTCGTGCTCGGTGCGGTCGTGCTCTGCTTCACCGGCACCGAGGCCCTGTACGCCGACATGGGCCACTTCGGGCCGCGGCCGATCCGCTTCGCGTGGTCGGCCCTGGTCTGCCCGTGCCTGCTGCTCAACTACTTCGGTCAGGGTGCGGTCATTCTCGGCGGCGGCGCCCGCGCGGTCGCCAACCCGTTCTTCGCCCTGGCGCCGGAGGGGCTGCTCTACCCGGTGGTCGCGATCGCGACGGCGGCCGCTGTCATCGCATCGCAGGCCCTCATTTCCGGCGCCTTCTCGCTCGCCCAGCAGGCGATGCAGCTCGGCTACTCGCCGCGGCTGGATGTCGTGTACACCTCGAGCCTCGCCCGCGGGCAGATCTATGTCCCTGAGATCAACGGCCTCCTCCTGATCGCCTGCTGCGCCCTGACCGTCGTCTTCCGATCGTCGTCCAGCCTGGCCGCGGCGTACGGGCTGGCCGTCACCGGGACCATGACCATCACCTCGCTCCTGCTCCACGCGGTGGCGCGGGAGCGGTGGGGCTGGAGCCGCGCCCGCGCCGGCGCGCTGGTCGGGCTGTTCCTGTGCATCGACCTGCCGTTCTTCGCGGCCAACCTGGTCAAGATCACGCATGGCGGCTGGCTGCCGCTGGTGGTCGGCGGCGCGGTCTTCGCCGTGCTCGTCACCTGGAAGCAGGGGCGGGAGCTGCTCGCCGAGCAGATGAAGCAGGGGATGGTCGCCCTCGACCGCTTCCTGCCCTCGCTGAGGTTGGAGAGGCCGCACCGGGTCGCCGGGACCGCGGTCTTCATGACCTCCAACCTCGACGTCGTGCCACCGGTGCTGCTCCACCACTTCAAGCACAACAAGGTCCTCCACGAGAAGGTGATCCTCCTCTACGTGCTCACCGAGCGCGTGCCGGTCGTGCCGCTCGAGGAGCGGGTCGAGGTCCGTGGCCTGGGCGACGAGGTGTACTCGGTGATCGCCCGCTTCGGCTTCATGGAGACGCCGGACGTGCCGCGGGCCCTCAAGCAGTGCCGGACCCAGGGGCTGCGGGTCAAGCTTGGCGACACCAGCTACTACCTCGGCCGCGAAACGCTGCTGACCACCGGCACCAGCGGCATGCCGCAGTGGCGCAAATCGCTGTTCGCCTACCTGTCGCGCAACGCCCGTCCCGCGACCGCCTTCTTCGGCCTGCCGCCGAACCGGGTGGTCGAGCTCGGTATGCAGGTCCGGCTGTAGCCCCTAGGAGCGCGTCGGGCATAGGCCCCGGCGTCAGGCGTGAACGGCTGCCCGGTCGAGGGTACGGAAGCGGCGAGGTGTCTGCTAGAGTCCGCGCATGCGAATCATCGTCAACCCGGCGGCAGCCGTCGGCCGCGTCGGCCGCGAGTGGGCGAAGGTCGCCCCGAAGCTCAAGGAGCTCGGATTCGAAGGCGAGACCGTCTTCACCGAGCGGCCGTGGCACGCGATCGCACTCGCCGAGCAGGCGGTGCGCGACGGCCACCAGGTGGTGGTGGCGGTGGGCGGCGACGGCACCGTGTGCCAGGCCGCGGCCGGGCTCCACCGGAGCGGCGGTGGCACCCTCGGCGTGCTGCCACTCGGCACCGGCAACGACATCGCGCGTACCCTCGGTCTGCCGCTCGACGTCCGGGCAGCGGCGCAGGTCGTGCTCGACGGCCACCGCCGCGAGGTCGACCTGATCCGGGTCGGTGAGCACCTGGTGCTCAACGCGATCGGCGTCGGCCTGCTCGGCGACATCAACACCCGCGCTGCCCGCATCAAGCGGGTGCGCGGCATCATCGGCTACCTCGGCGTGGCGCTGGTCTCGCTGGTCAAGTTCGAGTCGCCCCCGGTGGTGCTCGAGACCCCGGACCGGCGCTACGAGGGCGCGATGACGATCCTCGCGGTGCACGGCGGCCCGAGCACCGGCGGCGGCTTCATCCTCGCCCCGCGCGCGGTGCCCGACGACGGCCTGCTCGACGCCACGCTGGTGCCGGGCATCGGGCCGTTTGGGCGCCTCCCCCGGCTGGTCGCGGCGATGCGAGGGACGCTCGGTGAGATCCACGACACCGTCGAGCTCCAGGCGCCGTGGCTCGAGCTGCGCTTCGACCGGCCGCTGCCGATGCATGTCGATGGCGACATCGCCGTGCTCGAGCCGCCCTCGGCCCGCTTCGAGGTCATCCCAAAGGCGGTCGGGGTGTTCGTGCCGAGGCCCGCCGTCACCACATGAGGATCTAGGATCTAGGGGCTGGGATCTCGGGCGACCGCTCGGCACCGTTGCCGTGCCCGAAGAATATTGGGCATGCGGGATCGTTCCTTCGGAGACGGAGACGGAGACGGACAAAGAAGCGGAAACGGGTGGGAGTCCTTAGCCACCATCCACTCTCATCTCTCACGTATCACCTGTAACCTCTCTCTGTCATGTCAACCGATCGCGACGAGCCTCGTCCAAGGGATGTGTCGCGAGCAGGCAGCATGCCCACCCGAGCCGATCTCCCAGAGGCCGACGACGCGCTCCTGATCCGGGCGCGCAATGGCGACCGGGAGGCATTCGGCGAGCTGGTCGCGCGCCACCAGCGCCGGGTGTGGAGGGTCTGCCGGCAGTACCTGGGGCCGGCCGATGCCGAGGCCGCCGCACAGGATGCGCTGGTCAAGGCCTACCTGAGCCTGCCATCCTTCGATGGCCGGTCGGCCTTCACCACCTGGGTGACGCGCATCGCCATCAATACCTGCCTCGACGAGCTGCGGCGGCGGCGCCGGGAGGCGCCCCGCGCCGACGGCTTCGCGGATCGGGCGGACGAGGATCCGCTCGCGGCGCTGCCCGACGGCGGCCCGGGGCCCGAGGACCGCTCGATCCAGCGCCAGGCCGTCGCGCGCCTGGCGGCCCTCGAGCAGGAGCTGCCCGGCCGCCAGCGCGAGATCTTCCGCCTCCGCTTCTACGCCGAGCTCGAGCTCGAGGAAATCGCCGCAGCACTCGGGGTGCACGTGGGCACCGTGAAGACGCAGCTGCACCGGGCGGTGCACCGCCTGCGTGAAGGACTGGGAGACGTGCGATGACCAGCCATCTTGACGAGCGTGAGATCTCGGCCGCCGTGGCCGGCCTCTCACTCGCGGACGGGAGCGGGGAGCATCTCGAGTCGTGCCTCGAATGCCGGCGGCTGGTCGCTGACCTGGCGCAGCTGATCGGCCGCCGCCGGGTCGAGCAGGCGACCGGCGAGCCGGACTGGGAGGCGGCCCGTGCCGCAGTGCTTGCCCGCCTTCCCGATCTGGAGGACGCGCGCCTCGAGGCCCGGCGGCTGCGCTGGTGGCGGCCGCTGGCGGCGGCCGCGGCGGTCATTGTGGCGGCGGCGGCGGTGGTTCTGCTGGCGCCGGATCGGGTCGCAGTCGACCCCACCGAGGGCGGGATCCCGGTCGAGGAGATCCTGGCCGAGGTCGACGCTGTTCTGGCGGACGACTCCATCCCCGGCTTCGAGCTCATCGATCCCGGGCTCGAGACTCTGTCGGGCGTCGTCGCGAACGGCTCGTCGTGAGAGGTGAACCATGAAGCGACTGATGTTGGCGATCCTGGCGTGTGCGGCGGCGAGCAGCGCGCTCGCCACTGACCTCGACCTGCCCCCGGGCCGGTGGTGGGAGAACGAGCACCTCGGGGTGCGGATCGGGCTCACCGACGAGCAGCGGGCCGAGATCCGCGACCTGGTCTACGAGCACGCGCGGCGCATGATCGACCTGACGGCGGCGGTCCGTCGCAGCGAGCTCGAGCTGGCCCGGGTCGTCGAGCCGCCCGACTTCGACCCGGCGGCGGCCCGCCGGGCCTTCGGAGGCCTGCAGGACGCGCGGCGCGCGCTCGAGGACCAGCGCTTCGAGATGCTGCTCGCGGTGCGGGGCGTGCTCACCGCCGAGCAGTGGGTGATGATCCAGGAGTTGCGGCGGGACCAGCGCCGGGAACGGGAGGGCCGTCCGGGCCCGCTTCCGCCCGGCGAGCGCCCGCCCGGCCAGGACCCGCCCGACGAAAGACCACGGTTCTGACGACCCTCGGAGCCAACGGTTCGAGAGGGAGCGCGGGGCTGCTCGGGAATGGGGACGGGAACGGGAGCGGGAACGGACGCGGATCCGGCTTGGCCTCTGGCTCCGCCGTGAGACGAGCGGATGCGGGCCCGGCGGCGCACCGCTCGCTCGACCCATGCTCCCTTCTTCAGTCCCCTGATCCCGCATTCCTTGCCGGCCTCCGGAGCAACGGCGTCAACGTCGGCGATGGCGTTCAGGCAGGGGGCGGCGAGGCGTGCGGGATTTGACACAACGTCGCCAATTTGGTACAACAGCGGCCCCTCGGTCGAGGGAGAGGTGTGCAATGGCCGACTACGCGATCATCGAGCATGGCGGAAAGCAGTACCGGGTGAGCCCCGGCGACGTGCTGCTGGTGGAACGCACCGCCGCCGACCTGAAGCCGGGCGATCCGATGCTGTTTGACCACGTGGTCATGCTTTCGGCCGGGGACTCCGTCCGGGTCGGCAGCCCGCTGGTCGAAGGCGCTGCCGTCCGCAGCTCCGTGATCGCGGCGGAGCGCGGCCCCAAGCTCATCATCTTCAAGAAGAAGCTCCGCAAGGGCTACCGGCGGACCAACGGCCACCGGCAGAACTACTACCGGGTCCGGGTCGAGGCCATCGAGGCGTAGGAGGACGTATGGCGCACAAGAAAGGGCAGGGCTCCAGCCGCAATGGGCGCGACTCGCAGGCGCAGCGCCTCGGCACCAAGGTCGGTGACGGCCAGCGGGTGACCGCCGGCACGATCCTGGTCCGGCAGCGGGGCACCCGCTTCAAGCCGGGCAACAACGTCAAGCGGGGCAAGGACGACACCCTGTTCGCGACCGAGCACGGCGAGGTCAAGTTCCAGAACCGAGGGCGGATGGGTCGCTTCATCAGCATCATCGTCAACTGACCCACTGGCGGCATGACGCGCGCGACAACACGAGTTCACACCACGCGGCCCCAGACCCGGGGCCGCGTTCTTCTCATGTCCTCACGCTGCGAGGGCTGACCCTCAGATGTTCATCGACTCGGCGAAGATGGCGGTGCGGGCAGGCGACGGCGGCCGGGGCTGCGTCGCGTTCCGGCGCGAGAAGTTCGTCCCGCGCGGGGGTCCTAGCGGCGGCGACGGCGGCGACGGCGGCAGCGTGGTGCTGGTGGTCGCCAGCGGCTACAACACCCTGCTCCACGTCCACCACCGCCGGCTCGTCAAGGCATCGCGGGGCGAGCACGGGAAGGGCTCGAACAAGACCGGCGCCGCCGGCAGCGACGTCGTGGTCCCTGTCCCTCCCGGCACGGTGGTCCGCGACGCCGCCACCGGCGAGCTGCTCGGCGATCTGGTGACCGAGGGCGAGCGTCTGGTCGTCGCCCGCGGCGGCCGCGGTGGGCGCGGCAACGCGCGCTTCGCCACCGCGACCAACCAGGCGCCGCGACGCGCCGAGCCCGGTGAAGCCGGCGAGCAGCGCGAGCTGGAGCTCGAGCTGAAGCTGATGGCCGACCTCGGCCTGGTCGGGATGCCGAACGCCGGCAAGTCGACCCTGCTGTCGCGCGTTTCGGCGGCGCGGCCCAAGGTCGCCGACTACCCCTTCACCACCCTGGAGCCCTACCTCGGGGTGGTGCGCTCGGCCGCCGACGAGTTCCGGACACTGGTCATGGCCGACATCCCCGGCCTCATCGAGGGCGCCCACCACGGCGCGGGTCTCGGCATTCAGTTCCTGCGCCACGTCGAGCGCTGCCGGGCGCTGGCCCACCTGGTCGACCTCGCGGATCCCACTGCGCTCGAGGAGCGTGTCGACACCATCCGCGCCGAGCTCGAGTCCTACTCGGCATCACTACACCAGCGCACCTGGCTCCTGGTCGGGACGAAGCTCGATGCCGTTGCCGATCGCGAGGCCGCTTTCGCCGAGCTCGCCGCCGTTGCCGGCAGCCACGGCGTCGGCTGGTGCGCGATCTCCGCGGTCACCGGCGAGGGGCTCGATCGCCTGATTGGTATGCTGTTTCACCTGATCGAGGAGCGGGAGCACCCATGAGCCGTCGGATCGCTGTCTACGGAGGCGCCTTCGACCCCTTCCACCTCGGCCACCTGGTGCCGACGGTGCGGGCGCAGGAGACGTTTCACTTCGATGCCGTGTACTTCGTCCCCTCCGGCAACCCCCCCCATCGCGCCGCCGATCACCTGACCTCGGTCACCCACCGGCTCGCGATGGTGGCGATGGCCACTTTGCCCTACGAGGCGTTCTTCGCGGCCGACGACGAGGTCTTCGCGACCGGCTACACTTACACCGTCGAGACCCTCCGCCTCTACCGGGAGCGCTTCCCGGACGCCGTCCTCTACTTCCTGCTCGGCTCCGACTCGTTCTCGCAGATCTCGAACTGGGAGCGCTGGCAGGAGCTGGTCGACCTCGGGCACCTGGTCGTGCTGCACCGGGCCCACATGTGGGGCGACCTGCTCGAGACCAAGGTGCCGTCGTCGCTGCTGCCCAGGATGAAGCTCATCGTGCCGTTCGAGAGAGTGCCGGACCCGGCCGATCACACCATCTACCTGCTCGATCACGAGCCGTTCCCGATCTCTGGGACCTCGATCCGCGCCCGCCAGAGCCGCGGCCTGCCGATCCGCGAGCTGGTGCCCCACGAGGTCTTCTCTTACATCCTGAAGTACGGCCTCTACCAGACGCCATCGGCGGGGGGCGATCATGCTGGCTCCTGAGGTGCTCGAGCCGGTCCGGCTGACGGTCGCCGCGTTGCTCGACAAGAAGGCGTTCCAGGTGGTCTGCATCGAGCTGTCCGAACTCACCTCCTTCGCCGACTCGTTCGTGCTCTGCTCGGCCGCCAGCGATCGCCAAATCGGCGCGCTGGTCGACGAGGTACAACGCCGGCTGCGCGCGGGCGGCTGGCGACCGCTGCATTGCGAGGGCGAGGGCTCGACCGGCTGGGTGCTGCTCGATTACGGCGACTTCATCGTCCACGTCTTCACCGAGGAGCGGCGCAGCTACTACGCCCTCGACAGCCTGTGGGGGGATGCCCCGCGGCTCGACCTGGAGGCACTCGGAGTCGACCCCCGCGACACGGCAGGCCGTGCGTGAGGGTGCGGGTCCTGTGGTTCGGCCGGCCCGCCTCGAGCCCCTTCGAAGCGCAGGTGGACGGCTACCGCACCCGGGTCGGCCGGCGCTGGGCGGCTGAGGACTGCCCGTTGCGCGCGGCCGCCGGCGGCCGTGACACCGATCCTCGCCGCGCCCTCGCCCAGGAAGCGGAGCGGGTCCGCCAGCACCTGAGCCCGGACTGGACCCTGGCGGTCCTGGACGAGGCCGGAGAGCGCCTGTCGAGCGTCGCCTTTGCCGAGCGGCTCGCTGCGCTCGAGGATCGGGGCATCGCCGGCGCCGCCTTTCTCGTCGGCAGCGACCTCGGCGTCGACAGCAGCCTCAAGCGCGACGCTGCGATGCGGATCTCGCTCAGCGACATGACCCTGCCCCACATGATCGCGCGATTGGTGCTGTGGGAGCAGCTGTTCCGTGCCACGTCGCTCCTGGGTGGTGGTGGATACCACCGGGTCGTCGTACAATAGTGGGCGCTCTGCCGGGGAAGCGGTCTGTTGACGTCAGCTGGAGGTTTCAATCGATGAGACGCAGAGAGATGGAGCGGTTTCGCAAGCTGCTGCTGGCGAAGCGCGAGGACGTGCTCAGCAGGGTCAAGATCGCTCGCTCGACCGAGCTCGAGGCGAACGACGCCGATGCGCCCGACCTCGGCGACCGCGCCCTGAGCAACGTGACCCTCGATCTCTCGTATCAGCTGTCCGCGGGAGAGCGTGACTTCGTGCGCCGGATCGACGCCGCCCTCGAGAGAATCGCGACCGGCCACTACGGCGAGTGCGTGCACTGTGCCAAGAAGGTCCAGATGGCGCGGCTCGAGGCGGTGCCGTGGGCGCGCCACTGCGTCGCCTGCCAGGAGCTGCAGGATCGGGGCGAGATCTAGGCCGGATGTCACCCCGGCGCCCGGGCCACACTCCAGTCACAGCCGACGCGGGCTCCGCGCGCCTCGCTCTGATCGCCTCGAGCGATGACTTCCTGCTCGAGCAGGCCCTCGACGGGGCTGTCCTCCAGGCGCGCGAGGCGCTCGGCGGGGCGGAGGTCGAGCGCCTGGCCGACACTGCGACTCCCGAGGATGTCGCGATCGAGCTCCGCTCGCCGTCGCTGTTCGTCGCCGCGCGCGTGCTGGTGGTCGGCGAGGTGCGGCAGTGGCTCGAGACGACGGCGCCGCCGGGCGCGCTGGGCGGGTCCGAGGCGGGCGGAGACGAAGACCTGGTGTCGCCGCTGGTGGCGGTTCTGTCCGAGGGCGTGCCCGAGGGAATGGCGCTGGTCATGGGTGCGTGGTGCGGCCGCCAGCCCAAGGGCCGGCTGGTCGAGGCGGTGGCGGCGGCCGGCCTCTACCGGTGGGTGCCGCTGCCCGAGCGCCCCAAGCCGTGGGAGGCCGTGGCGCTGTCGCAGGAGCAGCGGCAGGTGCTCTCCGGGCTGCTGGCGCGGGAGGCGGGTGCGACCCGCTTTGAAAAGGGGGCCGAGCGCCTCCTGCTCGAGCGGCTCGGCTTCGAGCCGCGGCGGCTGGTGCAGGAGGCGCGCAAGCTGGCGTCCGCGGCGGGCACGGAAGGGGTCGTGGACGAGGCGCTCGTTCGCCGCCTGGTCCTGCCCAAGGAGCGCTCGCTCGAGGTGGTGCGCGACGGCGTGCTCGGTCGCGACCCGCGTCCGCTGCTCGAGCTGATCGCGGCCGCCGCGGAGGGGGTCTCGGTGAGCGACTGGCAGGGCCGGCCGATGGCTCCGGACCGCTTTGCCGGCGCGCTCTACGGCCAGGTCGCCAACCTGCTGGGACAGATGCTGTACCTGCGGCGGGTCGCCGATGCGGTGGGCCTTGACCGCGAGCTGTCGCCAGCGCGCACGGCTGGCGACGGCTGGTATCGGCAGGTGTTCTCGGCACGCCTCGGGCCGGCCCTCGCCGAGCAGCTCGCAGCCGACGAGCCGCATCCCCTGCTCGATCGCAAGGGCAAGGCGCCGTCGCGGTGGAACCTCGGCGAGCTGTTCCGCGGTGCTGCCGCCTTCTCCGACGACGAGCTGGTGGCCGCGCTGGCGGCGGCCGGCGAGGTCGAGCTCGCGCTGCGCGGCGACCTGGGGCTGGAGGCGCTGACCGTCTGGATCGCGCGCTCGCTGAGCCCGCCGCCGTCGCGGGTCGACAGCCAGGCGTGAGGGCGCTGACGGCTTGAATCCGGAAGCGGGAACGCGAGTCGAGGAGGAGTCGGGCGCGGATCCGGCTTCACCTGCGGCTTGCGGCTTCGCCCAATGGGCTGCGCCGTCACACGTCGCCGTGACGAGAGCGGAAGCGGGCACCGGCACGGAGATGGAGACGGGCACGGCCCCTGACCCCCAACCCCCAATCCCTGGGTGGGTGGGGGTCAGGTAGACTGGTTTCGAGCCATGGCTGAGAAACCCCTGGTCTGGATTGTGGACGACGACGCGGCGATCCGCGAGCTGCTGTCCTTCATGGTCGCCGAGGACGGCTGCCGCGTGGAGTCGTTCCTGTCCGGCGCCGAAGTGCTCGCCGCCTCCGGAGCGAAGCCGGCCGCGGTCCTGCTCGACCTGATGATGCCCGAGATCGACGGGGTCGAGGTCCTCAAGGAGCTGCGCCGCCGCCTCCCGGCCTTGCCGGTGATCATCCTGACCGCGGTCAGCGACATCGCGCGCGCGGTCGAGGTGACCAAGCTCGGCGCCTACGACTACCTGACCAAGCCGGTCGACAAGGACCGCCTGCTGACCACCCTGCGCCGCGCCGTGACCCAGCACAGCCTGGAGCAGGAGGTCGGCCGGCTCCGGGGAGAGCTCGCCGAGCGCTACGGGCTGCGCACGATCGTCGGTTCGTCGGCCGCCATGCGCAAGGTCTACGACCAGATCGAAAGGGTGCTCGAGTCCGACATCACGGTCTTCATCTCGGGCGAGAGCGGCTCCGGCAAGGAGCTGGTCGCCAAGGCCATCCACTACGGATCGCTGCGCGCGGGCGGTCCCTTCGTCGACGTCAACTGCGCGGCGATCCCGGAGGGCCTGCAGGAGAGCGAGCTCTTCGGCCACGAGAAGGGCGCGTTCACGGGCGCCCACGCGAGCCACCCCGGCAAGTTCGAGCAGGCGGCCGGCGGCACCATCCTGCTCGACGAGGTCGGCGAGATGTCGCCCTCGTCGCAGGCGAGGCTGCTGCGGGTTCTCCAAGAGCGCTGCCTGACGCGGGTCGGGGGCACCAAGACCATCGCGCTCGACGTGCGCGTCGTTTCATCGTCCAACCGCGACCTCGCGCAGCTGGTCGGCGAGGGCCGCTTCCGGCAGGACCTCTACTACCGCCTGGTCGTGTTCCCGATCGAGCTGCCGCCGCTGCGGCGGCGCCGGGAGGACATCCCGGCCCTGGTCGAGCACTTCCTCAACAAGTACGCCGGCGACGCCGGGCGTCGGATCACGCGGGTGGAGCCGGCGGCGCTCGAGCTGCTGATGCGCCATGACTGGCCCGGCAACGTGCGCGAGCTCGAGAACGTGATCCACCGCTCGCTGCTGGTCGCCTCGGCGCCCGAGCTCAAGCGCGACGATCTGCCCCGTGAGCTGGCCGCGGAGCGGGACCGGGCGGTACTCGCGGACGAGGGGCCGGGCGAGCTGCGCAGCCTCGAGGAGCTCGAGCGTCAGGCGATCGAGCGGGCGATCGACCACTTCGGCGGCAATCTGTCGGACGTTGCACGGCAGCTCGGCATCGGCCGCTCGACGCTCTACCGCAAGCTCGAGCAGTACGGTCTGCGCCCCGCCAAAGGCGAGGACTGACCCGGCGACTGCGAGCTGCCGGCGCTCGACCTGAGGCTCCCTCCGCGATACGATGGGAGACCACACCGATGGGGGGCGAGCGCGCATGCTGCACGCGGTGATCATGGCGGGGGGCTCCGGGACCCGCTTCTGGCCAGTGTCGCGACGCGACCGTCCGAAGCAGTTCCTGTCCCTGGTCGACGGGCGCTCGCTGCTTCGGATCACCTTCGAGAGGATCCAGCCGCTGGTTCCGCCCGAGCGGATCTGGGTGGTGACCGCCGGCTCGACCGCCGAACTGACGCGGCGGGAGCTGCCCGAGCTGCCGGCGGACCACGTTCTCGCCGAGCCCGTCGGCCGCGACACCGCGGCCTGCGCCGGCTTCGCCGCGATGGCAGTCCTCCGGGACGATCCCGAGGCCGTGTGCGCGGTGCTGCCGGCGGACCACGTCATCCGGGATGCCTCGCGCTTCCGGCGGGCGGTGGAGGCCGGCAGCTCCCATGTCGCCCGCGAGGGCGGGCTGCTGACCTTCGGCGTGCGGCCGACCCGGCCGGAGACCGGCTTCGGCTACCTGCGGATCGGCGCCGAGCACGGCGACCTCGGTGAGTGGACGGTCCACCGGCTCGCCGAGTTCGTCGAGAAGCCGGACCTCGACACCGCCCGCCGCTACCTCGCCGAGGGCGGCTACCTCTGGAACTCGGGGATGTTCGTGTGGTCGGCCGCCGAGCTCCTCGCTGAGATCCGCCTCCAGCTGCCCCGCCTTGCGGAGGGCCTGCAGCGGATTGCCGGGGAGTGGGGGACGGCCCGGGCGGCCGCGGTCGTCGACGAGGTCTACCCGACGCTGCCCAGGATCTCGGTCGACTACGGGGTGATGGAGGGCGCCCAGCTGTGCTGGACGATTCCGGTCGCCTTCCCGTGGTCGGACGTCGGCGCCTGGCCGGCCCTCGGCGAGCTTCTGGACGCCGACGCCGAGGGCAACGCGACCCGCGGCCGGGTGGTGGCGCTCGACTGCCGGGATACGGTGATCGTCGGCGACGGCACGCTGGTGGCGGCGTCCGGGGTCCACGACCTGGTGGTGGTGGCGACCCCCACCGCCGTGCTGGTGGTGCCGGCAGCGGAGGCCCAGCGGGTCAAGGACGTCGTGGCCGCCATCGAGGACCGAGGCTGGGACGACGCGCTCTGATCTGAGATACTGACACGATGTCCGGGACCGTGGCCCGCCGCCTGCTGCGGAACGCTCCAGCCGCTGCGTTGTGCGCGGGCGTGGCCGGTCTGCTCGCTTTCGCTGCGGGCGCCGCAGCGGCCGCCCCCAGGACCATCGACCAGCAGGTGCAGGATCACATCGAGCGCGCCGTTGAGGGCGGGCTCGCCCCGGAGGACTTCCACCACCTGGTCCTCGCCTTTGAGTGGCGCGACACCCTCGAGAGCCCGCAGCTCCTCGAGGACGCCGTCGACCGGCTTGCCGTCGCGCGACCTCTTGACCCCCTGATGGCCGACGAGGTGCGGCGGCTGCGCGCCGAGCTCGCGGCCGAGGCCGGCCGCCCGGAGGCGGCCCGCGAGCTGCTCCGGGCGATGGGCGGCGTCACCGCGTGGTGGGTGGGCGGTCCGGAGTCGATCGGCGAGCTCGAGGACTTCTCCGACCTCGCGCGGCTTCCGGACGACCGCGCCCGCTGGCGGGCGGCTGCCGGGACCGATCCCCTCGGCTGGGTGCGGATCGCCGGGCTCGCCTGGCCCGCCCGCCGTCAGCTGGTGACGCTGGCCGCGACCCTGTCGAGCGAGCGCGAGCAGCCGGCGGCGATCCGCCTCGGGTTGGCGCAGGTCGCGCGGGTGTGGCTCAACGGCAAGGAGCTGCTGACGACCGCACAGCCGCTGCAGCACGCCGAGGATCAGTTTGCGGTCGGCGGCTGGCTGCGCGCCGGCCGCAACCTGCTGGTCGTGGCGGTCGCCTCGGAGACCGAGGACTGGTGGCTGCGGGCCCGCCTGACGGCGCCCGACGGCTCCCGCCTCGAGGGTGTCCGCGAGCTCGACGAGCCGCCGCTGCCGGTGGCGGCCGTCGATCGGGAGCCGCCGGAGGTGCGGTCGCTCGAGGGCGAGCTGCGGCGCGGCTCGTCACGGGGGCGTGACGACGCGACGCTCGCGCTGGCGGCCTATCTGGTGGACCGGCAGCCGCAGCCGGTCGGCAGCGGTGATGCCCGCTCGGTGTGCCGTGCGGCCCGCGCCTCGTCGCCGGGCGAGGCGCGCCTCCTCGAGTGGACGCTGCCGGCCGAGCCGGGGCTCGGACGCGAGCTGCTGGAGGAGGCGATCACCGCCGCGCCCGACCTCCACTGGGCGCGCATCTCACTCGCCCGCTGGTACCTCGAACGTGAGCTCTACGAGCAGGCGGCGGACGTCTTGGAGCCGGCGCTCGCCGTGCCGGCGGTGCGGGCGGTGGCCCTCGAGGTGGAGTCCGAGCTGTGGGGCCAGGTGGTGCTGCCGCAGCTCGCCGACCTGTCCCGGGCGCATCCCGGCTGCGTGTCGGCCGCGCTGGCGCTCGGCGAGCTGGCGGGGGACCTGCGGCGGCTGGAGGCCGGGCGCGAGGCCGTGGACCGGCTGGTCGCCGTGGTCCCGTCCCTGCCGGCGGCGGTGAACCTCGAGGAGCGACTGGCCGAGGACTGCGGCGACTCGGCGCGCCTGCTCGAGCTGGTGAGCCGTCGCCTCGCGGACGATCCCAACCGGCCGGAACTCCGCATCCGCCTGTCGCGGCTGGTGGCGGCCGACCAGGGGTGGGAGGCGGCGCGGCGGGTCCTGGTCGAGGGGCTGGATCGCTGCCCGGATCATGTCGATCTCCTGCTCGAGCTGGCGCGTGTCGAGCTGGCTGCGGGCAACTCCGAGGCGGCGGCAGCGGCGGCGCGGCGGGTGCTCGAGCTGCGCCCCCAGGACCAGCCGACGCAGCGGCTGCTCGCCTTCCTCGGCGAGAAGCCTGAGGACCTGAGCTGGCTGCGCAGCGCCGACGAACTGTGGGCGCTCGCCGAGCGGGCCCCCGCGGGCAGCCCGGCGGTGCTCGTGCTCGACCATACCGAGGTTCGCTTCCTGCCCGCCCAGCTCACCGAAACCCGGGCCCAGCGCGCCTACCTGATCCGCGACGGCGACCGGGCCGAGGAGTGGCTCGTCCACACCCTGCCGCACGTTCCCGAGCGGCAGCAGTTGCGCATCCTGGAGGCGCGGATCCTGCGCCGCGACGGCACCCAGGTCAACGCCCGCCAGAGCGACACCCCGCGTCTGGCCGAGCCCGAGATCAACCTCTACTACGACGCGCGGCTGCGGGTCCTCGAGTTCCAGGAGCTCGAGGACGGCGACCTCGTCGAGCTCGCATGGGTGCTGTCGGAGACCGCTGAGTCCAACGACACCGGCCCCTACAAGGGCGGCCTCCTCGACATCGGCCACCCGGTTGCGGTGGGGCTGTCGGAGGTCGAGCTCAGCGGGCCCGAGGAGCTGCTGCCGGCCTGGGACCTGGTGCACCTCGACGGCGAGCCGACGCGGGTCGTGGAGGGCGGCGGCATCGTGCGGCTGCGCTGGGAGTGGCGCAACCTGCCGGCGGTTCCGGAGGACGAGCCGCCCGCGCCGCGGCTGCAGACCATTCCCCACCTGGTGTACTCGAATCACCCGCGCTGGGGCGATTTGGCAACCTGGTACGAGCGCCACATCGCGCCTCGGATCCGGGCCTCGCGCCAGGTCGAGGACACGGCGCGGCGGCTCACCGATGGTGTCACCGACCGGCTCGACCGGATCGCGCGGATCTACGCCTTCGTCACCACCGACATCGACTACGTCGGGCTCGAGTTCGGCGAGCACCGCTACCGGCCGTTTTCGGCCGACTGGGTGCTCAACCACAAGATCGGAGACTGCAAGGACAAGGCGGCGCTGATGGTGGCGCTCTTCGAGGCCGTGGACATCCCGGCGAGGATGGTCATGGTGCGGACCTCGGACCTCGGCCCTGCGGTGTCCGAGCTCGCCCTGCTCGAGATCTTCAACCACGCCATCGCCTACCTGCCGGAGGACGACCTGTGGCTCGACGGCACCGCGGCCGGGCACGCGCCGTTCCCGCCGCCAGGCATCTGCCAGGGAGCCCAGGTGCTGGTCGTGGATGGGCCTGAGAGCGCGCCGAGGATCACGCCGATGCCCGGCGCCGGCTACGCGAGGTTTCGCTATCGACTGGCTCGCGGCGACGACGGGCTGGTTGCGATCGAGGTCCGGACCGAGGACACCGGGGAGGCCGCCGACCGGCGTCGGATGGCGTTCGGGGGCAGCTCCGATCCGCGGCGGGTCACCCGCTGGCTGCAGACCCAGTTCCCCGGCGCCGAACTGGTCGGCGAGCCGAAGCTGCGGATGGTGCCGGGACGGGACCCGACGGCGCTCGAGCTCGAGGGCCGGGTGGCGCGCTCCGCACTGCTCGGCACCGGCGGCATCAAGACCTTCCCCGGCGAGTTTCAGTGGGCGTCGCAGCTCACGCCGGGCGGCGATCGCCACGGTCCGCTCCTGCTGCCGGTCTTTCCCGACCTCGAGTGGACCGTCGAGGTCGAGCTGGGAAGGTCTCCCGGTGAGCTGCCGCCCGCAGTCGAGCTGAAGACGCAGTTCGGCGAGCTCGAGATCGACCACGCCCGCGAGGCGTCCGGCTACAAGGTGACCGGCTCTTTCCGGCTCGAGCCCGGGGTCGTGGCGGCGGCCGATGCTGCCGACCTGCGCCGTTTCCTGGTCGAGGTCGAGCGTCATCTCGGCCGCCCGCTCGAGGTGCCGTGATGACGGGCGGCGGCGGCTGGATGCGGTCGACGGCGCGGTGGGTGTTGGCGGCCTGCCTGGCAGCGCTGGTCGCGGCGCCGGCGGCTGCCGGCTGGTGGGAGGTCCACCAGGCGGACGCCGCCCTCGACCTCGCGACCGCCCGGCGCGAGGCGCTGGCCGCCGTCGCCGAGGACCCGCTCGGCGCCGACGCAGTGGCCGCTGCGCTGTGGTGGCTGGACACGATGAGCGACCTGCCGGACCCGGGCGAGATCCTCACCGTGGTGGACGGTCCACGCGACCCGGAGCTCGACTTCCTGCTTGCACGGGTCGAGGCCGAGCTGGTGGGCCGGCCGCCGGTCGGCTCGCTCGGGCCGGCCGAGCTCGCGGGACCGTTCGGCGTGTTCGGCGTCCTCGACCTCGAGCGGGGCGTGGTCCCGGCCGACGATGGCCTGCCACCGCTCGGCACCCCGTGGAGCCGCTCCTGGCAGCCCTACCGCGTCCTGGTTTCGACCGCCGACGCCACGGTCTCGATTCCCGAGTCGATGGATGCCGGCGGCATCGTGCTGGCGGCGTGGACGCTGGACGCGGCCGCGGACGTCGACGGCTGGATGGCTGTGGAGTCCCGCGGCAGCCTCAACATTGAGCTCGACGGGCGGGAGCTCGACCGGCTGCGGTACTGCGGCGAGCAGGACGCCGAGGTCAGCTGGTACCGGGTCCGGCTCGACCCGGGGCCGCACCGGCTTCGCGCCGAGCTCGGCTCGCGGCCGCCGGGCCGGATCCGGGTGAGCCTTTACGACGGCTCGGGCAGCCCGGTGGCCGTCGTGCCGCGGACCGGGGCCGCCGGGCCGTGGGCGCCCTCTACCGCCGCTCGAGGGCTGCCGCCGGCGGCCGCCGGACTCGCAGCGCGCCTCGCCGG
>PQAJ01000088.1 GCA_003105185.1 Holophagae bacterium
GTGCGCGATCTCGAGCGGCGGGCGGCGAGCGCCGGCGTCCCCGTCCCGCGCTGCGACGCCGCTGCGATCGCCGGCCTCGCGCCGAGCTGAGGGGCGTCGGCCAGTTCCGCGCCCGCTTCCGCGCCCGCGCCCGGGATGCACACGATCGCGATGCAGAAGCCGGAGCACGGACTCGGAAGGGGACGCGAAAGTGGAAGGGGAAGCGGGCACGGCGGCACGGCTGGCCTGTGGAGATCCTCCACCCGTGAAATGTGACGTGCGCTACGTCACGTCGCGGGTGTCCGAAATACCCTTGGTCAGGGTACGAAGCGAAGAGGGCAGGGCCTCTCGGAGAGGTGGAGCTGGTGACCTGGCGAGCAGCTGTGGCACTGATCGTCGTGGGAGCGGCGCTGCCGGCGTCTGCCGGCGAGGTGATCCGCGTGCCGGGCGACGTGCCGAGCCTCACGGTCGCGATCGACGAGATCGATGACGGCGGCGTCATCGAGATGGTCGCCGGGACCTACCCGGCGCCGAGCGGCGGCTTCATCATCGGCAACCCTGGCAAGAGCTTCACCATCCGGCCGGTGACCGGGGCAACGGTCGTCCTCAGCGGTTCGGGCTCGCAGCCGGTGGTGCGCTTCATCAACTCGACGCCCGACCTTGACAGCACCGTGGTCTTCGAGGACCTGGTGTTCGCCGACGGCTACTCGACGCTGAACGGCGCCGCCGGCGGCGTCACTCTGGAGGGGGCGGCAGCCACCTTCATGCGCTGCCTGTTCCGCGACAACCAGTCCCAGGCGTCGACCACGGGCGGCGGCGGCACTGCCGTCTTCCTCGACTCGGTGGCCCACTTTGTTGACTGTGAGTGGCGAGACAACATCGCGAAAAACGAGGGCGCGGGCCTTCGGGTCGGCGAGGGCTCAGCCGCCTACGTGCACCGCGGCCGGTTCATCGGCAACCTGGCGAACCCGCCCGGTCATCGCAATACGGCAACCGGCGGCGGCCTCCACGTCACCGACTCGGTGGTGTGGGTGAGCAACAGCCGCTTCGAGGGCAACCAGGCCGGATACGCCGGCGGCGGCGCCTACGTGCTCGGCACCTGGCAGTCGCCCTACACGACGCCGCATGCCGAGCTGCTGCTGGCCAACTGCAGCTTCGTGGACAACCACTCGTCGAGGCACTACTCGGTGCCCGCGGTCGGACCGACCGAGGGAGGCGGAGTCAACATCGAGGACCAGACAAAGGTGACCATCCTGAACTCGAGGTTCCTCGAGAACTCGGCGGATCTCGGCGGCTGCATGAGCATCTACCGCTCCGAGGTCCAGGTCGCGGACTCCGTGTTCCTCGGCAACCGGGCAGTCGGTGTCGGCCTGGGCACCGGTTTCGGTGGCTGCTTCAAGGTCTCGGCTGCCGACCTGCCATCGGAGCCGGCGAACTTCCCTTCAGCCGACTTCTCCCTCGCCGACTCTTACGTCCAGTGCCGGCACGGCTCGACGGGCGCCGCGGCTCAGGTCGGGGCCGCGCTGTGGGCGGGTGGCGACATCTGCCGCGCCTACGGCATCGGCGGCTGCGCGACCGCGGGCACCCTCGCCTTCAACCGCACCGTGGCTGCCATCGACGACGTGGTGTTTGCTGACTGCGACGCCGACTGGGGAGGTGTCGCGCAGCAGGGTCACGCCGGCGCGGTCGCCGCCACCCTGGTGGATTTCGAGCTCACCGATTCGCTGGTCACCGCCTGCGACGCCATCGGCACCGGGGCGAGCGGCGGCGGCATGTGGATCCTGTTCCAGTGCGACGCCCGAATCGCCGGCACTACCTTCGCAGCCAACAGCGCCGAGGGCTACGGCGGCGCGATCTTCACCCTCGGCGCAAACATCGACCTCACCGGTCTGCAGCTCTTCGACAACGAGTTCAGTCGCGGGGTGAGCGAGCCGGAGACGTCGAGCTACGGCGCGGCGATGTTCGCGGCTCCGTTCGCCGGAACCTATGGCAACCTCAGCAACGTGCCGGTGAGCGGGACGCTGTCGAACTCGGTGCTGAGCCGCAACGTCGGCATGCCGCTCTTCGACGATGACCGCAACCCGCAGCCGATCAACGCCGTGCAGTACATCGACAACGACTTCCACAACGCGACCTTCGGCGACCGCATCTACCGCCATAGCAGCGCTGGGTCCAAGACGCCGTCCGAGGTCAACAGCCTGGTGATCACGCACAGCGGCGTCGACAAGGGCTCCGGCAACAGCTGGCTGTCGAGCCCCCCGGTGCTGGGCTCCCTGCTCGCGGCGCCGAGCCGCATCCTGCCGGTGACCGCGGCCGGTGACGACGAGCCGGTGACGGCGTCGTACCTGGGCTATGCCTGGGACGGCGGCAGCGCGACGCTGGACGGCGCCAGCGTCAGCGGCGGGCGCGGTTGGGGTCCCACCGGCGTCGGGACCCACACCCTGGATGTCGCAGGGACCGAGTTCCAGGCCACGGTCGGCGTCGGCCCAGCGCCCGGCGCCGCCCTCACGGCAAGCCCGGCGGTCATCACCAGCGGCCAGCCGGTGGCCCTGGGCTGGTCGACCCAGGCCGGCACCTATCTCGGGGCCTTCATCGACCACGGCGTCGGCCGGCGGGCTGCCTCCTCCGGTCAGGTCACGGTGTACCCGACCGCGACCACGACCTATCGCCTGTACGTCGCCACGGCCGAGGGCGGCGCCACCGCCGAGGTCACGGTCTTGGTCGACGAGCAGCCGACAGCGGTGTTCGCCGACGGCTTCGAGTCCGGCGACCTCTCGGCGTGGTCAGCCGCAGTCGGCGGCTGAC
>PQAJ01000089.1 GCA_003105185.1 Holophagae bacterium
CAGGCGGCGGCCGCGCGCCGCCACGCCCGGCTGCAGCACGGCGGCCAACGCGAGCACCGCGGCCACCGGCACCCACCAGCCGAGGCCGTCGGGCGGCCGCACCAGCCGGAGGAGGCCGGACGGCAGCGAGGCGAGGCCGTCGACGCCCTCGTGCACGAGGCTCGCCCAGCGGGCGTTGTCGCGGGCTGTCCAGCCGCTGCCGCCGAAGAGCGGCCACAGCAGCGGGTAGACGGGGTTGCCGGTGGTGATCAGGTTGCGCACCGGCACGAACGACGCGGCCGCGACCGCGACCGCGAGGGCGCCGGCGAGCCGCCGCCAGCGGCCGGGGAAGAACAGCAGGGCGGCCAGCACGACCCCTGCCAGCGGGACTGCGGCCGGGTACTTGGTAGCCGCTGCCAGGCCACAGGCGAGACCGAGGTCCAGCCAGCGGGGCTCGGGGTCGGCCGAGAGCGCCTCGATCGCGGCCACCACGGCGAGGCTGACCAGGAGATCGACCGCCGGCTGGCCGGCGATCCAGAGCAGGTGCCAGCAGCCGACCAGCAGCAGCGGAGCCAGGATCGACCAGCGCCCGGCGCCGAGCCGCTGCGCCAGCCGGAGGCTCGCCGCCAGCGTGGCGCCCAGGCACATCCAGTGCAGGCCCGCCGCCGCTTCGGGCAACCCCCAGCCGACCGGGATCAGGAACACCGCCTGGCCGGCGAGGGGGAAGTGGCTGAAGACGTGGTGTGGGACCGGGTCGAAGCTGCCGTTGACAAGCCAGCTCCACGGCAGGCCGAGGTGGTAGACGAGGGCGTCGTAGAACACCGGCGGGCACAGGATGAGCGGCGCGCCGGCGAGCAACGCCGCGCCGCCGAGCAGCCATGGCCGGGCAACGTGACGCTCGCGGTAGCCCCAGGCGGCAAACGCGACGAGCACGACGAGGCTGCCCGCCACCGCAGCCACCGCCGGGCTGGCGAGCTGGGCCGCGACCGCCATCAGCCACCACAGCACGGTCCAGCCGCGCACCCAGCGCGCGGCCGGTGATTCCCCGCCGAGCCGGCGTCCGAGCTCGGCGATGCCGCTGGCCAGCGCGGCGGTGGCGGCGAGGACCCCGATGGTGTGCAGCGTGATCACGCGCCCGCCCCCCGGGTCAGCGATCGCCTCGCCTCTGCTAATCTCACAGGGTGGGCTCCCGCCGGCTGCTCATCTTCATCGTCGCGTACAACGCGGACCGGACCCTCGAGGAGGTGCTCGATCGGATTCCGGAGTCGGTGTGGTCGCACGGCACGCGCGTCCTCATCATAGACGACGCCTCCCAGGATCGGACCTTCGAGGTCGGCCTCGAGTACGAGCGGCGGCACCCCGGCCGCGACATCGAGGTGCTCTTCAACCCGGTCAACCAGGGTTACGGCGGCAACCAGAAGCTCGGCTACCAGTACGCGATCGAGCACGGCTTCGACGCGGTCGCGCTGCTGCACGGCGACGGCCAGTACGCCCCCGAGAAGCTGGAGCAGCTCGCCCGGCCGGTGCTCGACGGCGCGGCGGACGCAGTCATGGGGACGCGGATGGTGTCGTCGCGGGCGGCGCTGGCCGGCGGCATGCCCCTCTACAAGCTGGCCGGCAACCGGATCCTCACCTGGCTGCAGAACCGGCTGCTCGGCACGTCAATGTCGGAGTTCCACTCCGGCTACCGGGTGTACTCGGTGAGCGCGCTGCGGCAGATCCCCTTCGAGCTCGACACCAGCGACTTCCACTTCGACACCGAGATCCTCATCCAGTTCGTCCGCAAGGGGCTCCGCATCCTCGAGATCCCGATCCCGGTGTACTACGGGGACGAGATCTGCCACGTCAACGGCATGGCCTATGCCTGGAAGGTGATCCGGACGACCGTCGCCAGCCGGGTCCACGACCTCGGCATCCTCTACCAGCGCAAGTACGACCTCAAGGATCCATCCGAGATCTACGGCCTCAAGCTCGGCTACCGCTCGTCCCACACGATGGCGATCGAGCGGGTGCCCGCCGGGGCGCGGGTGCTCGACCTCGGCTGCGGCCGCGGGCTGCTCGCGGCGGAGCTCGCSARGAAGGGCTGYACCGTSCACGGGGTGGACAACCTCGAGCTGGGGGCGGCGCCCGSGCTGGCCGCGTACACCCGCCACGACCTCGACCACGGCCCGCCCGAGCTCGACCTCGGCGACTTCGACGTGGTGCTGCTGCTCGACATCCTCGAGCACCTGCACTCACCCGAGGCTTTCCTGACCGCCCTCCACCGCCTGCCTGGGGCGCAGCGGCCGCAGATCCTGATCAGCGTGCCGAACGTGGCCTTCTTGTCGGTCCGGCTGCGCCTGCTCGCGGGTGGCTTCGAGTACGGCCGCGAGGGCATCCTCGACCTGACCCATCGCCGCCTGTTCACGGTCCGCTCGCTGGAGCGCCTGCTCGACCAGCACGGCTACCGGCTGGAGAGGACGTGGGGCGTGCCGGCGCCCTTCCCCAAGGCGATCGGCGACGGCTGGCTGGGCCGAACACTGGTGGCGCTGAACGCGCTGGCGATCCGGCTGTCAAAGGGCCTCTTCAGCTACCAGCTGATGGTGCGAGCGAACGCCTTGCCCACCGCGCGGGCGCTGCTCGATCGCTCCCGCGCGGCATCCTTCGACCGACGCAACGACGACGCGGGCGGTGGCTCCGACGCCCGGCATGGAAACGCCGCGAGGGCTGTCCAGGCTCCGCACGTGTTGCGCAAACCCGTCGTCTGATCGATACTGTCCCCAACACGACCAGCAGCGAAGCGGCCGGTCGCCCCGGCGGGAAGGGTGCGGTGTGATCGGGCAGACCATCTCGCACTATCGGATCGTCGCCCAAATCGGGGCGGGTGGGATGGGCGAGGTTTGGCAGGCGCACGACCCACGGCTGGACCGCGAGGTGGCGATCAAGACGCTGCCGTCGGCTGCGGCCCGTGATGCGGGCAGGATCGCGCGCTTCGAGCGCGAGGCGCGGGCCACCGGCGCGCTGAACCACCCGAACATCCTGGCCATCTATGACGTCGGCCAACACGAGGGGGTGCCCTACATCGTGTCGGAGCTGCTGCGCGGYAGCAGCCTTCGRGAGCGSCTGCGGGAGGCGGACCTCACGCCSCGGAGGGCGGTCGAGATCGCGATCCAGATCGCCGACGGCCTSGCCGCCGCCCACGCMCGCGGCATCATYCACCGCGACCTCAAGCCGGAGAACGTCTTCATCACCCAGGATGGCCCGGTCAAGATCCTCGAYTTCGGACTCGCCAAGCTGCATCAGCTCGAAGGGGGAAGCTCAGGCCCTGGAGCCCCAACGCTGACCGTTGAGACCGAGGACGGTGCAATTGTCGGTACCCTGGGCTACATGTCGCCCGAGCAGCTGAGCGGCAAGCCAGCCGACCAGCGCTCCGACATCTTCGCCTTTGGTGCGGTGCTGTTCGAGATGCTCGCCGGCAAGCGGGCGTTCGGGGGCGACTCCCGGGCGAACGTGGTCGCGGCGATCCTGCGCGACGACCCGCCGGCCTTCGCCGCGCTCCAGCGGCCGGTGCCGGCGCCACTCGAGCAGCTGGTGCGGCGCTGCCTGGAGAAGCGCCCAGAGGACCGCTACCAGTCGGTCCACGACCTGGCGCTCGCCCTGCGCGCCATCGAGAACACCTCCGACTGGTCAGACGCGCGCCCGCGCCCGGCGCGGGTCAAGAGCTGGCGACGGGTTGCCGCCGTCGCCGTAGTGGTCGTCGCGCTGGCCGGCGCCGCGGCGCTCGCGGTGTGGGGGTGGAGGTGGATGCACGGGCAATCTCACGAGCGCGTCGGGGCCGGCCGAGTGCCAGCCGCGCCGAGTCTCCTGGCAGGCTCGGCGCCACGGCATGTCGCGGTGCTGCCGTTCGTGGCGGTGGGCGGCGACGACGATGACGCCGCGCTCGCCGCGGGCCTGGGCCGCGTGCTCGCCGAGGAGCTGGCGCTGCTCGAGGAGCAGACTCGGGGCCGGCTGTGGGTGGTCCCGGCGGAGAACACCCGCTCGCTCGAGCAGATGCGACGCAACTACAACGTCAACGCCGCGATCGCAGGCAGGCTGAAAACGGAGGGCGGACGCGTCCGTATCGAGCTCGACGCCGTTGCGGTTCCAGGAGAGTCGATCGTAGCGTCGACGGCCGTCGACAGTGCGATCGGGCTGCCGGCGTCGCTCCAGCTCGGTCTCGTGGTGAAGGCAGCCGAGTTGCTGTCCGTGCCGATCGAGCCGGCAACCCGGACGGAGCTCGCCGCACGCTGCACCACGGTCGACCGGGCGTTCGAGCAGCGGGTCAGCGGTTTGGGGCTCTTCTCCAAAGACGCGGAGGGCGATGACATCGACCGCGCGATCGCGGCCCTGGAGCGCGCCACCCGCGAGGACCCCCGCTACGTGCTTGCGAGGGTGTCGCTTGCAGCGGCGCTGCTCGATCGTTTCTTCGCAACCGGTGACCGCGCCTGGCTCGAGCGGGCCGACGCGCAGGCCAGGGTGGCGGCGGACCAGGACCCGCCGACGACCGAGGCCCTGCGCGTGCTGGCCGCGGTGTGCGGCGCCGACGGCCGGACCGAGCAGGCGATCGCCGCGCTCGAGCGGGCCACCAGGATCGCGCCAGACAGCGCCCGCGCCCAGCTCGAGCTCGGCACCGCGCTGCGCAATGCTGGCCGCTACGACGAGGCCGAGCGGACGCTGCAGCGCTCGATCAACCTGCGGCCCGACTTCGTCGACGGCTCCCTCGAGCTGGGCATCCTGTACTACGTGACCAGCCGCTACGACGCGGCGGCGAATCAGTTCCGCCTGGCGGTCGAGCAGGCGCCGCTCAACGTCTCGGCGTACAACGATCTCGGCGGCCTGATGTACTTCCTCGAGCGTCGCGACGAAGCGCGGGAGGCCTTCGAGGCCTCGTTGGCGGCCTATCCGAACGCGGTCGCCTACTCACAGCTTGGCGTGCTGATGTTCGACGAGGCAGACTATGCGCGCGCGGCCGACCTGCTCGAGCGCGCGGTGGAACTCGCCCCCGACGACTGCGAGCTCGTGGGTAACCTCGCAGGCGCCTACCACTGGGGCGGCGATCGGGCGCGAGCCGGCCCGGCTTTTCATCGGGCAATCGCGGTCTGTGAGGCGAGCCTCGCCAAGGCCCCGGACGATCCACAGCTGATGGCCAGTCTCGCCGGCTACTACGGCATGCTCGGCGAGAATCGCCGGCGCGGCCTCGAGCTGCTGGAGCGGGCGACGGCGACCGAAATCGCCAATGCGCAGCTGATGTCGGTGATCGGCGAGAGCTACGAGGACCTCGGCGATCGCGACCGCGCGCTCCTCTGGCTCGGCCGCGCGCTCGACAATGGAGTGACGCCGGCGCAGCTCGAGGGCATGCCGTCGCTCGACGAACTGCGGAAGGATCCGAGATTCACGGAGCTGGCCAATCGAGGTCAGCGCTAGACGGAGCCGCGGCCGAGTTCGGCGCGCCGCGGAGATGGGAGGTTTCAGATGGCGACGAAACGGGTAGACATTTTTGAGCTGCCGGCGGGCGACTCCGCAATGGTGTATCCCGGCACTGTCTACGTGAACCGCGGAGATTCGATCGACTTCTACAACAAGACGAGGCCCAACGCCACACTGCTGGTCACCGAGGTGGTCCTCGACGGCGTCGTCCCGTACGAGGTGGTGGGCATCTCGACGGGTGGACCGCATACGTACACGGTGGCACAGGTCGCGGCTGACGGTAGCCATGAGTATCAGGTGCTTGTGACGCTGAAAAACGGCGCCAAGGTCTGGGCGGTCGGATCCTCGACCCCGAGGATCATCATTCGACCAACGAGCGAGATATCCTAGCCGGCTCAGTCGGCCAGCTCGACCAGGCCGTAGAGGATCGCGGCCACGAACGAGGCCTCGGCGGCGGCCGCGAACTTCTCGCTCGCGGTGAGTTCGGACCACTCGCCGCCGTCGATCAGGAACCCCAGGCTCGACGACGAGGCGTCGCCGATCGCAGTGGCGGCCATGCCGACGCCCAGGCTGTGCCCGCCGTGGACCAACCCCTCGCGGCCGAGCATGGCCTCGGCCTCGGCGCGGTCGTAGTAGAGCCGGCCCATCGGCGAGTTCCACATCGCGAGCCGGAACTCGGCCTCCGATGACGGCGTGAAGCTGGCCTGGAACACGAGGGCGTCGCGGCGGCCGTCGGCGAGCTCGAGCTTCAGGTCATCGGCATCGCCCGCCGCCTCGCCGGCATCGCCGGCCACCGGGATCGCGATCTGGAGGTCCACGAGGCCCAGGCTGAAGCCGTCGCCGGCAGCCGCCGGCAAGGCGGCGGCGAGGGCGAGCAGGAGAGCTGCGAAGCGGCGCATGTCCCCTCGGATTGATGATACGCCCCCTCGTCAGGGTGGGTTCGATGGTTGGGCGGGTAGCGCCCGGGAACCGGAACGGAAACGGGAACGGGAACGAAAGGGAGTGGGGGCGGCTACCCCCTGACCCCCAACCCCCAGTCCCTCGCGCGAAGCGCGCCTGGAACTCTCGCCGGCCGAATGACTCTAAACTGACACCATGCGAAGCACCCACACAACCCGCCGCCTCGCCCTCCTCGCCATGCCTTTCGTCCTCGCCGGCCTGGCTGCGGGCTTGCACGCCCTGGCGCCGCCGCCGCAGGATGGAGTGAAGCGCATCACCGCGCCGGAGGGCTCCACCGTGACCTGGGAAGGCATTGACACGCTGATCTCCGAGCAGAAGTTCGAGGCTGCGGCCGCGGCCGTCGCCGAGCTTCGCGAGACCGCCAGGACGGCCGGCGACAACGCTGACTGGACCCGCGCCCTGGTGACCGAGGTCCAGCTGCGGATGGGCCTGCACGGCTACGAGACCGCGGTGCGCTTCCTGCGCGAGCAGGAGTGGCCGGACGACGCCGTGTCGCGCGCCGTGCTCGACCTGTTCTATGCCCACTCGCTGGTCAGCTACGCCGAGATCTACTCGTGGGAGATCCGCGGCCGGGAGCGGGTGGCGAGCGACGACGAGGTCGACCTCAAGCGGTGGACGCTGGAGCAGATCGCGGCCGAGGCCAACCGCGCCTTCGGCCGCGTGTGGGCCGAGCGCGGCCAGTGGGGCGAGTCGTCGATCGGCGAGCTCGCCCGCTACATCGACCAGAACGACTACCCGGCGCGGATCCGCGGCACCCTGCGCGACGCCGTCTCCTACCTGTGGGTGGAGCTGCTCGCCGACAGCTCGCTGTGGCGGCCGAGCCAGGCCAACCAGCTCTACCAGCTCGACGTCGCCGCGCTGATCGCCGGCGACCCGGCGCGCTCCGGGGCGCTCGACCTGGCCGACCCGCGGGTCCACCCGCTCTCCAAGATCGGCGCCGTGCTCGACGACCTCGAGTCCTGGCACCGCTCCGAGGGACGGAGAGAGGCCGCGCTGGAGGCCCGTCTCGAGCGGCTGCGCCGCCTCCACGCCGCGCTCACCAGCGCGCATGACAAGCGCGCCGTCCGCGAGCACCTGCAGGGGGTGCAGTCGGGCTTCGATCGCAGCTACGAGTGGTGGTCGATGGGCCAGGCCGAGCTCGCCGAGATGCTGCAGGGAGAGGACGAGGCCGACTCGCTGGTGCGCGCGCGCCAGGAGGCCTTGGCCGGTGCCGAGCGCCACCCGGACAGCGTCGGTGGGGCGCGCTGCCGCCACCTGGTGGCGGCGATCGAGGCGCCGTCGTTCAGCCTCGAGGCGATGGCCCTGGATGGCGCCCACCGTCACTCGATCCGTGTCACCCATCGCAACCTGGACGCCCTTCACTTCCGGGCCTACGCCTTCGACCTCGCGGACACGGTCGCCGGTGCCAGGGACTACAACCTGCTCCCCGGCTACCGCGAGGTGCCGCAGTGGATCGCCGACCGCACGCCGTCCGCGGCGTGGACCGAGGAGCTGCCGGCGACCACCGACTACCGCGACCACTCGACCTTCGTGACGCCGCCAATGGCGACCCCGGGGGCGTACCTGGTCGTGGTCTCATCCCGCCGCGACTTCGCGAGCGAAGGCAACCAGATGACCGCGCTCAACATGGTCATCGGCGACCTCGTGCTGGTGACCTCGCAGGCCGGTGGTGGATGGGAGGTCACGGCGCGCTCCGGGGGCAGCGGCCTGCCGCTGGCGGACGCCGAGATCTCGCTCTACCGCGCCGACTGGCGGCGCGGCCACCGCCTGGTCGACCAGAAGCGCACCGGGATCGACGGCCTCGTGCGATTCACGACCTTCGGCCAGCGGCCGGACCAGTACTTCCTGCTCGCGCGCTGGCAGGACCACGTGGCGGTCGACACCAGCTTCCTGTACGGCTACGAGGAGCCTTCACTCGGGGTTGAAAGCAGCGCGTTCCTCTACACCGACCGATCGGTGTACCGGCCCCAGCAGACCATCCACTGGAAGGTGGTGGCCTACCGCGGCGGCGGCGACGAGCAGCGCTACCGCACCTTGCCGGGCTCCGCGGTCACCGTCACCCTGACCGACGCCAACGGCGAGGAGGTGGCGTCGCGCCAGGTCACGACCAACGGCTTTGGCTCGGCCTCGGGCAGCTTCGAGATCCCCCCGGGCCGGCTGCTCGGCGCCTGGTACCTGCGCTCGTCGCTGGGCGGCGCCACCATGCTCCGGGTCGAGGAGTACAAGCGGCCGACCTTCGAGGTGACGGTCGACGACCCCGCCGGGGCGCTGCGACTGAACCGGCCGGCCGCTCTCGCCGGCTCCGCGCGCTACTACTTCGGCCTGCCAGTGAGCACCGGCGACGTGGCGTGGCGGGTGACCCGGGAGCCGGTCTACCCGCGCTGGTGGTTCTGGTGGGCGCCTCAGCCTGCCGCCGAGGCCGAGATCGTGGCCTCGGGCGCCGCTTCGCTCGACACCGACGGCCGCTTCGCGATCGGCTTCACGCCGGCCGCGGACGAGCGCGACGCCGCCATCGAGGGCATGAGCTACCGCTACCGGCTCACKGCCGAGGTCACCGACGAGGGCGGCGAGACTCGCTCGGCGACCCGCGTCTTCCGKCTCGGCTTCGTGGCGGTGGAGGCCAGGATCGAGTCGCCGCTGGCCTTCCTCCCGGCCCGCGAGCACGCCGAGCTGAAGGTCCATCGCAGCGACCTCGACGGCACGCCGCGGGCAGGGGCCGGTGAGTGGCGGATCGTCGAGCTCGTCCAGCCGGAGCGCGCCTTGCTGCCGGCCGACGAGCCGGTGCCGGTGGCGCCGGGCGCCGAGGGCCGCTTCCGCACCCCGGGGGACCAGGAGCGTCCGCGCTGGGACACCTGGCTGGAGCCCGACTCGGTGATGGCCCGCTGGCCCGAAGGCCGCCAGATCGCCGCCGGGCAGTTGACCCACGGCGAGGACGGGATGGCCGCGGTGAGCGTTCGCGGCCTGGCCGCCGGCGCCTACCGGCTGATCTACACCACCACCGACGACTTCGGCGCAACCGCGAAGGCCTCCCGCAACCTGATCGTTGCCGCGCCGGGCGGCTGCGAGGTGGCGCTGCCGGCGCTGCTGCTCGCCGAGCGCTCGTCGGTGCCGGTGGGCGAGACCGCGCGCCTGCTCGTGCGCTCCGGGCTGCGTGACCAGGAGATGGTGCTCGAGACCTTCCGCGACGGCCGGCGGATCTCCCGCCGCGTGCTCCACGCGGGTCACGACGCCGAGCTCATCGAGATCCCGGTCACCGAGGCCGAGCGCGGCGGCTTCGGCGTCAGCCTGACCGTGCTGCGCGACCACCAGCTCATGCGGCAAACTGCGTCGATCCACGTGCCGTGGGACGAYCGSGAGCTCKMSCTCGAGTTCGCGAGCTTCCGCGACACTCTGCGACCCGGCGCCTCGGAGAGCTTYCGGGTCACCGTGCGCGGCCACGAGCAGACCGCCGTCGACGCGGCGACCGCCGAGCTGCTCGCCTACATGTACGACCGCTCGCTCGACATCTTCGCCCCCCACACGCCGCCGAGCCCGCAGTCGCTCTACCCCGACCGGACGTCGGTCGGCCGCCAGCAGTCGAACCTCGGCACGGCGCCGCACGCGTGGAGCTCGTCGAGCGGTTTCGGCGAGCTGCCCGGCTACCCGTACCTCACCGGCGACCGGCTCAAGCTGCTCGACGGCTACGGCATCGGCGGCATGGGCCGGCGCGGGATGTACATGGCCAAGGAGGGCCGGGTCATGGCGCAGCGGATGGCGGCCCCGGCGATGGCCGACGCCGTGATGGCGCCGGCACCCGAGGCCGACGAGGAGGCCCGCGCACCGGCAAGGGTGAGCCCGCGGCGACGGAGGCGGAGGCGCCCGCGGCCGCGGAAGGCGTCGCGCTGCGCGAGGACTTCTCCGAGACCGCGTTTTTCTCACCGCACCTGCTGCTCGCGCCCGACGGCTCGGCCACGGTCGAGTTCAAGGTCCCGGACTCGGTCACGGAGTGGAACGTCTGGGTGCACGC
>PQAJ01000090.1 GCA_003105185.1 Holophagae bacterium
GCGCCGGTGGCAGGTGCCTTCAGCCGCCGAGGAGCGCGAGAGCGTTCCTCGCGGCAGCGACGAGGCCGCGCAGCCCGAGCGCCAGGCAGGCCGCGACGATCACGCCCATCAGCAGGTTCTGGCCGAACGTGTTGACCCCGTGATCGCCGAGCAGGCGCCGATCGTTCATGGTCAGCCAGAGAAAGACCGCGACCAGCGGCAGCAGCAGCCCATTGAAGGCCTGGGCGAGGATGATCACCGGGATCGGCTGCACGCCAGCGACGCCGAAGCCCACGCCGAACAGCAGAACGCCCAGCCACACGGCGCGGAAGCGGGACGAGCGCTCGGACCACTGTGGGCCCTCCGCCCCACCGACCAGCGTCCTCACCGCGATGGCGGCGGCCAGGGGAGCGGTGATGGCCGAGCTGAAGCCGGCGGCGAAGAGACCGACCGCGAGCGACCACTCGGCGCCGCTGCCGAGGCGCGCGCCGAGGACGGCGCCCAGCCGCTCGTACGCGAGACCGCCGCCGAGCGCGGTGCCGACAACCAGGACGCCCAGCGAGATCAGCCCGCCGCCGCCCACGGCCAGGACCAGCCCCCACCGCATCTCGCCGAGGCGGCTGCCGCGTGCCAGGGCCGATCCCAGGAACAGGTTGTAGGGCACCACCGTCGTGCCGACGAGTCCGAGCACGAGCACGGTCGACCCGCTCGGGATGCGCGGGATGAGGAGGCCGGTGAGCAGCGCCCCGGCGTCGGGGGCCAGACGGACGGCGGTGACGAGGAAGGCGACGCCCATCACCGCCACCAGGCCGCCGAGAATGTTGGCGATCCACCTCGTGCTGCCGGTGGCCAGGAGGGCCGCGGCCCCCGCGCCGCACACCACCGTGAGCAGGGTGGGCGAGGCGTCGACGACCAGCCGCACACCGGCGACGGCGCCGAGCAGGTTGCCCGCCTGGTAGGCGGCGCAGCCGAGCACGACGCCGGCTGCCAGCAGGGTGGCGACCTGGTTGATACCGGCTGGCCCGCCGTAGCGTTGACGGATCGCCGTGCCGAGCTCGTGGCCGGTCAGCACGGTGATGCGGCCCGCGGCCTCCTGCAGCACGATGCACGCCACCGTGGAGAAGAGCAGCGCCCACGCCAGCGCAAAGCCGAAGTCGCTGCCCGCCTGGGCGCAGGTGGTCACGGTGCCGGGGCCGATGAAGGCCGCCGCGATCACCGACCACAGCAGGATGTTGAGCAGTCGTCTCACAGTTGCGGCTCTCCCCAGCCCCCGCCGCCGGGTGTCTCGAGGACCAGGCGGTCGCCCGCTTCGACCCGGCAGCCGTCGATGCCCGCGAGCTCACGGCGCGAGCCGTCCGGACGGAGGATAGCCTGACGCCCAGTCGCGCCGGCACCGCCTCCGGCCATGCCGTACGGCGCGCTCACCCGGTGCTGGCTGAGAATCGACAGCTCGAGCGGTGCTAAGAACTCGATCTCGCGGATCAGGCCGTCGCCGCCGCGCCAACGTCCCGCGCCTCCCGAGCCTCTCCTGAGCGCGAATCGGCGGAGGCGCACCGGGTACCGGTGCTCGAGCACCTCGGGGTCGGTCGAGCTGGTGTTGGTCATGTGGGTGTGGACGCCGCTCGCACCGTCGAACCCGGGTCCCGCGCCGCTGCCGCCCGCCACCGTCTCGTAGTAGCCGAAGCGGGCATCCCCGAAGCTGACATTGTTCATCGTGCCCTGGCTGCATCCGGCCAGGCGCAACGCCTCGAGCAGGGTGTCGACCAGGCGCTGGCTGGTCTCGACGTTGCCGCCGACGACCGCCGGGCATCGCGCCGGGTCATCGACGAACCGCGGGTTGAGCAGGCCCTCGGGGATGCGAAGGTCGATTGGCTCGAGGAGCCCCTCGTTGAGCGGCAGATCGACGTCCACCAGCAGCCGCATCACGTACATGACGACGCTGGCGACGATGGCCGGGGTGGCGTTGAGGTTGCCAGGATGGACCCCGGCGGTGCCCGTGAATTCGAGCACCGCCCGCTCGCCGTCGATCACGAGGTTGACCACGAGCGGCGCGCCGTCGTCCAGCAACTGCGTGGCCCGGTGAACGCCGTCGGGCAACCGCCGCAGCGCCTGCCGCGCCTGGTCCGCCGCATGCTGCCGCAGGGCATCCATGTGATCGATCACGTGGTCGAATCCGACCGCACGGGCGAGGCGGACGAGGGCCTCGCGGCCGCGGTTGACGGCGGCGAGCATGGCCCGCAGGTCGGCGAGGTTGTCGGCGAGCATCCGGGTCGGGTGGGGCCCTGCGGTCAGCAGCTCCTCGATCCGCTCCCACCTGGGGACGCCGCCTTCGACCAGCAGGGTCGGCGGGATGACCACCCCCTCCTCGGCCAGCGAGCGCGCGTCGGGCGGCACCGAGCCGGGCCGGATGCCGCCGATCTCGGCGTGGTGCGCCCGGCACGCGACATACCCGAGCAGGCGGCCGTCGACATGGACCGGCGCCGCCAGGGTCACGTCCGGCAGGTGGGAGCCTCCGCACGCCGGGTGGTTGGTCACCGCGACGTCGCCCGGTGCCAGCGCGCGCCGGGCCACCAGCTCGCGGACGCACAGGCCCATCGCGCCGAGGTGGACCGGGATGTGCGGCGCGTTGACCACCAGCCGCCCGGCGGGGTCGAGGAGGGTGCATGAGAAGTCCTCGCGCTCCTTGATGTTGGTGGAGATCGCCGCCCGCCGCAGCAGCTCGCCCATCTCGCGGGCGATGCTCGCGAAGCGGTGGCTCATCAGCTCGAGCTCGACCGCCCGCGGCCGATCTCGTCCCGAAAGCTGTCCAGGGGCGGAGGCGTCCGCCGCCTCCAGCCGCGCGCGGACGTCCCCGCCGCGCAGCTTCTCCACCCGCCAGTGGCACGGCACCACCAGCGCGCTGTGCTCCTGCAGGATCAGCGCCGGCCCGCGGAGCGTCGCCCCGGCCAAGAGGCCCGCGGCCTCGAAGCACGGCACCTCGCGCCAGGCCCCGTCGAGGTAGCAGCGCTGGCGGCCAGTTGCGCCGGTCGCCGGCGCCGCGCCGGCATCCTCGGCGCCGGTCGGGCTGGGCTCCTGGCGACGGCTGCGCACCACCGCGCGCAGCGAGACCACCTCGACCGCGCGGTCGCTGGGCTGGTACGAGAACAGCTCGAAGTAGCGACGCTCGAACTCCGCCCGCAGGTCGCAGCCGGCCCCCGGCTCGATCTCGATCGTCGCGTCCTGACCCGAGTACCGCAGCGCGACGATCCGGCGCGGCGGGTCGATGTCGCGGCGTTCAACGCCCTCCGCGGCGAGCGCGCGCTCGGCCTCGGCCGCGAGCTGCGCCAGCCACGCGTCGACGCCATTCCCGAAGTCGTCCAAGGGTCGCAAGACCTCGCGCTGCGCGAATCGCTCGATGACCGCGTGGCCGAGGCCCACTGCGCTGAGCAGGCCAGCGTCGCTGGGCAGGATGACCTCCTCGATGCCCAGCAGCTCCGCGACCCGGCAGGCGTGCTGGCCGCCGGCGCCGCCGAAGGCGATCAGGCTGTACGCCGCGGGGTCGATGCCCTTGCGCACCGAGATGTGGCGGATCGCCTCGGCCATCCTCTCGTCGGCGATGCGCAGCAGCCCCTCGAGGATGGCCTCGCCGCTGGTCGGGGCCTCGACGCCGAGCTCGCTGCAGAGCTCGTCGAAGCGCTCACGCGCCGCGTCGACGTCGATCGGGATCGGGAATCGCGATGGGACCAGCCGGCCGAGCAGGAGGTTGACGTCGGTGAGCGACAGCGGCCCGCCGGCGCCGTACGATGCCGGGCCGGGATCGGCGCCCGCGCTCTCTGGCCCCACCGTCAGCTTCCCCTGCTCGACGCGGCAAATGGAGCCGCCGCCCGCAGCGACGGTTTCGATGGCGAGGGCGGGCGCGAGGAGCCGGACCGGACCCACCCGGTGCTCGAAGACGTACTCGAAGTCGCCGTCGAAGCGCGCCACGTCCGTGCTGGTGCCGCCCATGTCGAAGCCGATCACCCGCTCGGCTCCGGCCCTGCGCCCGACCATCGCCGCTCCGACGACGCCCCCCGCGGGCCCGCTCAACAGGCAGTCCACGGGTCGGCAGTGCCGGGCCTCGACCAGACCGCCCGCGCTGGTCATGCAATGCAGCGTGGCGCCGGTTCCGCCGAGCCCGTCCTGAACCGCCCGGAGGTAGTCGGCGACGCAAGGCCCCAGGTAGGCGTCGGTGGCGGCGGTCTGGGAACGGCGGAGCAATCCCTGGAACGGGCTCAGAGCGCTCGAGCGCGCCACGTGCGCGAAGCCCGCTTCTCGCAGCAGCGCTTCGACCAGCTCCTCATGGCGGGGGTCGCGCTGGGCGTGGAGCAGCGCGATGCTCGCACAGTCGAAGCCGCGGGTGCGCAGATCGGCGACTCTCGCCGCGATCGCACCGAGGTCGAGGGACTCGATCACCGACCCGTCCGCTGCCAGTCGGCCGGGCAGGCCGATGATCTCGTCGGGCAGCGGCTCCGGACGCCGGATGCTCAGCGCGAACAGGTCCGGGCGCCGCTGGTCGCCGATGGCGAGGAGGTCCTCGAACCCGGCGGTTGTGAGGTGAACCAGGCGCGCGCCCCGACGCTCGAGCAGTGCGTTGGTGCCCCGGGTCGTCGCCAGCCGCATCGCCAGCGGCGGGAGCTCGTGGCCGAGCGGCGTGCCGGTGACCAGCCGCGCGGCCAGCAGCGGCGCCTCCTCCCGTGACCTCAGCTCGACGGGCCTGCCGACTGCGAAGCCGGACAGGTCGGCGGCGTTCAACTGCAGGGAGCCCGTCTCGCGATCCTGATCGATGATCTCGAACTCAGTGCCGTCACCGAGCAKCGACAGGGACAGGCCGGTCAGGAAGCCGGCCGGGAGCGATGATCGTCCGCGAAGGTGAACCCTCCCGGCGTCGTCGATGCGCTCGATGACGTCGCGGAGCGCGCCGCTCGACAGCACCTTRCAGCTTCGGGTGCGGCCGTCCGGGTCGACCGCGACGCAGTCGGTGAAGGTGCCGCCGGTGTCGATCCAGACYTGCCAGGAGTTCCCGCTCAACGCCGTGGTCCGGTGACGGGGCGGGTGGTGCAGCCGCCGACCCGGCGAGCTCCCGCGAGCGTCGGCGCTGTGTCGTGCACGGTGCTTCCTCCGACCCGGAGATGAGTGTACCTCGGGGCCTTTCCAGTGCGGGAGTGGCCCTGGCGGGCGGCGCTCGGCGTAGCGTCCGGAGCACTGGCGTTCTGGTAGCATGGGCGGTGGTCGGCACACCCCGTGTCACCGGATTCATGATGCAGGACGAGCAGGACGACCATCCGCCCGGATCGCCGGGAACTGCTGCGGCCAGTGGATGGGCCTGGCGGCGGTTCGCTGCCCTGCCGCCCGGCTTCCGGTGGGCCCTCGCCATTGCGGCCGTGCTGGTGTTCGCGCTCGCCTTCCAGGGCTCGCACCCGCTGTGGGAGCCCGACGAGGGGCGCTACGTCACCGTCGCCCTGGAGATGATCCACCTCGACGACTACCTGGTCCCGCGCCTCCACCACGAGTATCCCCACTTCGCCAAGCCGCCGTTGACCTACTGGCTGATCGCGGCCAGCCTGAACACGCTGGGCATGAGCGAGTGGGCGGTGCGGCTGCCGAACGCGCTCGCCTTCACCGCGACCGTGCTGCTGGTGTTTGCCATCGGCCGCCGCCTGTGCCCGGCCGACGCTGCGCTCGCAGCCGTCATCTACGCGACCTTCCTTCTGCCCACGGTGGCGGCCAGCATCGCCAACACCGACACGCTGCTCGCCGCCTGGGAGGCGCTCGCGGTGTGGGGCTTCTCGAGCTGGTGGTGGAGTCCGAACCGAACGCACCGGGGATGGCTGGTCGTGATGTGGCTCGGATTCGGGCTCGCCTTTCTCACCAAGGGGCCGCCCGGCCTGGTGCCGCTGCTCGGCATCGGGGCGCTGGTGGTGGCGACCAGCGGCGTGCGTGGCCTCCCCGCGCTGTTCCCGCTCGCCGGAATGGCCCTGTTCGCGGCCGTCGGCTTCAGCTGGTACGTCGCGGTCGTCGTCCGCCGCCCGGAGCTCGTCCGCTACTTCCTGGGCGAGGAGGTCGTGGGGCGCGTGTTCACCGACCAACACGGCCGCAACCCTGAGTGGTACGGGGTCGCTGCGGTCTACCTGCCGACCTTCCTGCTCGGCGCTCTGCCGTGGACCGCGGTCCTGGCCGCGCGGCTGCGCCACGCCGATCGGGTCTTCCGGCCGACCTGGTGGCGGCGCTGGTTGCGCGACGATCCGGCGCTGTTCTTCACGTTAGCCTGGCTGCTGCTGGGCCTGGCGGTGTTCCTGGTCTCCCGTTCGCGGCTCCACCTCTACGTTCTGCCGCTGTTCCCGGCGCTGGCGGTCTTGACCGCCATGGCGCTGCGGGGCCGCTGGCAGTGGACGCGGCGGAAGCTGATCCTGATCGCGCTCTGGCTCGCTCTGCTGGTCGGGCTGCGCGTCGTCGCCGCGCACATCCCCAACGAGCGGGACGCCCGCACGCTGGCCCGAGAGGTCGCGGTGCTCGCCGGCGAGGAGTACGACGAGATCGTGCTGGTCGGCGTGCGCAACCTCTACGGGCTCAGCTTCTACCTCGGCCGCGAAGTGGAGCACGTCGTCTTCTCGGCAGAGGACCTCGAGCGCGGCTCCCCCCAGTATCGCCAGACCCTCGAGCAGGAGCTGGCCGAAGGGGAGCGGCAGGTGTTCGTGGTCGACACCCGGCGGGCGGAGCGCTTCGAGGAGATCGTCCGCGCCGCCGGCCGCACCCCGCGGCTGGAGGGCACGGTCCGGGGCGTGAGCGTCTACCTCTGCCCCCGCTGAGCCGCGCTGCGGGAGCGGCCGGCTCACCATCGCCGTGGGCGAGAGCCCTGCTCTCCGTCCCGTGCTACCCTGGCCCGCGTGAGCCAGGTGGAATTCCCAGCCGTCGAGCTCTCCGTCGTCGTGCCGGTGTTCAACGAGCTCGCCAACCTCGATCCCCTGGTGGAGCGGGTGCGCACCGCCTTGGATGGGCTGGCCCTGAGCTGGGAGCTGGTGACCGTGGACGACGCGTCGAGCGACGGCTCCGCTGACCGGCTCGTCGAGCTGGCCGCCGCGGAACCGCGCTTGAAGGTGCTGCGGTTCGCCCACCACGCCGGTCAGTCGGCGGCGCTCGTGGCCGGCTTCCAGCACGCCCGCGGCCGCTGGATCGCCGTCACCGATGCCGACCTGCAGACCTATCCCGAGGACCTTCCTCGGCTGCTCGAGGTGGTGAAGGAGGAGGGGGTCGACGCTGCGGTCGGCATCCGCGAGCAGCGCCGGGACAGCGGCTGGAAGCGACTCTCGTCGCGCTTCGCGAACTGGGTGCGCAACCGGCTCACGCGCGAGGACATCGTCGACACCGGGTGCCCGCTCAAGCTGATGCGCGCCGAGGCGATCGCATGCATCATCCCGTTTGACGGCATGCACCGCTTCCTGCCGACGCTGCTCCGCATGGGGGGCTACACGGTGCGGCAGGTTCCGGTCCGGCACGCGCCGCGCACCGCCGGCCGCAGCCACTACGGTACCTGGGACCGGGCAGTGCGCGGCCTGCGGGATGCGCTCGGGGTGCGCTGGCTGCAGGATCGCCGGCTGCGCTGGAAGCTGCGGTGATCCGGCGCCGATGGGCCACCGGCCCGATTCGGGCGATCGCGGCTGTGGCGGTGGCCACGGTGATGATCTGCTTCCCGCTGGCGGCTCAGGAGCCACCCTCTTCCGGGCAGGATGTGGCAGCGACGAGCTCCCTCAAGCTGGAGCTCAAGCCGCTCCCCGAGGGAGTGGACCGCGTGCGCCTCGAGGCCGATGGCGCGGGCGGTCACTGGTACGTGCTCGAGCTGTCGGGCGGCGGCGAGGAGCGCGTGCGGCCGGATGAGCTCGCGGCGCGGGTGGAGCGCGACCAGCGCGGCCGCAGCTTCTGGTTCCGGCTGCTCAACATCAGCTCGCCGATCGGCTTCGCGTGGGTCGCCATGGGCCTGCTCGGGCAGGTGCTGTTCACGGGCCGGATGCTGCTGCAGTGGCTGGTCAGCGAGCGCAGCAAGAAGTCGGTCGTGCCGGTAGGCTTCTGGTGGCTGAGCCTGGTCGGGGCCTCGATGCTGCTCGTCTACTTCATCTGGAGGCGCGACCTCGTCGGTGTGCTCGGCCAGTGCGCCGGTTGGGTGGTGTACGGCCGCAACCTGTGGCTGATCCACCGGGAGCGGCGGCTGCAGACAGCGGCCGCCACCTGACTGGAGCCGGCGAGCGAGTAGGGCTCGTCGGCGCGACGACTGCGACGGCTACGATCCGTTCAAGACCCGCGCCAGTCGACGACAGCCCTCGTCGATCGAGGGCGCGTCGGCGAACGTGAAGCAGAGGCGCGCAAACCCGTCACCGTCCGCTACCTCGCCGACCTGCTCCTCGGGCGCCGGATAGAATGCCGCGCCCGGCACGAAGGCCACGCCCTGCGCCACCGCGCGGTCGAAGACCTCGCGGCTGGACCGCCCGGGCAGGCGCAGCCAGAAGAAGAAGCCGCCGTCAGGCGGACGCCACTCGGCGGTTCCCTCGGGAAGGTTCTCGGAGAGGGCGCGCTCCATGGCCGCGCACCTGGTCGAGTAGACGCCGAGGATGGTCGCGAGATGCGCATTGAGATTGCCGCGGCGGCAGTACTCGTCGACCAGGGCCTGGGTGACGGTTGCCGTGCACAGGTCCTCGCCCTGGCGCATGAGCACCATCGCGCGGATGATCTCGGGCGAGCCGACCACCCACGCCACCCGGACGCCGGGCGCCAGGATCTTCGAGAACGACGACGCGTAGAGCACCCCCGGCGCGCGCCCGGCGAGCCGCTTGAGCGCCGGCAGCGGCTCGCCCCGGTAGCGGAGCTGGCCGTAGGGATCGTCCTCGAGCACCGGGATGCCGAGCTCCGCGGCTGTCGTGAGGAGGCGGTGGCGCCGGTCGAGCGACAGGCAGGCGCCGGTCGGGTTGGAGAAGTCGGGGATCGTGTACAGCAGCTTCGGCCGCAGCCCGGTTGCGGCCTCGCAGCGCGCCACCGCGTCGGGCAGGCGATCCACCAGCATGCCGTCGCCGTCACACGGCACCGCGACGAAGCGGGCGCCGGCGTTGCGCAGGCTGTGGATCGTGCCGGGGTAGGTCGGCGCCTCGACAATCACCGGATCGCCGGGGTCGATCAGAACCCGGGCGAGGAGGTTGACCGCCTGCTGCGACCCCGACGTGACGAGCAGCTCCTCGGGGCGGACCGGGTAGCCGAGTCGCTCGGACATGAGGGCGAGCAGCGTCTCCCGGAGCGGTCCGTAGCCCTCGCTCGGACCGTACTGCAGCACCTCGCGGCCTGATTCTTCGAGAACCGTGGCACAGGCGGCGAAGCGCGCCACCGGGAAGGCGTCCGGCGCGGGCAGGCCGCCGGCGAACGAGATCATGCCGGGCTGGCCGACGACCCGGAACAGCTCCCGGATCGGCGACGGCCGCATCGCCCGGCCCAGCTGCGACAGGCGGAAGAGCTCGCTCATCGCTGCCGATTGTACGGCAGGCGCCGGCGGATGGCGGCAGCCGCGACGCGCGGGTGGACGTTGACGGCAGCGTCGGAATTGCCGATCATCGCTCGCCCGCGACGCGCCAGCAGCGGAGGCCGCCTCATGAAACCCTACGTGACCCCCGGGACCATGCCCGAGAAGACCCGCCAGTGGCTCGATCGGGTGGCTCCCTATAACCGCTCGCAGCTGGAGCTGCGGGCCGATCGCGCCGCGCTGCTGGTGATCGACATGCAGCGCTTCTTCGTGGACCAGGACGGGCCGGCGTTCACCTGCGGTGCAGAGGCGATCCTGCCGAACGTGACCACGCTGGTGTCCGCCTTCCGCCGGGCACAGCGGCCGGTGGTCTTCACCCGGCACGTGCACCACCCGAGTCGCCTGGACGCTGGGATCATGGAGTGGTGGTGGGAGGGCATGTGCGTGGAAGGCAGCCCGGAAAGCGAGATTCACCCGGACCTCGCGCCTCGAGAGGATGAGAAGGTGGTGCTGAAGCACCGGTACTCGGCCTTCTTCGACACGGACCTGGCGACGGTGCTGCGCTGCCTCAAGGTCGAAGATCTCGTCATCACCGGCACCATGACCAATATGTGCTGCGAGTCGACGGCGCGCGACGCCTACTATCGGGACTACCGAGTGTTCTTCCCGGCCGATGCCAACGGCGCGGTCAACGAGGAGATGCACCTGGCCAGCCTGCTGAACCTGGCGTACGGCTTTGCCTGCGTCACGACGACCGAACGAGTCCTCGCGGCGCTGTCCATGATGTAGGGCCCGCGGGGCCGGGTGGCGCTACAACTCGTGGCCGGCAGGACCTTCCGCCCCTGGTGTGGATGGCAGACCGCCCCTCGTCGATACCACATTTCGAATTGAGAACCTGAAGAGTCCGCCGCCGTAAACCCTTTGGGGCGGCTGCCCATCTCAGGGGCGAGGGCGGGCACTTTCTTGAAGACCGTACCGGCGGAGAGAGCTTGATGACCGCACGACAGGTGGCTCTGATCCTGCCGATGTTGATTGTCCCAACAGCCTTCACCGCGCAGTCCGAACTGCCACAGCCCAGAACTCGTGAGCAGATTCCGAGTCTCGAAGCTCCCGTCCAGATTGACGGCGCCCTCGACGAGATCGCCTGGAAGCAGGCCTGGTCGACCGAGCTGCCGGTCGAGGTGAGCCCCGGCGAGAACACCCCGGCGCCGGTCCGCACCGAGGTGCTGCTCTTCCACGACGACGGCGCGCTCTACGTCGCGTTCCGCGCCTTCGACCCGGATCCGTCGGCGATCCGCGCCCACCTCGCCGACCGCGACGACGCCTGGTCCGACGACTGGGTGGGGGTCGTGCTCGACACCTTCCACGACCAGCGGCGCGACTACCTGCTGCTGGTCAACCCGCTCGGCGTCCAGATGGACAACATCGAGACCTGGCCGGGCGAGGGCACGACCTGGGACGGAATCTGGGAGTCGGCCGCCGCCATCCACAGCTGGGGGTGGGCCGCCGAGATGCGGATCCCGTTCTCGACCTTGAGGTTTCAGCGCACCGACGGCCCGCAGGTGTGGGGCTTCGACGCGGTCCGCGGCTACCCGCGCAACACCACCGCGCAGATGGGCGCCTTTCCGCGCGACCGGAACAACAACTGCTACCTCTGCCAGGCGATCGAGATCGAGGGTTTCGCCGGCGTCTCGCCGGGGCGCAACCTGGAGATCGTCCCGACCATGGTCGCCACCCGCACTGACGCGCTGGCCGGAGACAACGCGAAGGTCCTCGCCGAGGGCGACATCGAGAGCGAGCTCGGCATCACGGCGCGCTGGGGCTTCACCCCCAACCTGACGCTGAGCGGCACCGTCCAGCCGGACTTCTCGCAGGTCGAGGCCGACGCCCTCCAGCTCGAGGTCAACCAGCCGTTCGCGCTGTTCTTCCCCGAGAAGCGGCCGTTCTTCATGGAGGGGGCGGACTTCTTCGACACCAGCCTGGATGTGGTCTACACGCGCATGCTCCGCGACCCGGCCTGGGGCGCCAAGATCACCGGCAAGGAAGGAGTGCACACCGTCGGGACCTACGTCGTCGAGGACGAGGTCACCAACCTGATCTTCCCGGGCAGCCAGTACTCCGATGCGACCTCGCTTGAGTTGGGCAACCTGGCCAGCGTGGCGCGCTACAAGGTCGATATCGACGATCGCTTCACCTTCGGCGTGCTCGGCACCTCCAGGGAGGGAGAGGACGGCTACTTCAACCGCGTCGCCGGCCTCGACGCCGACCTCCGGCTGTCCCCGCGCGATCGTCTGCTGCTCCAGGCGGTGGGCTCGCGCACCCGCTACCCGGAGGCCGTCGTCGAGGGCTTCGACCAGCCCGAGGGCTCCTTCGAGGGGGCAGCGTACAACGCCGAGTACTACCACGAGACGCGGAGCTGGCTGCTGTGGTCGGCCCTGCGCGACATCGACGACGGCTTCCGGGCCGATCTCGGCTTCATGCCCCAGGTCGACCAACGGTTCGGCGAAGTCGGCGCCGGCCTGCTGTGGACCGGCTCACCCGGCGACTGGTACTCGCGGACGGAGCTGCTCTGGAAGGTCAACCACAGCGAAGACCATCAGGGCGATCTGCTGCTCGACGAGTACGTGGTGAAGTTCAACTACGAGGGGCCGCTGCAGTCGCACGCCTTCCTGCGCCCGAGACACGTGCGGGAGGGGTGGGCCGGCGAGGAGTACGAGTACGACGAGATCTACGCCCACCTCTGCCTCCACCCCAACGGCAGCAGCCAGGCCTGGCTCGAGGTGATCACCGGCGGTCGGCTCGACTACGCCGGCAGCCGCGAGGGCGAGCGGCTGCAGCTCCACCCGGGGTTCTGGTACCGCCTCGGGCGCCACCTGCGCCTGGATCTCGACTACACGGCCGAGCAGATGGAGGTCGACGCCGGCTGGCTCTATGACGCCCGAATCGGCCAGCTCGGGGTCGCCTGGCAGTTCGATGCCCGGACCTTCGTGCGGGCGATCCTGCAGCACGTCGACTACGAGTTCAACACCGCCGTCGACCTTGCAGGCCGGGAGCCCGAGTACCAGCACCTCTTCAGCCAGCTGCTGTTCTCCTACAAGCTCAATCCGCAGACCGTGCTGTTCGTCGGCTACTCCGACAACGCCATCGGCGACGCGACGACCGATCTCACTCGTCAGGACCGCACGCTGTTCGTCAAGGTCGGGTACGCCTTCGTGCTCTAG
>PQAJ01000091.1 GCA_003105185.1 Holophagae bacterium
CGAGCGACCCGCCGCGCCGGCCGCGGCGCGCCGTACCACGCCACCGCCCCGGGTGGCGCCGCGGCCGCCCGCAGGTTGGTGATCAGGTTGCCGAAGCGATCGACGTGGATTGCCACAGCATGCCAGGTACCGCCATTGCCGTCCGGCTCCGGGATCGGGCAGGGCTCGAGGCCGTCCGGAGCGACTCGATCGCCGAGCGTGGCCGGATCGTCCCCCCGCGCCAGCCGGGCGGCCGCCGGCGCGAACAGGTCGCGGCCGTGGAAGGTTGCGGAAGGCTCCGGCAGCCCCATCCGTTGCCAGTCGAGCGCGACGACCTCAGCCGCGACGCCGATCGCCGCGGCGAGGCCGTTGTCCGGCGCGACCAGCCAGCGGCCGCCGACCCGGGCCGCCAGCGGCCGGCGGTCGCCGCCCACCCCGGGATCCACCACCGCCAGCACCACGGCGTCATCGGGCAGCGACGGCCACGCGCAGCGCAGCAGGAAGCACGCGGTCCACACGTCGCCCGGCGGCACCTGGTGGCCGAGATCGATCCGCCCCGCCCCGGGCGCCTCGCGCTCCAGCACCGCGTGCAGCACGCCGACGTAGTGGTCGGCGAGGCCGAAGTCGGTGAGCAGCGCCATTGGCCGCATGCCACCACTCTACCGCGCCGCGCGCTACCATGGACGTTCGGAGGTGGACCATGCGCTCCCACCAGCTCTTCCTCGCCGGCGAGTGGCGCGATGCGGCGGAGCGGATGACGGTGCGATCCCCCTACGACGGCCGGCCGGTCGCCGAGGTCGCGCGCGGCGGCTGGGCGGAGTTGGATGCGGCGGCCGACGCGGCGGTCCGGGCGGCGCGCGCGATGGGCGAGCTGCCGGGCTTCGAGCGCGCCCGGGTGCTGTCCCGCGCCACCCACCTCATCAAGGATCACCTCGCCGAGCTCGCGGCGGCGATCTCGGAGGAGGCGGGCAAGCCGATCACGCTCGCGCGGGTCGAGGCCGAGCGCTGCCGCGACACCTTCAGCGAGGCGACGCGGATCGCCCGCCGGCCCGAGGTCGAGGCGCTCGACCTCGGCGGCTTCGCCTCCGGCGCGGGCCGCCTCGCCCTGATCCGCCGCGTGCCGGTGGGCCCGGTGCTCGCCATCACCCCCTTCAACTTCCCGCTCAACCTGGTCGCGCACAAGCTGGCGCCGGCGATTGCGGCGGGCTGCCCGGTGGTGCTCAAGCCGGCCAGCCAAACCCCGGGGCCGGCGCTGCTGCTCGCCGCGGCCCTGGACCAGGCCGGGCTGCCGAAGGGCGCCTTGTCGGTCATCCCCAGCCGGGGAGCCGACGCCGAGCGCCTGGCCGCTGACGACCGCATCGCCAAGCTGACCTTCACCGGCTCGATGGCGGTCGGGTGGCGGCTCAAGGAGCTGGGCTGGCGCCGCCGGGTGACGCTCGAGCTTGGCGGCAACGCGGCGGTGATCGTCGAGCCGGACGCCGGCGACCTCGACGCGATCGCCCGCCGGATCGCCGGTGCGGCGTACGGATACGCGGGCCAGTCCTGCATCTCGGTGCAACGGGTTCTGGCTCACGAGCGCATCTACGTCGACCTGCGACGGGCGCTCGAGGAGGCGACCCGGCAGCTCGCCACCGGCGATCCAGCCGACGAGGCGGTGGTGTGCGGGCCGCTGATCGACGCCGCCAACGCCGACCGGGTCGAGCAGTGGATCGCCGACGGCGTGGCCGCGGGCGGCCGCCTGCTCGCGGGCGGCCAGCGCGAGGGTTCGGTCGTGCGGCCGGCGCTGCTCGAGGAGGTGCCGCACCGCTGCGCCCTCGTGTCGGACGAGGTCTTCGGCCCGGCGGCGGTGCTCGACCCCTACGAGGACTTCAGCCAGGCCCTCAACCTGGTCAACGACTCGCGCTACGGCCTGCAGGCCGGCGTCTTCACCCAGGACACCTCGAAGATCCAAGAGGCCTGGGCCCGCCTCGAGGTCGGCGGCATCATCCACAACGACGTCCCGACCTGGCGCGCCGACCCGATGCCCTACGGCGGGGTCAAGGGCTCGGGCGTCGGCCGCGAGGGACCCGAGTGGGCCTTTCGCGAGATGACCGAGGAGCGGCTGCTCGTTCTCCGGCGCTGAAAGGCGCGCGGGCCGCGCCGGGGCGGCGATCCCGGCGACGGCCCGCGGAGTCGACTCATATGTTCGCTACCGGTCCCTTCCCCAATCAGGGGACAGTCGCCGACCAGGCCGAGGTGTTCCCGGACTCGAAGCCRTCGGCAAASGGSAGACCMSCRRKGCAGGCGMWMCRCTGCGAGCGAYTCRWRCGGCRSCGGGACGATGGGGCCCGAGCCGATCGTGCCGCCGAAGGTCCACAGCCGGTCGGCCATCCCCACCCCACACGAGCCGGTCACGGCGACGTTAAGCTCGTAGGGCAACGGCCCGCTCCACATGTCGTCGAAGATGGCGTACCGGTAGACGGTGGTGTTGTAGTTCCCCCAGTAGCCGTCGGGGTCGCCGCCGATCAGGTAGATGGCGCCCTCTGGTTCGCTGCACACCATCGCCGGCGTCATCGCGCCCGCCGCGTCCGGAATGGATGCGAGCTGTAACCACTGGGAGCCGGCAGGCCATGTCGGGTCGATGCCGAAGAAATCGTGGTAGCCGCGGTAGTCGCCGCCGACGAAGATGTACCCCAGGCACCCGACGCCGGCGCCCAGGAGGAAGCCGTCGGGGCTCGAGCCACCCGGCCTGGAGTCGAGCTGGGTCCAGGCGTTGGTGGCGGGGTTGAACTCCCAGGTCTCGAGCGTAGAGTTGGCGAAGGAGCCGTCGGGTCCGCCGCCGACGTGGAAGTGGCACAGACCGCTGCCGGTGTGGCAAATGCCGACGCCACCGGCGCCTCCACCGCGACCGCCAGCGGCCGGGATGTCCGGGTAGCTGGTGTCGTTCCAGCTGTTGGTCGCCGGGTTGAAGACCTGGAGATTGGCGGAGCCGGTGAAGGCACCGTCAAATCCGCCGGACACGTACAGCTTGCTGTCGATGAAGCTCGCGACGTGGCCGAACAGGGCCTGCGGCGAGAGTGGGAGCTGGGTCCAGGCGCCCGCGCCGGGGTCATACATCTGGAGCAGCGCCTGGGCTGAGCTGGTGGAGACGAGGCCGCCCACCTGGTAGCCGACCAGGCCGGGCGCCGAGGGGTGCCAGCCGGCCGCGCACGACGCCCACTGCGCCGGCAAGGCGCCGCTGACAGTCTGGTTCTGCCAGCCGGCAGGGTCCCAGACGTAGGGGACAAGGTGCTTGGTTAGCAGCGACTCGTCATGGTTGGCCGGGTTCCCGGGGTCGACCGCCTCGATCTCACAGACTGTGGTGTCACCGAAGGCTCCGGTCGGTGTGATCTCGACGTTGAAGGGCACGCTCGCGCCGTTGGCGACCGGAACCGTCGCCGGGCCGCTGCACGACCCCGTGCCAGCCACGATCGCGTACGACATCGTCACGTTCATGTTGTAGCCGGCGTTGTTCCACGCGGTGAAGGTGTGGATCTGGGGTACGCCAGGGCAGCCCTCGGCCTCGATCGAGGCCGGCGTCAGCATCACCGGCGGCAGGACGCAGGGTGGGATCGCGGCCGGCGGCTCGATCGCCTCGTCGCATGTAAATCCTGCCGGGGCATAGCCATCGCTCGAGCAAGGCCAGTGAGGCGGGTTGCTGTAGCTATCGCCGTCCCAGAACCAGGAGACCAGCGCGTCGGGGGTACCGGTGCCGGCAACCGCCTCGACGCAGTAGTAGGCGGTGCAGGCGTCGCCACCCGACGAGTGGTAGCGGGTGTGGGAGATGTTCACCTCATAGGGGCTGGTCTCAAACGTCCAGCCAAAGGTGCCAAAAGTGCCGCCGTTAGTGCACGTCGGCGTGCCCTGGACGTAGACGTTGGTCACGATCCAGTCGGCCGGGAACCTCTCCCAGACGTTGTAGGCGTACTCCCAGTCCGGGCTGTACGAGTAGGCGATGAAGCAAAACGTGCCCGCGACGCCTGGTAGGTAGCAGAGGTCGCCGCCGACCGTCGGGTCAAAGGCGACGTAGGAGCCGGTCAGCGACTCCGGCACGGCCCCCGGCGGGGGCGCCACGGTGCTCAGGTCCGCTGCCGTCAGGGGCAGCGCCCCCAGGGCAAGGATGGCCAGTGCCGCTAGCGCCCATGGCAGCCGGCGGCGGGGCGAATGGTGGGTCGAGGCGTGCGCAATCATGGTCCTCCTCCTTCTCCGAGTTGGGGTGTCGTCCTTTTCATGGAATATATGTTCTTCTGGGTGGGTATGCCAGGGCTTGCGGGGGTCGAGAGCGTCGCTGTCCGTAGCGGAGGCGGGCCGGGCCCGCGGGATCGTGCCGTCGTCCAGGCAGCCCGCGTGCCGACGCTGACAGCCGCGGCTCTATACCCCGTGGGCTGGATGCCTTTCCCTACCGTCGACGGCGCCCTCATCGCCGGCCGATGGACAGCTCAACGACCARGCGGCAGTCACTGCGGCTGTARACTCCGAGCCTTACGGTCCTGGAACGAGCCGRYYGCKGGGGCGGCGMGGCKCCSMGGCGTCGTCMGGRCGCAGCACCACCAGCGCGAAGCCCTGGCCGGCCTCGTGGATGGCCTGCGGCTGGACCTCGACCGTCCACTCGCCCGGCGCGGCCTGCGGCAGCCACACCACCTCGACGTTGTTGAGGCGGTCGGCGCTGCCGCCGGGAAGTGACGCCCCCTCGGCGAAGTGATTGCCGAAGAAGACACCGCCGGGGCCCTCGACGACCAGGTCGAGGTCGTTCACGAGATTGACCTCCGCCAATGAGGTTGACGGCGGATCGGTCCACACCAACACTACCTTGAGCGGGCCGGCAGCCTCCGTCGCCAGCTCGCGCCGATGCGGCGGGTCCGAGGCTGCGGCGAAGGCGGCCCACTCGTCGTCGACCAGCAGCCGGCCCGCGTCGTCGTCGAACAGCAGCGCGCGGTCGAGCTGGATGAGCCCCCAGCCCTGGTCCCGGGACGGCACCGGCTCGGCGGTGGCGCAGCCGAGCTCGGAGAGGTCGACCGCCGACGCGATCAGCATCGCCTTGATGAGCGCCGCCGACGGAACGAAGCCGTCGGCCGGGGACGGCGCGCCGCCGGGGTAGAAGCCGTCGACGAAGTACTGTCGCACCAGCGCCGCGTGGCCGGCGGTGACCGGCGTCGCCATCGAGGTGCCGGACATCGGAACGTAGTCGCAGTTCTGCGTGCCGCCGACGATGAAGTTCGACTCCGCCGAGACCACCCCCGCGCCGGGAGCCATGATGTCCGGCTTGATGCGGCCGTCGTGGGTGAAGCCGCGCGACGAGAAGTCGGTCGGGCACGGCGGGTTGACGTCCGCGCGCCAGGTCGCGCCGACCGCGATCACATTCTTGGCGGTGGCGGGCGAGATCACCGTGTCGGCGCCCTCCTCCCCGGCGTTGCCGGCGGCGAACAGCATCGTCATCTCTGGGTGCTCCCAGACGAAGCGGTCGACGTCCGCGGCGCGCTCGGTGTAGCGGTTGTGGGGCAGGTAGTTCTCCTCGTCGCCCCACGAGTTCGAGTGCAGGCGCGCGCCCTGGTTGAAGGCCTGCTGCAGCACGGGCTCGAGCGGCCGCACCGGGCAGCCGAGGCCCGGCAGGTCGGCGCAGTCGTCGACCGAGTAGCCGCCGTCCTGGATCACCAGCTTGGCGGCCGGGGCCATGCCGTCGACGCCCTGGCGGACGCCGTCGGCCCCGGCATCGCCGGCCACGCTGCCCGCGACGTGGCTGCCGTGGCCGTGGTCGTCCCAGTCGAGGGGGCCGGGGTTCGGCCAGTCCCGAGACCAGTAGAAGTCGACCGCCAGCACCTTGCGCTGGTCGAGGTCGACCGCCACGCCCTCGGCGCCGTTGAGCGCCGGCAGCTCGGCCTGCGGGTCGAAGAACATGCAGTGGTCGATGTCGATGCCGGTGTCCATGATGCCGACCACCTGGCCCTGGCCGCGCAGGCCGTGGTCATCGAGCGGGGTCGCGCCCTCGACGCCGGACTGGCAGCGCCACGAGGCGTCGGCGTTGAGCAGGCGCACGGGCGGTTGCAGGTCGGCCCAGACCAGCCCGGCGGTCGCCCGCAGCGCCTCGAGCACGGCGGGCAGCTGCTCGGGGTCTGCCAGCAGGCCGAGCTGTGGCACCGCCGCGTCGGGCGCGATCCAGCTCACCCGGACGCCCAGCCCATCAAGCCGACCTGCCAGCTCGTCGGCCGCCTGGGCGTGGGCGAGGCCGACCACGATCGGCACCCCGCCGGGCAACAACTCGGCTCGCAACGGCTCGAGCGACGCGAGCTCCGGCGTGATCGCCAGCTCGGCCGACCACGGCTCGACCGCCGCAACGCCGAACACGCCCGATGCGTCGAGGCCGACGCGCTCGACGAGCAGGGCGTCGTCGGGCAGGTAGCCCAGAATGCGGATGCCGTCCGCAGCGAGCCGGGCGCGGACCGCCGCGAAGTCATGGGCTGCAACGCGGAGGACCGCGAGCTCGCTGTCCTCGGTCTGGCCGGACCCGCCGGCGGCGGCCGACCGGAGCCGGAGCGCGGAGGCTCCGCCCGGCTCGACACCGCCCCCTACGGTCGCAACTGCCGACACGCCGACCACGACCAGGGCACAGACGAGCGTCGATGCGCGCCGATCGGCCATGACACCTCCCCGCTCCTTCGTACGGCGGCCGCGGGCGCCGATTACCGCCCCCAGCCTTCGGGAGTTTCGCATGGGATTGTCTACACTTGTGCTGGGAGACGGACGCGATGGCGAACCCCGATCACCTCCAGCAGCTGCGATCCGGACGGTGGGCCGCGTGGCGGGCCGCCAACCCCACCATCGCACCTGACCTGATCGACGCTGACCTCTCGGGTCTCGACCTGCGCGGCCTCGACTTCGCCAAGGCCCACTTCCGAGGGGCGAACCTCGCGAACGCTCGCCTCGACGGCGCCAACCTGAGCCACGCCGGCCTCGAGGCGACGACCCTCACCGGCGCCAGCTTCCGCGACACCATCCTCGACAACACCCACCTCGACTTCCTCGACTTGTCCGGCCTCGACATGTCAGGGGCCTCGCTGCAGGGAACCTCGTTTCGGGGCGCCAACCTCACCCGGACCATCCTCCGGCGCGCCAACCTCACGCGCGCCGGGCTCGAGAGCGCCATCCTCGACAGCTCTGACCTGTCGGGGGCCAACCTCTACGGAACCTCCCTGCGCGGCGCCCGCTTTGCTGACACGGTGCTGCGCGGGATCCGCGCCGAGCACTCGATCCTCGAGGGCACCGAGCTCCTCAACCTGAGCATGGAGGGCGCGATCTTCGACAATGCGCGCGCCGACAATGCCCAGCTCCGCGGCTCGAAGCTGTCACGGGCGAGCTTCCGCGGCGCGAGCCTGCGCGGCACCAACCTCCACAGCGCGCAGCTGTCCGAGGCGGTCTTCGACGACGCACAGTGCGAGGGCGCCAGCCTGAGCTACGCCGACCTCGAGCGGGCGAGCTTCCTGCGCACCAACCTCTCGCAGGCCGACCTCCGCCACTCGAGCCTGATCGGCGCCGCCTTCGACGGCTGCCTGCTGGCCGGGGCGCAGCTGGCCGAGCTCGACTTCCGGTCGCCCAGCCTGGGACGGGTGTCGTTCGCGACCGCCAACCTCAAGAAGGCGATCTTCACACGCTGCGAGCTGCGCAGCGCCGACTTCCACGAGGCCAATCTCGAGGAGGCCGATTTCCGCAACGCCAACCTCGAGGGGGCGAACTTCCGCGGCGCGCGGATCAGCCACGCGACCTTCCGGCACGCCACTCTCAAGCAGGCCGATCTGAGCGGCGTCCAGGCCACGGGGACCGATCTCTCGGGAACCAACATGATCCTGGTCACGGCCGCCGGTGGCACCCTGATCGGCGCCGATCTGCGGTTCACGGATGCGATCGGCATCGATCTCCGCAAGGCGGACATCCGGTGGTCCGACCTCCGCAACGCCGACCTCACCAAGGCCAATGTGACCTCGACCCGGATGTGGGGCGCTCGCGTGCGCAACACCAAGCTGCCGGCCAACATGGGCCACATGCTGGCGATCCTCCGCTTCAGCCAGATCTTCCAGGGCGTCGGTTCAAAGCGGCAGAAGGCCCGGGAGGCGCGCGAGCGCAAACGCGTGCAGCAAGTTGCGGAGCTGGTCCGCGACCGCGAGGCCGCCCGCAAGCGCCGCGAGCCTTGACCGCGAGCCGTCCTCATCGCCGGCAAAGAGAGCACGCGGCCTCATGGACCCGCTCCGCTGGAGCGACCCTCGCCCTGGTTGCCGCCGGCTGGCTGGCGCTCCAGATTTCCGCCGCTGCCGAGGGCGAGGCCAGCGATGTCGAGGGTCTGCCGATCGTCCGCATCGTCTGCGCACGATTCGACGTCTTCGACACCTCGCAGCCGCAAACGTCGCAGTGGTTCTATCGCGCTGCGAACTCGCTCCACATCGTCAGCAAGGAGTCGTTCATCCGCTCACGGCTCCTCTTCAAGGAGGGCGACCCCTACTCGACGGCGCTGGCCGAGGAGAGCGCTCGCGTCCTGCGCGAGCTCGGCTTCATCAACCCGGTCGAGATCACGGCCCGCCGCGTCGACGGCGGGGTCGAGGTGACGGTCGAGACCCATGACCAGTGGACGCTCGAGGCGGGCGGCGCCTTCGGCATGATCGGGAGCCAGGAGGACTGGCGGCTGGAGTTCCAGGAGAAGAACTTCCTCGGCCTGGGCACCAAGGCCGAGATCCAGTACGGGAGCAACGTCGAGCGCGACGAGACTCTGATCGGCTACTTCGACCCCAACATCGGGGCGAGCTGGTGGCAGATGGAGCTCAGCTACGCCGACCGCACCGACGGCTTCCGCGAGCTGGCTCGCGTCCAGAGGCCGTTCTACGCGCTGGCGACGCCCCGCGCGATGGGCGGTCTGTGGGACCGGGACCACCGTGTCGACCACCTCTACTCAGAGGGCGACTCGGTGGTCAGCGGCCCGGAGCAGTCGGAGACCGCGAGCGTCTGGTACGGATTCCGTCTCGCGGGCGGCGGCGACGTGACGCGCCGGCTGACGCTCGGGCTCGACCACCGGCACGAGACCTTTTCCGACTGGAGCTGGGAGGGCACAGGCTCCCCCTACCCGACCCCGGCGGACCGGCTCATCGACGGGCCACGCATCACGTTCGAGCTCGTCACCGACAACTTCTCGGTGCTGCGGGGCTTCCGGGCGTGGTCGATCCAGGAGGACGTGGCGCTCGGACCTAACTTCACTGCGGGAGCCACGTTCTCGGCGCCGGCCTTCGGCGGCGACATCCCGCGCCTGCTCCTGGACGGCCGCTTCGACATGGCCCACCGGCGCGGCAACTGGCTCTATCTCGGGGAGGCGAGCATCGAGGGCCGGGTCGATGACGGCGACTTCCAAAGCTGGGTCGCCGGAGCGTGGGTCGGCGCCGCGCAGCTCGGCCGCCGCGGCTGGCAGATGAGATTGCTCGCTGACGTCTCGCGCGACCTCGACCTCGACCGCCAGCTCACCCTCGGCGCTGACATCGGTCTGCGCGGCTGGGACCCCAACTACTTCGACGGCTGCGGGCGGGCGGTGGCCAACGTCCAGTGGCGCGCGCTCGTCAAGGAGGACCTCTTCCAGGTGCTCGCGCTCGGCATCGAGGTCTTCGCCGACGCTGGCACGACCTGGGATGCGCGGGTCGGCCCCGCCACCGGCGGCGTCCGTTTCGATGGCGGGGTCGGCATCATCGGCGACCTGACCACCATCGGTCTCGCCAACATCGCGCGGATCGAGGTCGGCTTCCCGGACGACGGCTCCGGCCCGACCGTGATCGTGTCAACCTCGGCACTCTTCTAGATCGGCCCCCTGCTGCCGGCCAGGGACTGGGCACCAGGAGCTGGGACCTGGGATCGATCCCCGCCCGACCGCTCTTTTCGCGGCGAAGCCGAGGCCAACCGGTAACCCCGACATGATCGGTCTTATCACAACCAACACCGCAGTCGAGCTGGTGCTCTGAGTCATCGCGTCGGGCGCCAAGTCCAGCCGGCGCCCAGGGGATCACATTCTCAGACGGGCAACTGCTTGAGAAGAGCTTCACCGTCGGCGAGGCGAGGCGCAGCACGGCTGGTGGGCCAAACCCGAGCCCGTCGACATCGAGGACGCCGTCGCCTCGAAACAACGAAGTCGTCAGGCATCTCGAATACCGACCACTTCGACGGCGGTGGCGGGCCATGGCCGCTGTCAAGTTCGGCATCATCGGCGATTCGACCACGATCGGCCTCGTCAACATCGCACGCATCAAGGTCGGCTTCCCGGACGACGGCGCCGGCCCGACCGTGATCGTGTCGACCTCGGCGCTGCTTTGGAAGGTGATAGGTGGTGGGTGATACGTGATATGCGGCGGCTCCAGCCCGCCTCCCCTTTCACTTCCGCCTCCACGCCCGACGAGCAGCCGAGGGCAGGATCCAGGGGCTCGTTCTCCTCCCGTGTTTGGCCCCCGCTCCCTGACCCTCTCCCTGCCTACTCGTGCCCGTCTCCGCGCCCGCTTGTCACGGCGTGGCTGGGAGCCAAAGGCGACTTGACACGAGGGCCCGTCACGGCGAAGTGCGAAGCACGAAGCCGGAAGCTGAAAATGAGGCCGGAAGCCGGACGCCCGTCTCCGTCTCCGCGCGCTCTTCGCGATGGCGAGATGGTGTCACGATACTTGGAAGGTTTTCCCCAGGTTTGTGTTTCTACGGTACGAGCGGAGAGATTCCCAGGGCGCAGTTTCCCGGCTACCATCTGAACGAATGATGTCCAAAGCAAACAAACGACTCGTCGCGGGCGCGATCATCGCGGCCCTGCTCGGGCCCCTGGCGGGCCTCGCAACCCAGCGTGCGCTGCGCCGCGCTGACGACCGGAGAGACCTCGACCGGCTCGGCAGGAAGGTCTCCGAGCGAGTGCAGGCGCTGGAGGCCGAAGTCGCGGACGGCCGCCGCTCGGTCGTCGCCGCGGCGGCGCTCCTGAGCACGAGCGAGGCCACGACCAGCAGCGAGTTCACGAGGTTCGCGGTCGAGCTGATGGCGAGGGGCTCAGCGCTCCAGGCCTTGTCGTGGGCGCCCCTGGTCCCGCCGGGCGAGCGCGAGCGCCATGAGGCAGAGGCGAGACGGGACGCCGGGCCGGGCTACACGATTACCGAGAGGACCGCATCCGGCACCTTGGTGCCTGCGGCCGTCAGGGACCACTACTTCCCGGTCCGCTTCATAGAGCCGTTGGCAGGGAACGAAGCCGCGGTGGGCTTCGACCTCGGGTCCGACCCGGTGCGGCTGCGCATGCTGTCCCGCGCCGCCGAGACGGGGCAGCCGGCGATCTCAGGGTTGGTCCGGCTGGTCCAGGAGACCGGGAGCTCGAAGAGCTTTCTGCTTGCGGTCCCGGTGTACCGGGGCGGCGGGGACGACGGCGGGGCTCGACAGCTCGCGGGGTTCGCCACCGGTGTCTTCCGGGTCGAAGACCTGATCTCCGCGTCGTCTTCCGACAAGGGCAACGGCGCAGAGCAGGACATCGTCGTCGAGCTGGTCGACGACGCCAGCGGCAGCAGACTGCTGTCCGCCGGACCCCCCACCGGGCGCAGCAACCGCGTCGCCAGCGCTGTGGTCCGCCGCGACGTTCACCTGGACGGCACCACGCTGACGTTGATCGCCCGCCCAACGGCATCCTACCTGTCCCGAATGGCCGGCAGCCGTGCGGGAGCGATCGGCTTTGGTGTGTTCCTGGCCTGCGAGCTGCTGCTCGCGCTCGCGCTCACCGCGCACAGGTGGAGGTTCGAGAAGACCCGCCGCGAGCAGGCCGAGTTCGCAAGATCCGTGATCCACAGCGTCTCCGAAGGAGTGATGGTCGCCGACGCGAACGGTCAGATGACCATCGTCAATGAAGCTGCGAGGCGCATGCTCGGTCGAGGGCCCATGAACGTGCCCCGGGCGGAGTGGGCGAAGGTCTTTGGCCTGTTCGTGCCCGGCACCGACCAGCCCTTCCCCGCGGATCAACTGCCCTTGCCGCGGGCGATCCGCGGCGAGGACGTTCCGGAAACTGAAGTGTTTGTCCGCAACGCGCAGGTGCCCGACGGCGCGTGGACGAGCGTCACCGGGTCGCCGCTCAAGGACGTCCACGGCCAGCTCGTCGGCGGCGTCGTGGTCTTCAGAGACGTCACGCACCAGAAACGAACGCAGGAGCTCTCGCAGCGTCTGTCGAATGCCGTCGAGCAGGCCGCTGACAGCGTCTTCATCACCGATCGCACCGGAGTCATCGAGTACGTCAACCCGGCGTTCGAGGCGACAACCGGTTATTCCCGCGCCGAGGCGATCGGCCGGACGCCGAAGCTGCTCAAATCCGGGCTCCAGTCGCCAGCGTACTACGCGACCTTGTGGGCGACGATCGCCGGGGGTGAACCCTTCAAGGGGACGGTGATCAACTGCAAGAAGTCCGGCGAGCACTTCTACGCGGAGCAGACGATCACACCGATTCGGGATCTCAGCACCGGGGAGATCACACACTTCGTCTCGGTCATGCGAGACATGACCGAACGCATCAAGCTCCAGGAGAGCGAGATCGAGATGCGCTTGGGCGGTGCGGTGCAGCGGAGGCTGTTTCCGCAGCAGCCGCCGACGATTCCGGGGTACGACATCGCCGGGACATCAGCGCCCACCAGCGCCACCTGCGGCGACTACTATGACTTCATCCCGCTTCCCGACGGCAGGCTTGCTGTCTGCATCGCCGACGTGTCCGGCCACGGAGTCAGCGCGGCACTGATCATGACCGCGGCGCGTGCCTACCTCCGTTCGCTGGCGACCACGATGACGCCGCTCGACAGGCTGGCCGGAGAGCTCAACCGGCTCCTGCTTGCAGACCTTGAGGATCACTACTTCGTGACCATGATCCTGGTCCTACTCGACGGGGCCTCGGGCGCACTGACCTGGGCGAACTTCGGGCACCCGACTGGCTACGTCTTCGATCGGTCGGGCGCGGTCAAGGCCGAGCTGAAGAGCGGCTGCACGCCGCTCGGCCTGTTTCCGAACCTCAAGTGCACGCAAGGGCCGGCCATCACTCTCGACAGCGGCGACACTCTCGTCCTCCTCACCGATGGCATCCTCGAGGCTGCCTCAACGAGTGGCGAAGAGTTCGGCGCCACGGCCGTCCTGGATGTCGTGAGATCGGTGATCGACCGTCCGGCACGCGAGATCGCCGACCGCGTCATCGCCGCGACCCACTCGTTCCTGGACGGTCAACCACAGGAAGACGACCTCACCGTCGTCGTCTGCAAGTCCACGAAGCCTCCCTCCGCCACGTTGTAGCCCGTCCGCTGCGACCGCGCACGGGCGTCGACGCGGCTCGGCTTCCGGGGAGACCCGGCGGACGAGCTCATCGCCGCCACCAGCACCACCTGGGACCCACGGGTCGGCCTGGGCACGGCCGGGGTTCGGTTCGACGCCGGCTTCGGGCTCATCGGCGACCTGACCCCGATCGGGCTCGCCAACATTCCGCGGAGCGAGGTCGGATTCCCGGACGACGGCTCCGGCCCGACCGTGATCGCGTCGACCTCATCGCTGTTCTGAGGGAGTTCGAACTCCGAACTCTCCCTAGGGTTGCGGATGACGGCTCGATCCTCGACGTTGTGCGGTAGGCCGCGACGGAAGAGGGTACAAGGAGAAGACAGAGAACGCGAAACAGATGAATCCTCCCAACCGGCACGGGTCCCGGGGTTCCCCCTCTATCGTCTTCCTTGTTCCTTCGTCGTCGTCTTCTTCTTCCCACTGCTCGCTGGTAGACTCCCGCGGTGCAACCCGCGCCCACGTCACCCCCGATGCCGAGGTTCTCTGACCAGCCCAAGGGTTCTCTCCGCCCCACGTCCGCAGCACACCGACTCCGCGACGCCGTGCTCGCCGCGGTCTTGGGTGCGGGTGCCGTCGCGTGGGTGGTATTCCCCGGTGGCCTCATGGTCGAGACCCCGTCGTTCGGGCAACCCGAGATCCTCACCCCGGGGGAAGAAGTCGAGGTCGTCACGCGGGCGGCTGTCCCATGGTTCACCCGGATCGAGGGGCTCACCCTGGAGCGGGGGCCAATCCGGATCCCGGTTCCGCTGCAGACGGCAACGGGGCGCGGAGCGCGACCGACGGCTCTGGGCCGCCTCCCCTCGGACTGCCCGCCCGGAAACTACGACCTTGTGGCCCGTGCGGGGACCCGAGAGAGCCGAGCGCGCCGGGCCGTGGCGGTGCTTGCGAGCATTCCGGAGCGTTTCACGGTCGCGCAGATCACCGACCTGCACGTCGGCTACACACCCGAAGGTGAGGCGTCGGTCGGGCGCATCGTGGACGAGCTCGACCGCCTCAAGCCCGACCTGGTGGTGGTCACGGGCGACATTACCGACGACGGGAACTGGGACCACTTCGAACGCGCCCAGCGAGTCCTCGACAAGCTCACGATGCCGTTCGTCTGCGTCCCGGGGAACCACGACCGACGAGGGTTTGCCGGGTATCTGAGCTCTTTTGGTTTGCCGTACTATTCGGTGAAGTTCGGACACTGGACACTTCTCGGGCTTGATGGCGGACACGGCTGGGACCAATTCACCGAGAGTCAGTTCGCCTTCATCGGACGTGAGCTGGACGCCGCCCAGCCCGGAAGGGTCATTGTGCTGTCGCACATCCCCCTCGCCGGCAAGCGGTCCATCAAGGCGCACGCCGGGGACGCCATCGCGCTGCTCGAGAGAAAGCACGTGCCGCTTGTCCTCTCGGGGCATTGGCACTACGGGGGCGGTTACGAAGCTGCAAACGGCACCCCAATCGGCGCGCAGACGGGCACGCAGTTCGTGACCACCGCGGCGTCCGGGGGGTGGCCCCATGTGGCCCCGAACGAGCGACTCGCCTCGCGCGGTTTCACTCTCGTCACTGTCGACAACGGGCGCGTCGCGTCAGTCGAGTACTGCGGCTTTGATTCTGGCGCGGCGAGGGAAGCGAACCAATGAGGGCCCACCTTGCCGTCCTGCAGTTTCCACTCCTCTACTGCTTTGGCGTCCTGGTTTGCCTGTCCGTGTACGGAGTCGACTTCAATTCGGTGAGCGGCTATCTCTACGTGATTCCGCTCCTTGTCGCGCCTGCCGCGCTGTCGCGACTCAGACCTAGAGCACTCGGATGGCTCCGCCGCCACGTGCGCCCGCTCGCAGCCATCGGCGTTGCTCTCGGGGCCGCAGCGTACCGCCCGCTGCACCTCGGATTCTGGGACAAGCAGTCACTCGCACAATCCGTCGCGGTCAGCGGGCTCGGTCTTATCTCAGTGGCGGTGGGATGGCTGGCGCTGACGCATACTACCAGCCAACCGGCGCGCACGCCGGTGCCGCTAGCGGGGGCGCTCGCGGTCGTCGCGGCGTTCTTCGCCCTCGCCCGCTGGTATCCGCTCATCCCCATCCTGGGGGTGACCCTGTGCCTCGCACTTGCGGTCACCATCCGCTGGAACGAGGACACAGCAGTAAGGCGAACCACCGGCAGAGCACCTTTCTTGAATGCGCTCGCGTTCTACCTCGCTGCGGAGCTTGGCGAGGTCGTCTGGGACCTGGGAGTCGACTCGTCGTGGGGACCACAGCTCGCGCTGGCCTTCGCGACGGCAGCCCTCGTCGCCATGATCTGGTGGCTCGCGGGTGCACGAGTCACCACCAGGGCCCTCGGACGCCCTTGGTTCCTGGCCGGAGCCGGGGTAGCGGCGCTCGCGATTGCCGGCACCGCGAGTGTTGTCACGGCGTGGCAGCCGAGTTTCGTCCTCCATCCGCTGCGCCATGTGTTGCTGGGCCTCGCAGTCGGTGGGCTAATCGTGGCTGTGTTCAACCGGATGCTCGTACGTGGACCTGACGCAGCGACGGGGCAGGGCGTGTGGCTCTGGTTCACCATCGGTCTCGCGGTCTCGAACGTCTACAGCCTGCAGTTCGAAGCGTTCCCAGCCGGACGTTTGGCCTTCGCGCTGCCGGCGGTAGCGGCGCTGCTTTGGCAACGGGGCCCGACTGCGCGGCGGCACCGGCGCGAGCTCGCGGAGCCGACATGAATGTCTGGCGCGCCCTCCCACGCCACGCCCGGGTGCTCTTGCCGCTCGCCGCGGTGCACTTCGGTCTCCTCGTTTCGTTGCGTGTGGCGTTCTGGCAGGCGTTCCAGGGGATCATGCCAAATCTACCCCTTGGCGAGCTCACCAGAGCACTGCACATCGGCCTCAAGTTCGACGCACGCCTCACACTCTTGACGCTGATTCCGCCCGCCGTGGTTGGATGGATCAGGCCACTCTCCGTCGTCGGCGGACGGGTGGGCCGCTGGCTCTGGAGCGTCTATCTCGGAGTTGTAGTCGGGCTCACCTTCCTCATCTACGAAGTGGATTTCGGCCACTTCGCCTACCTGCACATACGGATCAACGCCCAGGTCCTCGACCTCCTCAGGGACACCCTCACCTCGTTGCAGATGGTGTGGGAGACCTACCCGGTGGTCTGGGGGACGCTCGGACTCGCCGCGGTCGTCGCTGGCTACCTCGCGGTCTTCCGATGGCTTGTCCGGCGGGAGCGAGCCAGGACCGTGCTACCGGTGCGGCGCTGGCGACAGGCGACGTCCGTCACCATCGTGGTCATCGCCTGGGCGTTCGGGATCTGGGGAAAGGTGCAGTGGTACCCGTTGCGCTGGAGCGATGCCTTCTTCGCAACGGACGTTTGGTCGCCTGCGATCGGGCTCAACCCGGTTCTGAACCTCGCAGATACCCTCAAGAACAAATCTCGCGGGTTCGACGAGACCGCAACGCGCGAACACTACACCGAGGTCGCTGCCTACCTGGGCGTCGATCACCCTGACCCCGTCGGTCTCTCGTTCCGTCGGGACGTCCCGGCGCGACCGGCGACCGGACGTCTCACCAATGTCATCGTGATACTGCTGGAGGAGGCGGCGCACTACAAGACAGGGGCCCTCGGAAACCCGCTTCAACCTTCTCCCAATCTCGACGCGCTTGCCCGCGAGGGGATCCTGTTCCGTCGTTTCTATACCCCCGCATTCGGCACGGCGCGCTCGGTGTTCGCCCTGGTAACCGGAATCCCGGACGTCGAGACCCATGAGACGGCGAGCCGTAACCCGCTGATCGTGGACCAGCACACGATCATCAACGCGTTCGTTGGGTACGAGAAGCTCTACTTCCTGGGTGGAAGTCTGAACTGGGGCAACGTCCGCGGCGTGCTTGCACACAACATCCCGGGTCTGCGCCCTTTTGAGGAGGGCAGCTACAAGGCACCGCGCGTCGACGGATGGGGAATCTCAGACCTTTCCCTGTTCGAGGAGGCCAACGAGATCCTGCGCCAGATCAACGATCGGCCGTTCTTCGCCGTTATCCAGACGTCCGGTCACCACCGCCCATACACTATTCCCGACGACAACCATGGTTTTGTGCTGGCCAACGTCCCGCCGAATTTGGTAAGGGCGGCGGGGTTTGTCGATCTCGACGAGTACAACTCGATGCGCTTCATGGACCATAGCCTGGGAGTGTTCTTCTCGCTCGCACGGCAAGAGGCCTACTTCCCCAACACGATCTTCGTGCTTCTCGGCGACCACGGGTCCTTCAGCAGCCTGGCCGACCTCACGAGCGCCGAAGCCCGGTTCGGACTCACCCGCTTCCACGTCCCGGCCGTCATCGTTGGGAGCCCGCTGCCGGGCACGCCGCGCGTGATCGACACACCGGCGAGCGAGGTGGACGTGCTGCCGACCATCGCCGGGATTGTTGGCGTTCCCTACGTCAACACGACTCTTGGTCGTGATCTCCTCGACTCGCGGTTCGATTCAATTCGTTTCGCGTTCACCATCGACGAGCACTTCCGCGAGCCGAAGATCGGTCTCATCACCGGTGACACCTACCTGCAGATCCCGACCGGCGGCGGTCCGACGCGCTGGGCGGACCTCCGCGAACAGGGCGCGACCGAGGTCGCGACTACAGACCCCGAGCGAGCCCACACCCTGGAGCGCTTATGTCGCGGCCTCTACGAGGCCTCGCGCTGGCTCATGTATCACAACGGCCAACGGAAGACTCCGAGCTCGCCCTCGACCACGCCCTAACGCTGCGACGGCCTGCTTATCCCCTCTGGCACCTCACGACGTGCCACGGCTCTCCCCGACCAGCACGGCCACATCCTCCGCCCAGCGATTTGCCGACTAGGTGATGCCGCCCCCGGGAGCGTCACACTGCCCGCCGTTCCCTTATGATCGTTGCGCTCGCCAGCGCCCTTCGCGGACGTGGCTCGCGAGGACACTACGGGGGGTCACCATCCGATGATCGAGCACCTGATTTCGACGTACGGCTACCTGGCAATACTGGTTGGGACGTTTCTGGAGGGCGAGACCATCCTGGTGATCGCGGGCTTCGCCGCCCACCGGGGGTATCTCGGCCTGCCCCAGGTGATCGCCGCCGCCTGCGCAGGGACCGTCGCCGGCGACCAGCTCTTCTTCTACCTCGGCCGCAGCCGCAGCCAGTGGTTGCTGCGCCGCCGTCCGTCCTGGAAGGTGCCGATCGAGCGGGTCCGCCGGATGCTCGACCGCCACCAGCTCGCGGTCGTGCTCGGCTTCCGGTTCCTCTACGGTGTCCGCACCGTGACCCCGTTCGCGATCGGCATGAGCGGCTTTCCGCCGCTGCGGTTCCTGATCCTCAACCTCGTCGGAGCGGCCACCTGGGCAGCGGTGATCGGCAGCCTCGGCTACCTCTTCGGCCACAGCCTCGAGCTCGTCCTCGGCGACCTCAGGCGATACGAGCTCAAGATCATGCTCGGACTCGCGGTGGCCGGGGCTGTTGCGGGCCTCTGGCGATTCGGCAGCATCCGCCGCCGGCGGGAGCGCGCCGCCAAGGGCGCCGACACCAGCCAGTCTCCGTCCGAGTGAGCCTCCCTCCCTAGCCGTGCGATCGGCCGCCCGTCCCCCGTCGCGCGTCCGGCCCACCTTCGCGCTCGACGTGGAAGGTGTGGAGCAGGCGATGGACCACCGGTGCGAAGACGATGCCGGTGACGACGACGAACAGCAGCCCCGAGTACAGCGCGTAAACGGAGGCGAAGAGCTTCCCCGCCGTGGTCCGCACCGGATCGACCGGGCCCATGGCGCCGAGGATCATCGAGGCATTCAGCAGGGCGTCGAGCCAGCTCAGATGCTCGAGCTGCCGGTAGCCGACCACGCCGACGGCGAGCGACCCGGCCACGATCGCCGAGGCGATGGCCGCGCTGACGGCCACCCGGCCGAGAAAGATGCGTCGCGACACGAGCGGCTTCGACCGATGCTCGTACATTGCCAGCGTCCCTCCATGTTCGCAGACCGACCTCAGCCGCCCGTCACTATAGCCCCCACCAACACCGGTGCCAGGTGCGGCGATTCACCATCGGTGCCAGGTGCGGTCATTGCCCGTCGGCGCCGCCCGGCTCAAGCTCTGCAAGCGCCAATCCAACCCGACAATCGCACGAAGGGGCATCGCACGACCTGGCACGAGGCGGCAATCGCCGCACCTGGCACCTGGAGGAGTCAGCCCATCCAGGCGCGGGCGCGGACATGCTCACCGATCCGGCGCACCCGCGCCATCTCCTCGGCCGACAGCGGCCCCTCGTCGAGCGCGGCGAGCGCCTCCTCGAGCTCGGCGGCGTTCTTGGGGCCGGTCATGCAGACGTTGAAGTCGGGGTTGGTGAGCACGAAGCGGTAGGCGTCGCGGCCGCGCAGCGGCGGCTCGCCCGGCGGCATCTTGCTCGCCGACAGCAGCGAGCCCCAGCGGGTCGCGGTGTAGGCCACGGTGCCTGGCCTGCCCTCTCGCGGCAGGTGCGGGAAGACGTCCTGCTCGGCGCCCGGGTGGGCCGCGTTGTAGCGGATGTGGATGATCGAGTACTGGGAGTCGGCGGCAAAGTCGACGAAGGCCGGCCGCCGGTGGCTCGACACCGCGAGGTGCCGGAACATCCCCTTCTCGTGCAGCCTCGCCACCCGCTCCAGGATGCGGGCCGGAGGCGGACTGTTGTACCAGCCGAGGAGCAGCACGTCGGCGTGGTCGAGGCCGAGGGCGGAGAGCTCGCGCGCGAGCCGGACCTCGAGCAGCCAGGGCCAGCGTGCGTAGCTCTGCAGCACGACCACCAGCTCGTCACGCCGGCCGGCCGCCAGGAGCTCGCGGATCGCGGTCCGCATGCCCGGCGCGCGGCGCGAGCCGTGGTAGAGGTAGGTGCAGCCGCGGTCGATCGCAGCACGGATCGCCGCAGCGTCGACACCGTAGCCGCCGGCCACGCCGAGCGGACCGACCGTCAGCCCCGACCGGCCCAGCGTCACCCGCTCCGGAAAACCTGGCATGTTCCCTCCCCTCACAGCTGCGGGGCGCGCAGCTCAGACACCGGCCGCACCTCGCCGCCGCGGACCACCAGCTCGAGGCGGCGGAAGGCGGCCGCGTCAGCGGCCGGGTCGGCCGCCAGCACCAGCAGGTCGGCAGCCTTGCCGGGCTCGATCGTGCCGAGCCGATCGCCGCGGCCGAGCGCCCTCGCTGCGTCGCGGGTCGCGGCGACCAGCACCTTCGGCGCGCTCAGGCCGGCGACCTGCATCGCCTCGAGCTCGGCGTGGACCGACGGTCCGTGCAGCGTCAGCGGGTTGCCGGCATCGGTGCCCATCACCACCGGGATGCCGGCCGCGACCACCTGCCGCAGGTTCGCCGCCGCGGTCGCGGCCCGCTGCTCCATCCGCTCGGCGCGCGCCGCCACCGCCGCCGGGTCGCGCACCCGCTCGTTCAGCCACTCGACCGGCAGCTCGGCGGTCGACGCCAGCTTCGCCCGCGTTGCCGCGTCGACGCAGCCGTTCGGGTCGTCGATCGCCGGCGCGGCTCGCTCGTGCACCGCCCGGTACATCCGCAGGTAGCCGTCGGAGACGGTCAGGGTCGGGCAGTAGAAAGCGCCGTTCGCCCGTGCAAGCGCCAGAAACTCGTCGTCCACCGCCAGGTCGTCGACGCCGTGCACCAGCAGCCGCGCGCCGGCCCGCAGCGCGACCTTCGCCTCGGCCAGGCCGGTGGCGTGGACGATCAGCGGCAGGCCGACCTTGCGCGCCTCGTCGCCGGCCGCCATCACGGCCGCGGCGAGCTCCTCGAACTGCCGCTCCGGCGTGACGATGAACCAGACCTTGACCGCGTCGGTGCCGTGCGCCGCGAGGTAGCGCACGCCCTCGCGCGCCGCCTTCTCGTCGGCCAGGTAGACGAACTGCCGCTCGGCCGGCAGGTTGAGCCAGAAGTCGATGGTCGACAGCAGCGGCCCCGAGGCTACGCAGTGCGGCGCCAGCGTGTCGGCCTCGGCCCGCTCGCGCAGGTCCCAGGTCCACGGGTAGCCTCCGACGTCGAAGACCGCGGTCACGCCGCTGCACAGGAAGGCGCGGAAGAACGGCTCGGGGTGGGCACGTAGCCCGGCCTCGACCTGCTCGTAGGGGTAGCGCTCGCGGACGTCGATCGAGTCCGGCCGGCCGTCGGCCCAGCCGGTCTGGGCGAAGTGGACGTGGGTGTCAATCAGCCCCGGCGTGATCCAGCGGCCGGCGACGTCGACGGTCTCGACCCCAGCCGGAACCGGGCAGGCCGCGCGGCTGCCGGCGCACTCGACCTTGCCGCCGCGCAGCACGACGACCGCGTCGTCGATTGCCGGCCCGCCGGTGCCGTCGAGCAGGGTCGCACCGACCAGGGCGCGGGGCGGCGGCGGGGTGCCGGGCGGCGCCGGGAACGCCGAGGTCACCGCGATCCGCCAACCGCCGTCAGTCTTGACGAAGAAGCGCTCCGAGATCCCGCGCTGCTCCTCGGCGCCGTAGCGGACGCGGTACCGGTAGGTGCCGTAGACCACGCCGGGCCGCACCGAAACCAGCTGCAGGCCGCTGCCCTCGAAGACGTCCGGCCACGGCGACCCGGAGTCGGCCGCGAASGYKTCRAARCCGAMSMGYGSACCTTCCGGGCCGGTGACCGCGAAGGTCGGCGCCTGCAGGTAGCAGGCGAGGTAGGCGTCGCGATCGTGGGCGCRGATCGCATCCAGATTGCGCTCGAACAGCGCCCGCGCCGCCGCGAGGTCCGTGGATTCCGTACCCCCGGCCGCGTGGGACGATCGTGCGCCAGTGGTTGCACCGAGGATGACGAGGCAGGCGAGCAGCAGTCCAGCGAACCGTCGCGGCATCGTGGTGTCTCCCCACCGGGCAGTATCAGCCCGCCTCGTACCATCCGTCTACACTGTGTCCCGAGCCGGCAGCGAGATGATCGACGAGCGGGCGACGGTGGTCAGTTGGTGATTTCAGTGCGAGTCGCGCCGCGAGCACGATCGAACGGCAGTCCACTGGCTTGGTCGTCGCTCCTTCTTGCCCACCGTCAGGGAACCGTCACCCACCAGGCAAGGGTGTCTCCGGACTCGAAACCGTCGGCGAACGGGAGGCCCTCTGGGCAGTAGTTCTGCTCCAGGAACTCGTGCGGCGGCGGATCCAACGCATACAAGTCCCGGGCGCCACCAAAGGTCCACAGCCGGCCGGCCATCTTGACTCCGCACGGGCCGAGCAAGCCCTCGGGGAGCAGTTGCGGCAGCGCGGACCAGCTGTCGGCATCGATGTCGTATCGGCCGACGAAGTCGCTGTGGTTCCCCCCAGAATCAATAACGCCGCCGATCACGTAGACGGCGCCCTCCTCCTCGTTGCAGACCAGGGTCGGCGAGTAGGTTCCGCCCACGATGTCGGCGACCTGAACCCACTGCGAGCCGGCAGGCGCGGTGGCGTCGAGGCGGAAGAAGTCGTCCCTAGTCACGCGGTGTCCGCCCACGAACACGTACCCCCGGCACCCAACCCCGCCGCCGAACGCGAAGCCTGAGGCGGACGTGCTCGGTGGGCGGTCGTCGAGCCGGGTCCAGCCGTTGGTGGCGGGGTCGAACTCCCAGGTCTCGAGGGTGTAGTCGAAATCATTGATGCTCACACTGCCGCCGACATGGAAGTGGCAGAAACCGGCGCCGGTGTGGCAGGTGCCGGCGCCGCCAGCACCGCCGCCCAGCCCTCCGGATTGGGACGGGATGTCGGGGTAGCTGGTGTCATCCCAGGTGTTGGTCGCCGGGTCGAAGACCTGGAGGTTGCAGGAGCCACCAAAGGCAAAGTGAAACCCGCCCGACACGTAGAGCCGGCCGCCGATGTAGCTCGCCACGTGGTTGGACATCGGGTCCGGCGGGGGCGGGAGCTGGGTCCACGCGCCGGCGCCGGGGTCATAGGCCTGGAGCAGCGGCTGGACGGCTCCTACGGGGTCGACGCCGCCCACGAAGTAGCCGACCGGGCCGCCCGCCCCCGGGTGCCAGCCGGCCGCGCACGACGCCCACATCGCCGGATAAGCCCCAGCGACGGTCTGGCTCTGCCAGCCGGCGAAGTCCCACGCGAAGTGGGTCAGGTGCGTGATCAGCAGCGAATCGTCGTGGTTGGCCGGGTTGCCGGGGTCGACGGCCTCGATCTCGCAGATCGTGATGCCGCCTACGTCGCCGGCCGGCGTGAGCTCGACGTTGAAGGGCGTGCTGGCGCCGTTGGCGACCGAGACGCTGTCCGGCCCGGAACAGGTCCCCGCGCCCTCGATGAGGGTGTACGACATCGCCATGTTCATCGCGTAGCCGGCGTTGTTCGAGGCGGTGAACTCGTGGATCTGAGTCTGGTCGGGGCAGCCGACAAGCTCGAGCAGATCGGGCGTCAGC
>PQAJ01000092.1 GCA_003105185.1 Holophagae bacterium
GCGGCTCATGCCAATCACGGAGCTGGTGCTCGCCACCAGCTTCAGCGCGCCGACCGAGTCGGGTGAGAGGCCGAAGAGCTCGGCCAGCACGTTGTCGTAGCGCAGGCTCGCACCCGGGGCGAGCGCGATCGGCTCGGACTCCTCCGGGTCGGAGTTGTTCTCGCCTCGCGGGAGCCACTGGACGGTGAGCTGTGCCTCCTCGGTCCCGGTGTTGTTGATCTCGAGGTCGGTCTGGAAAAAGGCGCCCTGGGCGCCGGCTGCCACCGCGGCCGCCGGGATGTAGGAGACGTGGCCCTGCGGCGCCATCCCCTGACAGTCGTCGAAGACGGCGACGCCGGCGTCGCCGTCGGCCACCACCACCATGCCGCCGGCCAGAGCGAGATCATCGCTGTTGCCCGGGGTGTCGTACAAGCCGACCTCACCCGGCTGGCTGGGGTCGCTGACGTCGACCACCACCACCCCGCCTCCGCCGGTAGCCAGATACGCCCAGGTCCCTGACACCTCGACGGCCTCCACCCAGCCGGGCAGGAAACCCAGTTCGTGCGGAGCCGCCGGCGCCGAGACGTCGATGATGCGCAGCCCGCTGGAGTCGGCCAGGTAGGCGCGGTTGCCGCTGATGGTCACGCCAAAGGCGGAGCCGGGTGTGTCCAGAGTGGTGACCACGGACGGCGCCGTGGGCACATGGACATCGACGACCGTGAGGCCCGCGCTCTCGTCCGCGATGAACGCGTAGCCCCCGTTCACGGCCACGCCGTAGGCGAAGCCGGGGGTGTCCACGACGCCGACCTCGGTTGGCGACTGCGGGTTGCTGACATCGACCACCCGCAATCCGGCGCTCCCGTCCGCCAGGAAGGCGAGGGCGCCGGCCACGGCCACGCCCCGCGTCTCGCCCGCTGTGTCGAGCAGGGCGACCGACATCGGCTCGACGGGGTTGCTGAGATCGAGCACTCTGAACCCCGCTTGGAGCTCGGCGACGAAGGCGTGGGTGCCGGAGATGGCGATTTCGAGCGGGGTGTCCTCCAGTTCGAGCCAACCGACCTCGGCCGGCGCCGACGGCGTGCTGAGGTCCATCACCCGCACCGCGGGCGCGAATGCCCCGATATAAGCGAGGCTGCCGGCGACCGTCACCGAAACCGCCGCCCCCGCGGTGTGGTAGGTGCCGACCACGGTCGGCGCGTCCGGATCGCTGAACTCGCCCACCAGCATCCCTTCCCAGTCCGCGGTGAAGTAGGCGAGCCCGGCCGCGATCGCGACGTCGAACTCCCCGCCGAATCCGTCGAGCCAACCGCGTCCGACCGGCGCCGCCGGGTCGCTGACGTCCACCAACCGGACGCCGTTGTACTGCTCGGACACGAACGCGAGGCTGCCGGAGACCGCAACGTTCATGGCATCGGTGGAGACGTTGAGGGAGCCGGACTCGACCGGCGCTGCCGGATCGGCGATCGAGATCACGCGCAGCGCGGTTCTGTCCGCCACGTAGGCGTGGCTGCCGGCGACCGCCAGCCCGTAGGCGTAGCCCGGGGTGTCGAGGGCCCCCACCTCGACCGGCGCCCCTGGGTCGGCGATCGAGATCACGCGCAGCCCGGCGCTGCCGTCCGCCACGTAGGCGTGACCGCCGGCCACCGCTACTGCCATGGCACCGCCTGGCGTGTCGATGGCGCCCACCACCACCGGCAGCGAGGGCACGCTGACATCGATCACCCGCAGCCCGAGCGTGCTGTATGCGACGTAGGCGTGGCTGCCGGCCACCGCCACGTCAAGGGCGCCTTCGTTGGTGACGTCGGTGACGCCCACCTCGAGCGGCGCCGCCGGGTTGGAGACGTCGATCACCCGCAGCCCGGACATGCCGTCCGCCACGTAGGCGTGGCTGCCCGCCGCGGCGATCCCCTCCACCAGGTCGGGCAGGGTCACGCTCCCGAGAAGCTGCGGCGAGCCCGGGGCCGACACGTCGAGCACGAGCAGGGTCGTGCCGCTGCCGACGAAGGCCAGGGAGCCGGACACCGCCACCGCGCGGGCCGGGCCGTAGGGCCAGCGGCCGAGCAGCTCGGGGCAGTCCTGGGCCGCCGCAGGGAGGACGAGCATGAGCGTGACGGCGCTGCACACGAGCGCCCGGGCGATCTGGACAGGGGTCGACGTGGTCATGATTGAGTCCCTCCGCCGCCAATGGTGCGCGTGCCGCGTTGCGGCGGCAAGGGGGGCGAGGGGAAATCTCGCGGGCGCGGATCCGACTTCGTCCAGCGGACTTCGCCGTGACAAGGGCGGGCGCGGCGCTGCGGCGCGCTATGATGCCGGCGGGAGGGTCCCATGGCGAACGGACGCACCGCCGCCTGCCTCGCGGTGGGCTCGGAGCTTCTCGGCGAGGTCCGCCTCGACTCCAACTCGCTGGCCATCACCCGGGCCCTCGGCCGTCACGGCTTCCAGGTGGTCGAGAAGAGGGTGGTCGGCGATGACGAGCAGACGGTGGCGGCCGCGATCGCCGAGCTCCTTGGCCGCGTCGACGTGCTGATCCTTACCGGCGGACTCGGCCCGACCGCCGACGACATCACACGCGACGCGATCGCGCGCGCGCTCGGCCGGCGAATCGATGTCGATCCCCAGGTCGAGGGCTGGGTCCGCGCGGCCTATGAGGCCCGCGGGCGCGCAATGCCCGAGGTGTCGCGCCGGATGGCGCAGGTGGTGCACGGCGCCCGCATCCTGCCCAACCGCAAGGGCGTCGCGCCGGGGCTGCTGATCTCGACCAGGGACCGGTTGCTGGTGGCCCTGCCGGGCGTGCCCTGGGAGATGGCGGAGATGCTCGAGCGCGAGGTCGAACCGGAGCTCGCGCTGCGCGGCGGCGGCGCGCGGCGCTTCAGCCGCACGCTGCTGCTCGGCGGGGTCTATGAGTCCGCGGTCGAGGAGCAGGTCCGCGGCCTCTACGACCGCTTCGGCCGGGAGAACGTCACCATCCTCGCGAGCTGCGGCGTGGTGCGGCTCGTGCTCTCGACCGGCGGCGAGCCGGCCAGCGCCCAGCGCCGGCTCACCGAGATGGAGACGGCGTTCCGAGAGCAGCTCGGCGCGGACGTGGCCGGGGTCGATGTGAGCTCGCTCGAGCAGGCGGTGCTCGCCGAGCTTGAGTCCGCGGGGATGACCCTCGCGGTGGCCGAGTCGTGCACCGGCGGCCTGCTCAGCGCGCGCCTCACCGACGTGCCCGGGGCGTCGGCCGTGTTCCGCGGCGGCGTCGTCAGCTACTCGAACCAGGCGAAGGAGGACCTCGTCGGCGTGCCGCACGACGTGCTGATCGAGCACGGCGCGGTCTCGGAGCCCACCGCGCGGGCGATGGCGGCCGGCGCGTGCAGCGCCTTCACCTCGGACTGGGGCGTCGGCATCACCGGCATTGCGGGGCCCTCCGGCGGCACCGCCGACAAGCCGGTCGGGCTGGTGCACTGGGCGGTCGCCGGGCCGGCCGGCGTGGTCGCGGACCACCGGGTGTTCGGCGGCGACCGGGCGAGCGTGCGGCTGTGGAGCGCGCACCTCGCCCTCGACCTGGTGCGGCGCCAGCTCGCCCTCGGGAGGCGCCATGGCTGAACCGGTCCGGGCCTTTCTCGCACTGGAGATCGCTCCGGGTGTCAAGGCCGCGCTGGCGGCCGGCCGCGAGGCCCTGCGCGCCGAGCTGCCGCGCGCCCGTTGGGTGCGTCCGGAGAGCCAGCACCTGACCTTGAAGTTCCTCGGCGAGACCCCATCGGCGGTGCTGCAGGCGCTCGCTTCCGACCTCGCGCCGCGGCTCGCCGGCCTCGGGCCGGTGTCGGTGCGGCTCCACGGCAGCGGCTTCTTTCCGTCGCCGGCGCGGCCCCGTGTCGCCTGGCTCGGAGGAACCGCCGGGGATGCGGCGCCGCTCGTGGAGATCGTGGAGGAGGTGGCCGACGCCCAGGGCTTCCCGCGGGAGCGCCGGCCGTGGTCGTTGCACGTGACGCAGGCCCGCCTCGACCGGCCATGGCCGCAGGCCGCGGTCGAGCGCTTCCTGGCGTGGGGCGACGGCCTCCAGCTCGAGCCCTTCACCTGTGCGGAGGTCGTGCTGTTTTCGAGCCGGCTGGAGCGCGGCGGCGCCGTGTACATTCCGCTCGACAGGATGCCCCTCGCATGAACTGGGAGCTCGCCCTGGTTGCCGCGGCCTACCTGCTGGGATCGATTCCCTCGGCGCTGCTGGTAGTGTGGGCGAGGACCGGCAAGGACGTGCGGCGTGAGGGCTCGGGCAACGTCGGGGCGACCAACGCCACCAGGATCGGCGGGCCCGCGGCCGGGATCGTGGTGACGGCCATGGACGTCGTCAAGGGGGCGCTGCCGGTGTGGGCGATGTCGGCGTTCAACCCGGCGAGCGAGTGGCTCGCGGCGGCCATGCTGGCCGCGATCGTCGGCCACTGCTACCCGGTCTGGCTGCGCTTCAAGGGCGGCAAAGGGGTGGCCACGGCCTTTGGTGCGTTCGTGGTGCTGGCACCCCTGCCGACCCTCGTCGCACTCGGCGTGTGGATCGTCGTGCTCGCGCTGGGGCGGTGGGTGTCGCTGGCGTCGCTGGTCGGGGCCGCGGTCTTCCCGCTGCTGGCCGCCGTCCTCGGCGAGCCGGGCCACGCGATGCTGCTCGGCGTCAGCCTGGCATCGGCGCTGATCATCGTCCGCCACCGGAACAACATCCGCCAGCTCATCGCCGGCAGCGAGCCCAGGATCGGCAGGAGGGACTGATGAGGATCAGCGTCTTTGGCGCCGGCTCGTGGGGGACCGCGCTCGCGCACCAGCTCGCGCGGCGCGGTCATGAGATGCGCCTGTGGGCGCGCGAGCGCGAGGTCGTCGAGGGGATCAACCGCAGCCACCGTAATCCCTTGTTCCTGACCGACCTCGACGTCCATCCCGCGGTGGCGGCAGACGACGACCTGAACGGGGTCGGCTCGTTCTCGGACACCTGGGTGTGGGTGGTGCCGGTGCAGCACAGCCGGGCCGTGATGGACGACCTGCGCCCCCTGGTCCACGACGCCACCGTGGTCGTGTCCTCCTCCAAGGGGCTCGAGACCGAGAGCCTGCGCCGGATGGACGAGATCGCGCGCGATGAGCTCGGTGTGCCGGCTGCGCGCTTTTCTTGCCTCTCGGGTCCGACCTTTGCCAGAGAGGTGCTGCGCGGCGATCCGTCGGCCGCGGTGCTCGCCTGCCCCGACCTCGACCTGGCGAGCCGCCTCCAGGGCGAGTTCTCGGACTACCACCTGCGGCTGTATGCCGGAACCGACCTGATCGGCGTCGAGCTCGCCGGTGCGCTCAAGAACATCATCGCGATCGCGGCCGGGATCGTCGACGGCCTCGGGTTCGGCAGCAACACCCAGGCCGCGCTGATGACCCGGGGCCTGCACGAGATCACCCGGCTCGGCGTGGCGCTCGGCGCCGATCCGCTGACCTTCCGCGGTCTCGCTGGCATGGGCGACCTGGTGCTGACCTGCACCGGCGGCCTGTCGCGCAACCGGCAACTCGGGCAACGGCTCGGGCGCGGCGAGATGCTCGACCACATTCTCGGCTCGATGCGGGAGGTCGTCGAGGGGGTCAGGACCGCTCCCGCAGCCGCGCGGCTCGCCGCCAATCATGGCGTCGACATGCCGATCACCGACGCGGTGACCAGGCTGCTGCGTGGCGAGAGCGACCCCAAGACCGCGCTCAAGGAGCTCATGCTGCGCGAGCTCAAGGTCGAGACGAAACTCTAGAAGTGATAGGTGATAGGTGATGCGTGTGCATCGCGTGCGCCCGTGCCCGTATCCCTTCCCGTCTCCGTATCCGTCTCCGTGCCCGTCTTCGAACCGGCACGTTGAGTCAGGGGAGGCCTTCAGGCACGGGCACGGAGACGGAGACGCGGCGCTGCAGGTCAGCCCGAGCGATACTCGCTCGTCGGCACGCGCAGGCCAGGCACCAGCAGCCGCTCGGCCACGACCACGATCGCCTTGGGCGTCTCCGGGCACGCGTGCTCGCACAGGCCGCACCCGGTGCAGGCGCCAGAGCCGACCAGCGGGCGTCCGGCGATGGTCATGATCGCGCGGTCGGGGTACGGGCACGCCCGGTAACAGCGGTCGCAGCGCTCGCCGCGAAAGGTGACGCAGAGCCGGGGGTCGACCTTGGCAATGCCGATTCGCACCCGATCGGGTCCGCCTGGGTCTGCGAGGGCTCCGTCGGGGCAGGCGGCGACGCACGGCAGGTCCGCGCACAGGGTGCACGGCTTGAGGCTGGGCGCGATGCCGGGCAGCTTCCGCCCCTCGCTGACCTCGAGCATGAAGATGCAGTCGGAGGGGCACACCGGGACGCAGTCCTCACAGCCGGTGCACGCGCCCAGAAAGGCCCGATCCGGAGCCAGGGCGCCCGGCGGCCGCAGCACCGTCCCGGCGTCGGGCGCGGCGGGCCGAGGCGGCCGGAAGGGGTCGAGGAGACCCCGCAGCAGATCGCGCCGCGTGCGATGCCGGTCCATCGCTTCGACTCTACACCAGGCCGCTGCCGCGGAGGCTCACGGCGAGATCCAGATCGGCTGCGGCGAGAAGCTGAGCGCGAGGATGAGCAGGGCGCACCATCCGACCCACCGCCGGGGCCGGTCGAGCGGCGTGTCCTCGTCGAGCACCGGGGGATGGCGCGGACCGAGCAGCGCGAACACCAGCGCCCACACCCACCAGCCGGGCCACAGCAACCCGATCGCGGCCAGCACGCCGAGCAGAGGCCAGGCGGCGGCGCGGTGGCGCCGGCCGAACAGCGCGTAGGCCACGTGGCCGCCGTCGAGCTGGAAGAACGGCAGCATGTTCAGGGAGGTGACGAAGAGGCCGAACCACGCCGCCCACGCCGTGGGGTGGAGCATGATGTCCTGGCCGGGAGCGAGGTCGGTGAAGAACAGGCCGCGCGCCACCAGCCGGAACAGGATCGGCTCGCCGAAGTAGACGGTCTGGGTCTCGGGGGCGACCTCCTGGAGGCCGGACAGCGCGGTGCCCGCGACGAGGAACGGCAGCAGCGCCAGGAAGCCGGCGATCGGGCCCCACGCGCCGATGTCGAGGAGTTGCCGCCGCGTCCGGATCGGTTGCTTGACCCGGATGATCGCGCCGAGGGTGCCGGGGCCGAACGGCAGCGGCAGCGGCATCGGGAGGAAGTAGGGGAGGGTGGCGCGCAGGCCGTGTCGACGAGCCGCCGCGTAGTGCCCCATCTCGTGGGCGAGCAAAATCGTCATCAGGGGCAGCGCGAACTTCAGCCCCTCGAGCACGAGACGGGGGTCGCGGATCCGCTCCAAGGGATCGGGGCTCGGCAGCCACCCGTAGTAAAGGCCGCCGCAGAAGGTCGACGAGGCGACCGTCAACAGGAACAGCGCGAGATGCAGCCACAGCCGCCCGGGCCCGGCCGGGGGAACAAAAACCCCGGCGGGCGCGCCGCCGGGGTCCGGATGCTGCTGAATCGGATTAGAGCTCACGCCTACTGCATGTTGCGCAGGGCCTTGCCGGGCTTGAAGCGGATGGTCTTGCCGGGAGGGATCTCGACCTCGTGGCCGGTCTTCGGGTTGCGGCCGATGCCGCGCTTGCGGTCTTTGACCAGGAAGACGCCGAACCCCCGGAGCTCGATCCGGTCACCGCGGAGGAGGGCGTCCCTCATCCCGTCGAACAGCGCGTTGACGGCCTCCGCGGCCTTCGGCTTCGGAAGATCGGTGGCATCCATCACCCTATCGACGAGGTCCGACTTGATCATCCCCTCCTCCTTCCATCGAGACGAACCGAGAACATATCTTCAAGCCTATCGACTGTCAAGGACGGCCCCGCCAACCCCGAGAGGGTTCACGCGAGGTCCTAGAACGGCACATCGTCGACGTCGTCCGGGTAGCTCTGGGCGACCGCTTCGTATTTCTCGCGCGGCGCGCTCGACTCCGAGCCCTGCGGCGAGCCCAGCATTTCCATGGTCTGGGCGTGGATCTCGGTGAAGTACTTCTTCTGACCGTCCTGCTCGTACGTCCGGGTGCGAATCGATCCCTCGATGTACAGCTGCTTGCCCTTGGTCACGTAGCGCTCGCAGATCTCGGCGAGCTTGTCCCAGGCCACGATGTTGTGCCATTCGGTCCGCGGGTTGCCGCTCTCGTCCTTGGACCGCTTGTCGGTGGTCGCCAGGGAAAAGGTCGCGATGTGCTTGCCGCTCGGCAGCGACTTCAGCACCGGGTCACGGCCGACGTGACCCACGAGGATGACCTTGTTGATGCCCATGGGTGTCCTCTCCTTCCCGCGTGGACGGGGGTAACGGCGATGGTAGCACAGCCGCGGCCGATGGTCAGGGGCGAGGAGAAAGGGGGGCGACCGGATCGGAAACGGGAACGTGGTCGGCCCTGGGTGAACCGCAGCGCTCAACCGTCTCCCTCTCCGTGCCCGTGCCCGAAGGCGCTTCCGAAACTCAAAGCGCTTTGTCGGAGAAGGAGACGGGCACGGAGACGCACAGGGTGGATGGGCTGGAATTCCGTGCCCCTTTCGGAATCGGGCGCGGGCGCGGAGGTGGGCGCGAGGACGAGGACCTAACCCCGGGCCGCTGCCTGCCCGCCACACCGCCGCCACACCAGCGCCGTCTGGAGTCCGCAGCTCGGGTGCTACTCTTTCGCCATGAGCCATGAGCAGCGCTTGCTGCGGCACGCGACCGGGATGGTCATTGTCACCTTCCTGAGTCGAGTCACGGGCTACCTGCGCGACAAGGCGCTGGCCTGGGTCCTCGGAGCGGAGGCGCTCAACGACGCCTTTCGCACCGCATTCCGGATTCCGAACGCGTTCCGTGCGCTGCTCGCCGAGGGCGCGCTCCACGCCGCCTTCGTCCCGGCCCTGGCTCGGCTCAGCGACGAAGGCGCCTCGGGGCGCGAGGCGCGCGAGTTGGTGCGAGGGTTGGCGGCGGCGCTGCTGCTCGCAACCAGCATCGTCGTGGGCCTCGGCATCGTGCTCTCGCCGTGGCTGGTGCGGCTCTATGCCCCGGGATTCGCCGGCGACAGTGCGACCCTCGAGGCGACGGTGCTGATGAACCGGCTGATGTTCCCCTACCTTGCGCTGGTCTCCCTCGCCGCTCTGCTCCAGGGTGTGTTGAACAGCCGCGAGCGCTTCCTCCTGCCGGCGGCGACCCCGATCGCCCTCAACTTGGCGATGGCGGCGGGTGCGTGGTGGCTGGCGCGGGGCAGCGGACAAGCCCCGGTGGTGCTCTCGCTGTCGGTGCTGGTTGGGGGTGCGCTTCAGTTCCTCCTCCAGCTCCCCGCGGTGAGGGCACTCGGCTTTCACGTTCGCCCTCTGTGGCGGGCGCTGAGGTCGCCCACGGTGTCGAGCGTGCTGCTGCTGATGCTGCCGGGGATCGCCGTGCTCGGGCTCAACCAGATCAATCAGTTCGTGACCAACCGCTTCGCGTCGACCCTCGGCGAGGGGGCGGTCACGGTCCAGTTCTACGCCTACCGGGTCACCGAGCTGATGTACGGAGGCATCGTCGTCCAGCTCACAACGGTGCTGCTGCCGGTGATGTCACGCCAGCTGCGGCAGGAGCCGGCGGCGGCCTCGGTGACCCTGCTCGACACCGTCCGCCTGGTCAGCTTCATCACCCTGCCGACGGCGACCGTGCTCGCGGTGGCGGCGCGCCCGGTCATCGGCTTGCTGTTCGGCGGTGGCCGCTTCGACGTCGCAGCGGTGACAGCGACCGGTGCAGCGCTCGCCGCCTATGCCTTCGGCCTGGTGGCGCTGGGCCACGCCAAAGTGGTGGCGAGCGCGTTCTTCGCCCAGCAGGACACGCGCACGCCGATGGTCGGCAGCGCGCTCTCGCTGGTCATCTTCACGGTCGCCTGCTGGCTGCTCTCCGGGCCGCTCGGAGTGCCTGGGCTGGGTCTCGCCAACACCATCGCGATGAGCACGTACGCCGTGCTGTTGACAGCGGCCTACGTTCGCCTGTACGGGTTGCCTGGCGCTCCGGTGGGGCCGACCGTCGTCGCGGTCGGCCGCCAGGTCGCGGCCAGCGCGGTGGTCGGCTGGGGACTGTGGCTGACCCGACCGTGGCTGGCGGGCGTCGAGCGCACCGGCGGGCACGAGGCGCTGCGGGTGTTCGCGGTCCTCGGACTGGTGTCCGTAGCCTATGTTGTGCTGGTCGTCCTGATGGGCGGGCGCGAGCCGGCGACGCTGCTTGCTGCTGTGCGGGGGCGGGGGCGGTCGTGAAGCTGGTCATCCAGCGAGTGACTCGGGCAGAGGTCCGGGTGGACGGCGCGGTGGTGGGCCGGATCGGCACCGGCATGCTCGTCCTGGTCGGCCTCGAACGGGGCGATGGGGATGCCCAGCTCGAGCGCGCGGCGCACCGGCTGACGACACTGCGCATCTTCGAGGACGACGGCGGCAAGATCAACCGCGGGCTCGATGAGGTCGGCGGCGGGCTCCTGTTGGTCTCCCAGTTCACGCTCGCCGGGTCGATCCGCAGGGGACGGCGGCCGAGCTTCGACGCCGCGATGGGGGCCGACGAGGCTCAGCCCCTGTTCGCCCGCTTCGTCGAGAGGCTGCGCTGCGACGGGTTGACGGTCGAGACCGGGTCGTTCGGAGCGCTCATGGAGGTCGAGCTGGTCAACGACGGGCCGGTGACCCTGCTGTGGGACGATCCGCCGGGCGGGGCGGACGCCGAGTAGCCCGCACCCCAGGATTCGTCTCCGTCTCCGTGCCCGACGACGTCCGCAGGGCTCAGATCGCCTCGTTGGAGACGGAGACGGGCACGGCTACGCGGACGGAAGCCTGCGCGGAAGCGGAAGCGGGAGGGAGGGGCCTGTCGCCCAGATCCACTACTTCTGATACTTCGCCTGCCACACCCGCCAGATGTCCTGCGCATCGGGCAGGAGGTCCAGCGCCGCCTTGATCTGGTCGTCGGCCTCGATCGCCTCGCGGTAGCCGGCCTCGAGCCCCTGGGTCGCGTTGAGGACCTCGATGCGGATGCCGCGGACGACGTCGTCGGTGCTCTGCGCATCGCCGCGCACCGCCGCCACCTCGTCCGTCGACAGGATCTCCTCGGCGACGACCCAGTCGAAGAACCGGTCGAGGACCGCCTCGTCCACCACGAAGCGGCCGCCGAAGTCCGCCTGCTCGGCTTCGGGGATCTCCTGCAGGAGCTGGATCGCGAAGCGGAAGAACGCGGTGTCGCCGTAGAGTCGCACCAGTTCCTCGGAGAACGGACGTCCGACCACCTCGACATCGGGCGCGATGCCCCCGCCGCCGAGCACCGAGCGGCCGGCATCGGTCTCAAAGGTGTTGGCGGGCTCCTCAGCCGCTCCGTTGCGGTGGGTCACGTAGTCGATGAACGAGTCGTAGTCGCGCTGGATGCTGCGCCCCGACGGGGTGTAGTAGCGCGCCGTGGTGAGCGCCAGGCCGGTGTCACGCACCGTGAACACCGTCTGTACGAGGCCCTTGCCCCACGTCGTATCGCCGACGACTAGCCCGCGGTCGTGATCCTGCACCGCGCCGGCGACGATCTCCGACGCCGACGCCGAGCCCTCGTTGACCATCACCACCAGCGGCCCCTCGAAGGGCCGGCCGCGCCCTGGAGCWGTCAGGGTCGAGACGCTGTCGGGCGTACGGCCCTTGGTCGACACGATGAGCTGGCCCTCGCGGAGGAAGAAGTTCGCGATGCCGACCGCGGCGTCGAGCTGGCCGCCGGGGTTGTCTCGGAGGTCGAAGATCAGGTCGGYCATGCCCTGGTCGCGCAGCCTGCTCAGCGCGTCGCCGACCTCGCGCACGCTGGTCGACGTGAACTCTGACAGCCGGATGTAGCCGGTGCCCGGCCGCAGCATGAACGCGAAGCGGACCGAGTCCTGCGGGATCCGGGCCCGCGTGATCTCGACGTCGAACGGCTCGTCGAGCCCGGGCCGATCGATGGTCAGCAGCACGGTCGAACCCTCGGGCCCGCGCACCTGATCGACCACCTCGTCCAGGGTCAGGTCCTCGGTCGGATCGCCGCCGATCGCCGAGATGACGTCACCGGCGCGCAGGCCCTTCTGCGCGGCCGGCGTCCCGGCCATCGGCGCGATGACGGTCACGTTGCCGTCGCGGCGCGCGATGATGATGCCGATGCCGAAGAACGAGCCCTCCTGGCGCGCCCGCATCTGCTGGAACGAGCGCGGGTCCAGGTAGTTGGAGTGCGGGTCGAGCACCTCGAGCATGCCGTGGATGCCGTCGTAGATGAGGTCGTCGGGGGCGGTTTCGTCGGGCAGCCACTCGAGCATGCCGTCGACGACGTGCGACGCGCGCGTCACGACGACCGTTTCGCTGCTGGGGACCGAGCGCTCGCCGAACAGCCCCCCGGCCGTGGACCCGACGAGCAGCACCGTGATGGCGACAACGAGGGGCAGGTTGCGGCGGCGAAGGCTCATGTTAGCGACAACTCCTGATGCTTCACACCACCAGCAACTCTAGCGGACCCCGCCTGTAATCCCAAGGACGGCGCCGAAGGCGGAGGTTGGCTGAGGCTATACTGGGGCCGGAGGTGCGCGTGTTCGGTCCGCTCGGGGTGCCGGAGGTGATCCTGATCTTCGTGGTGGCCCTGCTGCTCTTCGGGCCCCGCAAGATGCCGCAGATCGGGCGATCGCTCGGCCGCGCGATCGGTGAGTTCCGGCGCGCCTCCAACGAGTTCAAGCGGACCATCGAGGACGAGGTCGCCGCCGACGAGATCCGTTCCGTCGAGCGCGAGCTGAAGGAGATCCGGACCGCCGGAACCGACGTCGTCAAGGCGGTCGAGTCCCCCTCGTCAGAGTCGGAGCCTCCGGACGGAGGCCAGGGTTCGCCGTGACGCCGGTGGTCGATGAGCTGCCGGAGGACGGTGACGAGCTGGGCGACGAGCTGCCCCGGATGACCCTGCTCGAGCACCTCGACGAGCTGCGCCGGAGAATCCTCAACTCGGTCATCACTCTCCTGGTGGCGTTCCTCGTCTGCTGGTACTTCTCGCCGCAGATCTTCTCGTGGCTCGAGCGCCCGATCATGGAGGTTCTGCCCGAGGGCGAGAAGCTCGCCTTCACCGACCTCACCGGGCCGTTCATGCTCTACGTCAAGGTCGCGCTGATCGCGGCCGTGTTCCTGGCCTCGCCGGTGCTGCTCACCCAAGTCTGGCTGTTCATCCGGCCAGGCCTCTATCGCCGGGAGCGCAGGCTGGCGCTGCCGTTCATCGTCTTCACGACCCTGTTCTTTGTCCTCGGCGGTTACTTCGGCTACCGGATTGCGTTCCCGCTCGTGGTTCGCTTCCTGCTCGGCTTGGGCGAGGACTTCAAGCAGGTGGTGACCATCCAGTCCTACATGTCGATGATGACGAAGATCCTGCTCGGCCTCGGCCTCGTCTTCGAGATGCCGATGCTGATCTTCTTCCTCGCGCGCCTCGGCCTGGTGACGGCGCGCAAGCTGATCAAGTGGTTCCGCTGGGCGGTGCTCGCCATCTTCGTTGTCGCCGCGATCATCACGCCAACCCCGGATGTGGCCACCCAGACCGTGTTCGCGGTGCCGATGATCCTGCTCTATCTGCTCGGCGTCGTGGTGGCGGCGCTGTTCGGCAAGAAGGCGGACGCGGAGTGAGGCACCGGTCGACCGTGCGGGTGGCGGTGCGGCGAGGGGTTCGTCCGCCGGCCGGCAGGTCAGGTCGTGCGAGAGTGAGGTCGATCGGCTCGAGGCCACGGAGGGAAGATCATGACTGATGAGCCCGTGTGGGAAGGGGCGTGGGAGGTCGAGTTCCCGGCCAACTCGCCCGAAGAGCTGGCGCTGGCGCTGGTCGTCAAGGATCTCATCCACGGGACCTCGTTCGACATCGAGAGGGCGGATGGGGGCGCTGACCTCGCCATCGACTACATCGCTGGCGACGAGGTCGACGGGGCGACGTACCGGCTGCTGGTCACCGCCGAGGCGACCGGTTCCCCCGACGCCGACCTGGTGCGGGACGTCACTGAGCGGCTCCTCGACCAGCTGGTCGACGAGGCGGAGACGCTCGTCGAGCAGCGCACCGTGCTCGCGGTCGAGAAGATCGAGGCGCTCGGCTTCCGATCTGTGCCGGAAGACCAGGAGCGCTGGGACCTGGTGGTGCCCGACTGGCTGGCGCCGGACGGGGCCGAGGTGCCGTTCGGCTTCCGGCCTGTGCATGCCGCCAGCGGCCAGCCCTGGCCGACCGACGAGCAGCTCGACGGCCACGGTCGGATCGTGGTGGTCCCGTTCGCGGGCCAGGTGCAGCTGCTCGCCATCCCGGCCCCGGTCGACGACGCCGATGGCGAGCCGGACGCGGGGTCGCTGCCGGTCCTACCCTGACCGCGCTGGCTGAGGGTTGCCGCGGTTGGGCGAGCTGTGTATACTGCGCGTTCGCGGGCGGACGCGCGGCGTCGCCCGTCTCCTCGGAGGCAGCAAAAATGGACGTCATTCGTGACGCGACGCAGCAGTACCTCAAGACGGACATCCCCGATTTCCGCCCCGGCGATACCGTGAAGGTCAACGTTCGCCTCAGGGAAGGCGAGAAGGAGCGCATCCAGGTCTTCGAGGGCCTGGTGATCGCCCGCAGCCACGGCGGCGTGTCGGAGACCTTCACGGTCCGCAAGATCTCGTCCGGGATCGGGGTCGAGCGCACCTTCCCGCTGCACTCGCCGATCGTCGCCGGCATCGAGCTCGCCCGTCGCGGCCGCGTCCGGAGAGCCAAGCTCTACTACATCCGCGGGCTGCGCGGCAAAGCGGCACGCATCAGAGAGCGGGCCAGGACGAGCTGAGGCCATCCCGGCCGCTCGCCATGCGGCGACCGTGCCTGGGCCCCAACGACCGGCGGCTTCTGCGCAGCGCAACGAGCATCATCGGCGTCGACGAGGTCGGACGGGGGTGCCTCGCCGGCCCGGTGGTGGTGTGCGGCGTGCGCTTCGCTGCGATCGCGCGTCAGCCGCTCGTCCAAGACTCGAAGACGCTCTCGGCCCGGCAGCGCGAGCAAGCGGCAGAGTGGGTCGTGCGGACCTGTTCTGATTGGGTCGTGCTCGAGGTCTGGGTGGAGCTGATCGACCGGCTCAACATCCTGGAAGCGGTGCGGCTCGCCATGCGCACCTGCGTGCGAGCGCTGGCAGTCCCCGGCTCGGTGGCCGTCGTCGATGCGGTCGAGATCGGCGAGGAACACACCGACATCCATTCCCCAGTGCGTGCCGACGCCACGTTCTTCAGCGTCGCGGCGGCGTCGATCGTGGCCAAGGTGCACCGCGACCGGCTGATGGTGGAATTGGACGCTCGACACCCTGGTTGGGGCTGGCGTCGGAACAAGGGATACGGCACCGCGGAGCACCGCCGAGCGCTCGCGGAATCGGGGCGCAGCTACTTGCATCGCAAGACTTTCCGCTGGTCCCCTGTGGTAGGATGAAACTGCCGTTATCGGCATCGGGAGAGGTATGGCCGCTCGACGGGACAAGATGCTCAGGGACGCCGAGAAGCTCGCCCAGAAGGGCAAGATGGACTTGGCGATCCAGGAGTACGAGAAGGTCCTGAAGGCCTATCCGACCGACGTCAACACCATCAACAAGGTCGGCGATCTCTACCTGCGGGTCGGCCGGGTCGACCGCGCGATCGAGCTTTATGAGCGCATCGCGGACCACTTCACCCAGGACGGCTTCGCCACCAAGGCGATTGCAATCCTGAAGAAGATCAACCGGCTCGCGCCGCAGCGGCTGGACATCTTCGACCGGCTTGCGGACCTCTACATCCAGCAAGGTCTCGTGGTCGAGGCCAAGAACCAGTACCAGATCCTCGCCGACTGGTATGCCAAGAAGGGCGACCACCGGCGGGCGGTCGAGATCCACCGCAAGCTCGTCCAGCTCGATCCCGCCAACCACATGGCGCACCTCCGCCTCGCCGACATGCTGTTCCAGCTGCGCGAGGTCGACCAGGCGATCGAGGTCTACGATCGCCTCGGCCGGGTGCTCCTCGAGCGCGGCAAGCTCGACGAGGCGGAGCGCCTCTACCGCCACGCGCTCGAGCAGAATCCCCCACAGGGCGACTTCATGGTGCCGCTGTGCGAGGCGCTGCTCAGCGCTGGGAGGACCGCGGCCGCCCGCGAGCTGGTCGACGCCGCCTTCCACCGGTCGCCGGACTCGTTCGGGCTGCAGTCGATCAAGGTCCGTACCCACCTCACCTTCGGGGAGGCCGACAAGGCGCTGGCGCTGGCCCGGCGAGCGGTCCAGGCGCGGCCGGACTCGAGCGCTGCACAGACCCTGCTCGGGCGTGCGCTGCTGCTCGGCGGCCGCCACGACGAGGCGCGGGAGACCCTCTTGCCGGCGGGTGAGGAGTTGCTGCGCCGCGGCGAGTTCTCCGAGGTTCGCACGCTCGCGGACGCGCTCGCCGAGGTCTTCCCCGACGACCTCCAGGTCCTGGGCCTCGCAGTCCGGGCCTACCGACACACTGCCGACCGGGGGGCCCTGCTCGCTGTGATCGGGCGGCTCGCGGACCTCAGCTTCCGCGCCGGCAAACACGACCACGCCGATCACCTGTACATGGAGCTCTTGACGGCGGACCCCGGCAACGACGTCGCCCGCCGGCGCATCGCCGAGATCCGGAAGGTTGAGCCGCACCAGGTGTTCGTCGCCGAGCGCGCCAAGCCGCACCAGCTGCCCGAGGCAGTCGAGGTCGAGCCCGGCGAGCTGGCGGTGCAGGCCGCTGGTTCGGGGTTCGACCCGGAGGAGCGGCTGGGCGAGGCGAGGGTCTTTGCCAAGTACGGCYTGCTCGACAAGGCCTCGGCTCACCTCGAGGAGATCCTCAGGCACTTCCCCAACCACGTCGAGTCGCGCCAGGCGCTGGTCGACCTGATGGTCGAYCGCGGCGACGGCCAGGCCGCCATCGCGGTGGCACGCCCTCTCTACGAGGCCTACCGCAGGGCCGGCGACGAGGCGGCCCTCGCGACGCTGGTAGCGCTGGTGCCCGCGCTGGCGCGCCAGGCCCCTGCGCCTGCGCCCCGCAGGGCGCCCGAGGACGACGAGGTCATCATCCTCGATCTCGACGAGCCGGTTGAGGAGACAGGGTTCGAGGTCCAGGCCCCGAGCGGCGGGCCCGTTGCCCGCGGCACGGTTTTCGATCTCAACGAGCTCGCGGGCGCCATCGGCGAGGACGAGAAGGACGAGGTGGCGGTTGAGCCGCCGCCCGTCACGCGGCCACCGGCCAGGGCCAAGGCGAAGGCCGCACCGCCGAAAGCCGATCCCCTCGCCAATGCTCTCGACCAGCTCGACTCGTTCATCGAGCACGACCTCCACGAGGACGCGATCCGGCTGCTCGGACGGCTCGAGCGAGACCACCCCGACGACGCCGAGGTCGCCGACCGACGCCGGGCGCTCAAGGCCAAGGGGGTCCTCCTCGAGGAGGTGGTCGCAGCACCCGCCGGGGGCCACGAGGAGCTGTTCGCGGACGAGGAGGAGTCCTTCATCGACCTTGCCAAGGAGCTCGAGCTGGAGCTCGCCGAGGAAGAGGCGATGGTCGAGGAAGCCACCGGCCGTGGCAAGGAGGAGGCGATTCTCGAAGAGGTGTTCCGAGAGTTCCAGAGGGGGGTGCAGGAGCAGCTCTCCGAGGAAGACTCCGACACCCACTTCAACCTCGGCATCGCCTACAAGGAAATGGGCCTGCTGCCGGAAGCCATCCGCGAGTTCCAGGTCGCGTCGCGCGACCACGGGCTCTTCGTCGAGTGCTGCTCGATGGTCGGCATGTGCTTCATGGAGCAGGGAATGTGGGGGCAGGCGGCGGACTGGTACCAGAAGGCGCTGGGCGCGCCCAACCTGACCCCGGAGGCGCAGCTCGCGTTGCGCTACGACCTCGCCGCCTCGCTCGAGTCGGCCGGTGACGTCGACCGCGCGGTCGGTCTCTACCAGGAGGTCGTTGCCCAGAGCCCCGACTATCGGGACGTGTCGATGCGGCTCAACGCGCTCTCTGGCGGCCAGTAGCGCCCTCGCGACCAGGATCTG
>PQAJ01000093.1 GCA_003105185.1 Holophagae bacterium
GAAGAAGGGCTCGAACAGCCGGCCGCGGGCTTCTTCCGGTACGCCGGGCCCGTTGTCGCTGACCTCGAGGAAGGCGCGGTCGCCGTCGGTCACGATCGCGACCTGCACCCAGCCGCCGGCGGCAGGCACCGCATCGCCCGCATTGACCACCAGGTTGAGCAGGGCTCGACGCAGCGCGACCGGGTTGCCGACCACCGGCACCACCCGCTCCGGCASCTGCAGGCGAAGCTCGACCGAGGACGGCAGGAGGTGGCGCAGGACGCTCTCGTGGGCCGCCACCAGCGCGCYCAGGTCGAGGGTGCGCGGCGGAGTGCTCTCGCGGCGGGCGAACAGCAGCAGCTCGCGCACCACCTCGGTGCCCTCGTCCGCCAGCTCGCGAATCGCAGCCGCCGCCTCGGCCGCGGCCGCCGGATCGCGCTCGAGCCAGCGCACATGCAGCAGGATCGCCGCCAGCAGGTTGTTGAAGTCGTGCGCGACGCCGCTCGCCAGCGTGCCCACCGCCTGCATCTTGTCGGCCTCGCGCAGGCGCGCCTCGGCCCGCACCGCGTCGGTCACGTCGCGCGCGACCAGGATGAAGCTGCCGAGGCCTTCGGGCATGGTCAGCGAGCAGGCCAGGAGGCGGCCGCCGGAGGTCACCCGCCACTCCGCCTCCGGCGACATCAGCCGGGCGGCGAGGCCGGACCGGATCGCCGGCAGGTGGCGCTGCAGGGCCTGGTTCGCGAGCACGATCTCGCCGCTGCCGTCGATCAGCGCGACGCCGTCAACCATCGCGTCGAAGGTCCGCCGCCAGCGCTCGCCGAGCCGGCGCACCCGGTCGGTGAGGTCGTGGATCGCCATCAGCAGCCCGGGCTCGCGGTCGTCGCCGGCCGGGCGGACGTGGAGCTCGACCTCCGCTTCCTCGCCGCCGGGCAGCAGCCAGCGCGCCTCGATCACCGCCTCCTCCGCCAGGTAGGCCGACACCAGGCCCGCCGCCAGCTGGTCCTCCGGGATGCCGGTGACGTAGCGATTGACCGCCCGCCCGGCCGCCGCCTCGGGCACGCAGCCGAGGAAGCTCATGGCCGCCGCGTTCGCGCCGCGGATCACGAGGCCCTCGTCGAGCTCGAGCAGTGGCGTCGGCGAGGCTGCGAACAGCTCGCGGTAGCGGCGCTCCGAGGCCGCCAGCGACCGGCGCTGCTCGGCCAGGCGCTGGGTCATGTCGTCGAAGGCCTCGGCGAGCTCCTGGACCTCGCGGATCCGGCTCGGCTGGACGCGCAGCCTCGGTGCGCGCTCGGCATCGAACGCCCGCACCCCGCCCGCCAGCGCCCGCAGCGGCTCGACGACCCGCGCCACGAGTGACAGGCCGACCACCAGGGCGAGCGCCAGGGTGAGCCCGAGCGCGGTCACCAGCCGCACCGCCGAGCTGGCGAACTGCCGGTCGATGCGCGATCGCGACACCAGCAGCACCACATCCACGGTGTCGCCGCCCCCCCAGGGACCGCGGCCCACCTCCACCGACTCGTCGACCCGCAGCAGCTCGAGGTCGAGCGACAGCGCCTCATCGAGCGGAGGCCCGTACCGCCACAGCACCTGGCCGTCTCGGGCCCGGACCTCACCGGCCCGCAGGTCGCCGGTCGAGATCACGCGCAGGTACTCGGGAGAGCCGCCCTCGGCAACGGTCAGGGCGAGGGTCTTGGCGAGCAGCCTGGATTGGCTCTCGAGCTCGGCCTCGAGCGCGCGCTGCTCATTCCACAGCACCAGCGCGCTCACCAGCACCAGGGTGACGATGAGGACCCCGAGCAGCCACAGCAAGAAGGTTCGCCCGATGGTCATCGGCACGCGATCCCCCGGGGCTGGCGGGCGTCGAGGAGGGTCAGAAGTCGAAGAAGTCGCCCTCGAAGACGTCGGACAGCTGGCGCATCATCGCCGTGGACAGCCCCGCGGTGATGCCGGCCATGATCGCCGCACCCTTGGTGCGCCCGACCAGGTAGCCGACCAGACCGACCGCCACCACCGCGCCGACGGGATGCCGCCGCACCGTGTCCCGCCAGTTGATGGAGCGGGGCACCAGGGTGTCGAGGATGGCGTCGGCGTCGAGGCTGCGGACGCTGTCGATGACTCCAGGCTTCTCGTCCTCGTCCTCCTCGGGCTCGGCCAGGTCGTCGATCACGTCGTCCACGTCGTCCATGCCCGTTGCTCCTAATCACGCGGCCGGCTGACGTAGCCGACCACGAAACCGACGGCGAGCGCGATCAGAATCGACTTGCCCGGGTTCTCCCTGATGTACGCCAGCACCTTTTCGCCCTTTTCCTTGAGGTCCACTTCGGCCATCTTCTCCTTGAATCTGCCGTACAGCTCGCGGGCTCGAGCCGACAGGATCTCGTACTGCTCGCGAGCCTTGGCGTAGAGGATCTCGGCCTGCTGCCGCGCCCTGGCGGCAAGCCGGGTGATCCCGTCCTTGGCCTCGGCCAGGTAGCGCCCGGCGTCCTCCAGGTAAGCCCGGGTCCGCTCGGCCACGTCAGCCGATCTGGGTCTGGTCCTGCCGCCCGCGTCCTGCATCGAGCTGCGGGCACCGTCCATCGCGGTGTGGGCCTTCGCCAGCGACTCCTTGACGGCGGACAGGCCTTCCTCCGTCTCGTCGACCATGCGCTCGATCGCCTCGTCGACGCTCTTCTTCTCCTTGCCGGTCATGACCACCTCCGCAACCTCGGAAACACCACCATTCTACGGGCGACTCCCGATCCAGTAAAGCGAGCTGCCAGATTCCGCGCCCCCGCCCGCTTCCGCGCCCGAGCCCGCGCCGGCCACCCGAGGCGAGTACGCGGAAAGCGCATCCTGCGGGCGTGCCATCTTCGGCGATTTCGGGACGATGTCCTTCCTGAGGGAGCACTCAAGACCCGAAATCGCCAAAAGTGGCTCCCTCGGGGAGCGCCTCCAGGGGACGGGCGCGAGGCGCTTTCGAGGCCTGAGCGAACGAGCGTGGCGGGAACAGAAGCCGGCACGGGAGCGGTGGAACCCCTCCCCTTTCGGCTTGCCGTCGCGCTAGGATGGCCCGGGGGATTTCATGGACATCACCGTCCTCGGCGCCGGGCGCTGCGTGACCGGCTCCAAGTACCACCTACAGTGGAAACGGCAGGCGGCGCTCGTCGACTGCGGCCTCTTCCAGGGCCCCGCGGAACACCGGCGCCGCAACTGGGCGCCGCTGCCGCACCCGGTCGAGACGCTCGGCGCTGTGGTTATCACCCACGCCCACATCGACCACTCCGGCTACCTGCCGCGGCTGTGCCGGCAGGGCTTCTCCGGCCCCGTGTACTGCACGCCGCCGACCCTCGACCTGCTGCGGGTGCTACTACCGGACGCCGCCAACATCCAGGAGGAGGAGGCGCGCTACGCCAACCGCAAGGGCTACTCCAAGCACCAGCCCGCCCTGCCGCTGTTCCGCATGGCGGATGCGATGGCCGCCCTCCGGCTGCTCGAGCCGGTGCCCTTCGGGACCTGGCACGAGCTCCACCCCGGCGTCCGCTTCCGGTTCCGGCGCCAGGGTCACATCCTCGGCGCGGCCGCGGTCGAGCTCGACACCAAGGCGCGCGACGGCGCCCGGCGGTCCGTCTACTTCTCGGGCGACGTGGGGCGCCACGGGGTCCCCATCCTGCGCGATCCCGAGCCCTACCCCGGCTCGGACGTGCTGTTCATCGAGAGCACCTACGGCGACCGGAACCACCCCGCCGGCGACCCGCGCGCGGCCCTGGTCGAGGAAATCAGGGCCGGCCTCGGCCGGGGCGGGGTGATCGTGATCCCTGCCTTTGCCGTCGACCGCACCCAGGAGCTCCTCTACCTGCTGCACGAGGCGRTCGTCGAGGGCGAGCTGCCCGAAATCCCGCTCTGGCTCGACAGCCCGATGGGGATCGAGGCCACCGCGCTCTACAGCCGCGCCCGCGCCGAGCACGACGCCGAGATGCGGCAGTACTTCGCCGAGCAGATCAACCCCATYTTCCCGCCCAACCTCGGCGTCACCCCGACCTCGAGCGAGTCGCGCAAGCTGAACGACCTCCAAGGGCCGGCGATCATCATCTCGGCGTCCGGCATGGCCACCGGCGGCCGCATCCTGCACCACCTCAAGCTGCGCCTGCCCGACCCCAGGAACACGGTGCTCTTCGTCGGCTACCAGGCACAGGGCACCAAGGGCCGCCGGCTGGTCGACGGCGAGCAGGAAATCCGGATCCACGGCGAGTGGGTGCCGGTCCGAGCCGCGGTGCGGCTGCTCTCCGGGATGTCGGCTCACGCCGACGCGGACGAGCTGGTGGCCTGGCTGCGCCGGCGCGAGCGCGAGCCCGACACGGTGTGCGTGATCCATGGCGAGTACGAGGCCCAGCAGGCGTTCGCGGCGCGACTCGCCGAGGAGTTCGGCTGGCGGCCGCAGATTCCCGACCTGGGCGACGTCGTCGAGGTCTGACCATGATCTGGCTGAGGAATTTCTGGCTCGGCGTCGTCTTCGTGGTCCGCGAGTTCGGCAGCGACCGCGGCGTCGACCGCTCGGCCGCTCTCGCCTACGGCACGCTGCTCTCCCTGGTGCCACTGCTGGCGACGGCGGCCGCGCTGTTCCGTGCCTTCTTCCCGTTCGGCCCTGACCAGCTGGTCGAGATGGCCACCGTGATCCTGCCCTACCAGCCCGGCAGCGAGCAGTACGCCGGCCTCGTCCAGCACCTCACCGGGTTCGTCGACCGGGCGACCACCCTCGGCTACATCAGCTCGCTGATCTTCCTGGTCATCGCCTATCGGCTCTTCCAAACGGTCGAGCGCACGTTCAACGAGATCTGGAACGTGGCCACCAGGAGGAGCGCGGCCAAGAAGGTGTTCTCGTTCACCATGCTCGTGTTCTGGGGCCCGGTGGTGATCGGGCTCGGCTCCTCCGCCCTGCTCTGGATGAGGCATCAGCAGTGGGCGCCGAGCCAGGGGTCCGTTCTGTCGCTGATCCAGCTCGCGGTCCCGCTTCTCGGTCTGACCATGGTCTACTGGCTCGCGCCCCACACCGAGGTCTCGATCGGCGCGGCGGCCGCCGGCGGGGTATTCGCCACCGTCGGCCTCGAGCTGTTGCGCCTGGTCTTCGTCTGGTACCTCCACGTGTTCCCGGACATCAACCTCATCTACGGCTCGGCCACCCTCGCGGTGCTGTTCCTGATCACGCTGTTTGCGTTCTGGCAGCTGGTGATGATCGGAGCCGAGGTCTCATACGTCGTCCAGAACTTCCGGGCGCTGAAGCTCGAGCACCAGGGACAGCGCCGGCTCGACGTCGACCCCGCGGTGACCGGGGTGGCGATCCTGACCGAGTGCTACCGGCGGGCGGCGGCGGGCGAGCCGCCGGCGACGTTGGTCGACATCGAGGGCGCCTTAGGCGTGCGCCACGGCGCCACCCAGCGGGCGACGGACCGACTGGTCGAAGGCGGGCTGCTCGCCATCACCGGGCCGAAGCGCAACGCGTTCGTCCCCGGCCGCGAGGCGAAGCTGCTCAGCGTCGCTGCGGCGCTCGAGGTCGCCGCCGCGCCGGGCGGCCAGATTGCGACCGCGCCGGCCGACGCACTGGGCAGGCTCGGCGAGGTGCTGCGGAGCGCCGAGTCGTCCCGCCGGGAGCTGCTCGAGCGGGTCAGTTTCGCGGATCTCATCACCCCTCCGCGCGACCCAGCGGCTGGGGGTTAGGGCACCCGCCCAAGCCCGCTCGTGTCACGGCGAAGCCGAAGGCGAGGCCGGATCCGCTTCCGCGCCCGTGCCCGTGCCGGGGGAGGCGAGGCGAGTACGAGGAGAGCGCGTCCTGCGGGCGTGCCATCTTTGGCGATTTCGGGACGACGTTCTTCCTCAAGAGGTGCTCGAGACCCGAAATCGCCAAAGGTGGCTCCCTCGGGGAGCGCCCTCAGAGGACCGTCGCGAAGCGCCCTCGAGGACGGAGCGAACGAGTGGGAACGGGAACGGGAACGGGAACGGAAGCGGGCACACAAAACGCCGCGCCCGAGGGCGCGGCGTTGAATGCCTCGATGGGATCGTGGCCGCGGTCAGCCCTTGCTGGGCTTGGGCTCCTCGGCCTGATCCGCCGCGACCTCGGCCTCCGCGACCTCGGCGGCCTCAGCGGCCTCGCCCTTGTCGGCCTTGGCGCCACCGCCGAACATCCCCTTGGCGCGGTCCATCAGGGATGTCTTCTCCTTGCCCTCGGCGGCCGGCTCGTGCTTCTTCGGCTCATAGTCCACGAACTCGATGATGGCGAGCTCGGCTCCGTCGCCCCGCCGGCGTCCGAGACGCATGATCCTGGTGTAGCCGCCGGGACGGTCGACGAAGCGGGGCGCGATGTCGTCGAACAGCCGCCGCACGATCTCCTTGTTCGGGACCGTTCTCAGGATCAGCCGCCGATCGGCGAGCGAGCCGGTCCGGGCGAGGGTCACCATCCGCTCCGCCTGCGGCTGCAGCTCCTTCGCCTTCGCCACCGTGGTGACGATCCGCTCGTGGGTGAACAGCGACGTCAGCTGATTCCTGAACAGCGCCTTACGGTGGGCGGTGGTCCGCCCGAGCTTGCGGCCTTGGACTCGGTGTCGCATCGGTCTTCCTTCTCTTTAGATGTCGAGGTTCATCCCGAACCCGAGACCAAGGGTCTCGAGCTTCTCGCGAACCTCTTTCAGGGACTTCTCGCCGAAGTTGCGGATCTCGACCATCTGCCGCTCGGAGCGGCTGACGAGATCCCGCAGCGTCCGGATGTTGGCGTTCTTCAGGCAGTTCATGGAGCGGATCGAGAGCTCCAGCGAGTCGATGCTGGTGTCGAGGATGCTCTCCTCGCGGGGCTGCCGGTCGGCCGCCGCCGGGGTCTCGACGTCCTCGACAACCGCCAGCCGGCTGTAGATGTCCAGGTGCCCCTGGACGAGCTGCGCGGCCTGGCTCACCGCCTCCTCGGGGCGGATGGTGCCGTTGGTCCAAACCTCGATCACGAGCCGCTCATAGTTCGTCATGCGGCCGAGCCGCGCCATCTCGACCCGGAAATTGGCCTTGCGGACCGGCGAGTGCGCCGAGTCGACCGGAATGAAGCCGACGTCGAGGTCGGCGGTCTGGTTCTCCTCGGCCTGGATGTAGCCCCGGCCGGGCGCGACCCGCACCGTCATCTGCAGCTCGCCGTCCGCGGACAGGGTCGCGATGTGGACGTTGGGGTCGATCACCTCGACGGCGTGGGAGCCCTCGAGCTGGCCGGCCGTCACCTCGCCCGGACCCTGCGCGTCGAGGCTCATGAAGATCGGCTCCTGGCCGTGGACCCTGAACGGGATCTTCTTGAGGTTGAGGATGATGTCCGTGACGTCCTCGACCACGCCCGGGACCGCCGAGAACTCGTGGTCGGCGCCTTCGATCTTGACCGCGGTGATGGCACCGCCCGGGATCGAGGACAGCAGCGCCCGCCGGAGGGCGTTGCCAACGGTGGTTCCCCAGCCGCGTTCGAAGGGCTGCGCCAGGAAACGCCCGAACGAGTCGCTGCGCTCCTCGTCGTCGGACTGGACCTGCGATGGTCTCTGGAACTCGTGCCAGATCATGCGGCCTCCAAGCTATCGAGAGTAGAGCTCGACGACGAGCTGTTCCTGAATCGGGACCCTGATGTCCTCTCGGACCGGCAGCTCGACAACCTTGCCCTGCAGGGCGGCGGCGTCCAACTCGAGCCACGACGGCACACCACGGCCCTGGGCGAACTCGATCGCTTCCTTGATCAGCTGGTTCTTCCGGCTCTTCTCGAGCACGCTGATCTGCATGCCCGCGCGCACCCGGAAGGAAGGGATGTTGACGCGGCGACCGTTGACCTCGATGTGACCGTGCCGGACCAGCTGCCTGGCCTGGCTGCGCGAGGTCGCGAAGCCGATCGCGTAGACGACGTTGTCCAGGCGCAGCTCAAGCAACTGCAGCAGCGTCTCGCCGGTCACGCCCTTGCGCCGGTTGGCCTCGGCGAAGGACCGCCGGAACTGGCCCTCGAGCATGCCGTACACGCGGCGCAGCTTCTGCTTCTCGCGCAGCTGGAGCCCGTAGGCGCGCACCTTGCGGCGGCGCATCCCGCCGTGCTGGCCAGGCGGCGCGTTGCGACGCTCGATCGCGCACTTCTCCTTGTAGCAGCGCTCGCCCTTGAGGAACAGCTTCATGCCCTCACGGCGGCACAGCCGACAGACAGGACCTCTGTATCGTGCCACGGCTCGCTCCTTCAGACCCTGCGCCGCTTCGGCGGGCGGCAACCGTTGTGCGGGATCGGCGTCACGTCGCGGATGCTCCTGATGTCGAGACCGCTCGCGGCGACCGCGCGGATCGCCGACTCGCGGCCCGGCCCCGGGCCCTTGACGCGGACGTCGACGCTGCGGACCCCGTGATCCTGCGCCTGCTCGGCAGCGTTCTTGGCCGCCAGCTGCGCCGCGTACGGCGTGCCCTTGCGGGAGCCCTTGTACCCGATGCGGCCGCCGGACGACCAGCACAGGACGTGGCCGGTCGGGTCCGCGAAGCTGACGATGGTGTTGTTGAACGTGGCGTGGATGTTCGCGACGGCGTGGGGAACAGCCTTCCGCTCGCGTCGCGTCTTCCGTACGGCCTTGCGATCCTTCGCCATACCTTGAACTCCCGTCTACTTCTTGCCGGCCTTCTTCTTGCCGGCCACCGCCTGGCGCCGCGGGCCCTTCCGCGAGCGGGCGTTGGTGTGGGTTCGCTGGCCGCGTGTCGGCAGTCCGCGCCGATGGCGGATCCCCCGGTAGCTGCCGGTTTCGATGAGGCGCTTGATGTTCATCGCGACCTCCTTGCGGAGGTCACCTTCGACACCGCCCTCCTCCTGGATCACGCGCTGGATGCGCAGGATCTCGTCCTCGGACAGGTCTCTGACCTTGATGCCGTCATCGACGTTCGCCTTCTCCAGGATCTTCCTGGCGCGGCTGCGCCCGATCCCGTAGATATAGGTCAAACCGATGTCTGCGCGCTTGCCGGACGGCAGGTCCACACCCGCGATGCGTGCCACGTCTCGCCTCCTGCTCAGCCTTGCCGCTGCTTGTGCTTCGGGTTCTCGCAGATCACCCGAATCACGCCCTGGCGGCGGATCATCTTGCACTTGGAACACATACGTTTCACTGATGGACGAACTTTCATCGCCGCCCCCTACTTGTACCGGTAGGTGATCCGTCCCCGACTCAGGTCATACGGGGAAAGCTCCACCAACACCTTGTCTCCCGGGAGAATCCGAATGAAGTGCTTGCGCATCTTGCCCGAAATGTGGGCCAGCACCTCGTGACCGTTCTCGAGCTCGACCCGAAACATCGCGTTCGGGAGCGGCTCGATCACCGTCGCGACCACTTCAATCGCTTCCTCCTTGGCCATCAACCCTCCCCATCCACACCGAGCACTCGGCGGCCGTCTGCAGTCACGGCTACCGAGTACTCAAAATGGGCGGCGAGTTTACCGTCTTCGGTCCTCGCTGTCCACCCGTCCGCGTCGATCCGGGCCCGCCAGCTGCCGGCCGTGATCATCGGCTCGATCGCAATCACCAGCCCGGGCCTCATCACCTGGCCGTGGCCCGGGAGCCCATAGTTCGGCACCTGCGGGTCCTCGTGCAGGGAACGGCCGATGCCGTGGCCCACGAACTCGCGCACCACTCCGAAGCCCTTCCCCTCGGCCCGCGCCTGGACCGCCGCGCCGACGTCGCCGAGCCGCCCGCCGGGCGCCACCGCCGCCACCCCGTCGTCGAGGCACTGACGCGCCGTCTCCATCAGGCGCTTCGCCCCGGCGGCCACCTTGCCGATCCCGAAGGTCGTCGCGGCGTCGCCGTAGAAGCCGTCGAGCAGCACGCCGCAGTCGACGCTCAAGATGTCGCCCTCGGCGAGGCGGGTCGAGCGGCTCGGGATGCCGTGCACGATGACGTCGTTGATCGACGTGCACAGGGTCGCGGGGAAGCCCCGGTAGCCCTTGAACGCCGCGGCGCCGCCGTGCTGCCGGATCGTCTCCTCGGCCAGCTCGTCCAGCTCGAGCGTGGACACTCCGGGCGCCGCCACCGCCCGCACGGTCCGGAGGACCGTGTGAACCAGGCGGTTGGCGCGCTCGAGCGCGTCCAGCTCGCTGGGAGACTTGAGAAAGATCATACCCCGACCGGAGCACCCACGGCCTGCATCACCGCCCCCCGCACTTGGGTCTCCGGATCGGCCCCGTCGACCTCCAGCAGCAGGCCACGATTTCTGTACGACTCGATCAGGGCCGGCGCGTGGTCGCGCCAGACCTGGAAACGCTCGTGGATCGCGGCCGCGGGCTCGGCCGCTTCGAGCCGCCGCAGCGCCTCCTCTTCGGGCAGGTCGAGCAGCACGACGCGGTCGATCGTCCGGCCGAGCTCGGCGAGRATGCCGTCGAGCAGCGACGCCTGGCCCGCGGTCCGCGGGTACCCGTCGAGGATGAAGCCCCGCCTGCAGTCCCTGCGATCGAGACGCTGCAGRATGATGGAGCTCATCACGYSGTCGGACACCAGCTCGCCGCGCTTGATCCCGGGCTCGATCTGGCGGCCGACCGAGGAGTCACCCTCGATCTCGGCCTCCAGCATCTCGCGCGTCGAGATCAGCGGCAGCTGATAGGCGTCCGCCAGCGCCCTCGCCTGCGTGGTCTTGCCCGACCCCGGCGGGCCGAGCAGCACCAGGCTGAGGCTCGAGTAGGTCGCCGTCATCCACGCCTCCCGCGGATGCGGCCGCGGCGCATGAAGCCGTCATAGTGGCGCATCACGAGCTGTGACTCGATCTGCGTCACCGTGTCCATGGCCACGCCGACCACGATCAGCAGCGAGGTGCCGCCGAAGTAGAACGGCACGCCGAGACCCTGGGTGAACCACCTCGGCAGGAAGGCGTCGAGGGTCGGTCCGACCACCGGGATGGTGGCCACCTTGAACCCGGCGATCAGGATCTCCGGCAGGATCGCCACCAGCGCGAGATAGATGGACCCGACCAGCGTGATCCTGGTGAGGATCTTGTCGATGAACTCGGCCGACCGCTTGCCGGGGCGGATCCCCGGGATGAAGCCGCCGTACTTGCGCATGTTCTCGGCGGTGTCCTCGGGGTTGAAGATGATCGAGGTGTAGAAGTAGCAGAAGAAGATGATGGCGCTGAAGTAGACCAGGTTGTAGAGCGGCTCGCCCCAGGCGAGCGCCTCGGTGATGCGCTGCAGCCAGCGGTTCTCGAACATCTGACCGAGGGTCTGCGGGAACGACAGGATCGACGCCGCGAAGATCACCGGGATCACACCGCCGGTGTTCAGGCGCAGCGGCAGGTAGGTGCTCTGGCCGCCGTACACCCGGCGGCCGACCACGCGCTTCGCGTACTGGATCGGGATCCGGCGCTGGGCACGCTCCATGTAGACGATCGCCGCCACCACCAGGACCATGAAGACGATCAGCAGCGCCACTGTCAGGATGCTCATGGCGCCGGTCTGGATGCTGGTCACGGTCTGGAAGATCGCGGCCGGCAGGTCGACCACGATGCCGGCGAAGATGATCAGCGAGATGCCGTTGCCGATCCCGCGCTCGGAGATCTGCTCGCCGAGCCACATCACGAACGCGGTGCCGGTGGTCAGGGTGAGCACCGTGAGCATCCGGAAGCCCCACCCCTTGATGTCCTCGGGCACCAGCGGCGCCCCGCCCGGGGCGTTCTGCCGCTCCAGGAAGAACGAGATGCCGAGCGACTGGATGATCGACAGCACGACCGTTCCGTAGCGGGTCCACTGGGTGATCTTGCGCCGTCCCAGCTCGCCCTCCTTCGACAGCTTCTCGAGGTAGGGCCAGACCACGGTCAGCAGCTGCAGGATGATCGACGCCGAGATGTACGGCATGATGCCGAGCGCGAAGATCGTCATCCGGCCGAGCGCGCCGCCGGAGAACAGGTTGAGGAAGCCGAGCACCGTCCCGGCTGCGGCCTTGAAGAATTCCTGCAGCGCCAGCGGGTCCACGCCCGGGATCGGGATGTGAGCGCCGACGCGGTAGACCGCCAGCAGGGCAAAGGTGAAGAACACCCGCTTGCGCAGGTCCGGGATCGCGTAGATGTTCCGGAAGCTATCGATCATCACAGCGACACCACCTCACAGCTTCCGCCGACCTTCTCGATCGAGGCCTGCGCGGAGGTCGAGAACTTGTGGGCCTTGACGCTCAGCTTCTTGGTCAGCGCGCCGCTGCCGAGGATCTTCACCGGCTTCGCGCCCTTGCGGGCCAGTCCCTTTTCGACCAGCGCCGCGGGGGACACCACGTCGCCGTCACCAAACTCCCGCTCGAGGTCGCGCAGGTTGACGACCTGGAACTCGACCCGGAAGTTGTTGGTGAAGCCCCGCTTGGGGAGCCGACGAACGAGCGGCATCTGCCCGCCCTCGAATCCGAATCGGCGCGCGTAGCCGCTGCGCGACTTCTGGCCCTTGTGGCCCTTGCCGGCGGTCTTGCCGGCGCCCGAGCCCGGGCCGCGACCGACCCGGCGGCGGGTGCGCGTGGCACCTGGTGCGGGCTTCAGAGTGTGCAGTTCCATGGTCACGCCTCCACTTCCTCGACTCTCACCAGGTGGGCCACCTTGGCCACCATGCCGCGGATGCAGGGGTCGTCGTGCCGCAGCACCGACTTTCCGATCCGGCCCAGGCCGAGGCCCGCCAGCACCTTGCGCTGCGCCCTGGCGAACCCGATCTGGCTGCGCACCTGGGTGATCCGGAGCCGGCTCGTGCTCGCCCTCTTGGCAGCGGCCTTCTTCGCGGCGGGCTTGGCGGTTGCGGCCATCTCCTCGATCGCCGCGATCGCCTCGGCCGCGGCGCCTGCCGGCTGTGGCGCCACCGCCACCGGCTCGTCCTTGGCCACGGCCGCCTTCTTGGTGGCGGGCTTCTTCGCCGCGGGCTTCTTCTCAGCCGCCGGCTTCTCGGCAGCGACCTTCTTGGCAGCGGGCTTCGTGGCAGCGACCTTCTTGGTGGCCGCCGCCTTCTTGGCGGTCGGCTTCACGTCCTCGGCGCCTTCGGCGCCGGACTTGGTCTTCTTGTCGGCGGTCATGACGCGTCATCCTCCTTGTCGACGACCGCCGCGATCGCGTCGTCGAGAACGACGGGCAGCACGCCCTGGTCACCGTTGGTGTCGTCGTCGATCACGTCCGCGCCGGCTCCACCGGGCTCGGTGCCGCGCAGGCGGCGCACCTGTTCGCTGGTCATCAGGTTTGCAAGCGCATCGAACGTGGCGCGCACGACGTTGAAGGGGTTGCGGCTGCCGACGATCTTGGTCAGAACGTCCTGCACACCGGCCGACTCCATCACCGCCCGCACGCCGCCGCCGGCGATCACGCCGGTTCCGGGCGAGGCCGGGCGCAGGAGGACCCGGGTGGCGCCCCAGCGGCCCCACACCAGGTGCGGCACGGTGCCGCCGACCAGGGGCACGCGGACCATGTCGCGCTTCGCCTGCTCGGTGGCCTTCTGGATCGCGGGGGGAACCTCCCGCGCCTTGCCCGTTCCGTACCCCACGCTGCCGGCACCGTCACCGGCGACGACCACCGCGGAGAAGGAGAAGTTCTTTCCCCCCTTGACCACCTTGGCCACGCGGTTGATGTGGACTACGGTCTCGGTGAGCTCGGTCTGCTGATTCATCGTCTGCCCGTCCTTCAGAACTTGAGGCCCGCTTCACGGGCGCCATCCGCGATGGCACGAATCACACCGTGGTACTTGAAACCGCCCCGGTCAAAGACCACGCTCGAGATGCCCTGGCCCTTGACGCGCTCGGCGATCACCGCCCCGAGCCGCTTGCCGGCGGCCACGTTCCCGGTCGACTTCAGGTCGCCGGCGGTCGCCTTGTCGAGCGTCGACGCCGCGGCCAGCGTCACGCCGCGATCGTCGTCGATGACCTGCGCGTACAGGTAGCGCAGGCTGCGGAACACGGTGAGGCGCGGACGCTGCGAACTGCCCCGGACGACCCCGCGGTACCGGCGCTTCATCCGCTGGCGGCGCTGCTTGCGATCATTCATCGGACTCATGCCGTCGCTCCCTGCTTGCCGGCCTTGGACCGGATCCTCTCGCCCAGATAACGGACGCCCTTGCCCTTGTAGGGCTCGGGTGGCCGCAGGGCCCTGATGTCGGCCGCCACCTGGCCGACCTGCTGGCGGTCGATGCCGCGGACCACCAGCCGGTTGGCCTTGGCATCAACGTCGATGTCAATCCCCGCGGGGACCGCAAAGTCGATCGGATGCGAGTGGCCGAGGTTGAACACCACCGAACTGCCGCGTTTCTCCGCGCGGTACCCGATGCCGACGATCTCGAGCTCCTTAGTCCAGCCGTTGGCGACCCCGGTCACCGCATTCGCGAGCAGCGCCCGGAGCAGCCCGTGGTAGGAGCGGGTGTGCCGCTCGTCGTCGTCGCGGGTCAGATTGAGGGCACCGTCGGCGACCGCGGCGTTGACCCCCGGCAGCAGGCCCACGGTCAAGGTTCCCTTGGGGCCCTTGACCCGGACGTCCCGGCCGCCGACCGAAACCTCGACCCCGCTCGGGATCTGGATGGGCTTTCTTCCGATTCGTGACATGTCATCCCCCTACCAGACCTCGCACAGGACCTCGCCGCCGACCCGAAGCCCCCGCGCCTGCTCGTCGGTGAGCACCCCGCGGTTGGTGGACACCACCGCGACGCCGAGCCCGTTCTGCACCTTGGGCAGGTCGTCGGCCGCGCGATAGACCCGGCGGCCCGGCGTCGACACGCGCCGCAGCCCGTGGATCACCGGCTCGCCGTCCTCGGCGTACTTCAGGTAGATGCGGATCAGCCCCTGCGGGCCCTCCTCGAGCAGCTTGAAGGTGCGGATGAAGCCCTCCTGCTTGAGGATCTTGGCGATCTCCAGCTTCATCTTCGACGCCGGCACGTCGGTCCGGTCGTGACGCACCGTGGTGGCGTTGCGGATGCGGGTCAGCATATCCGAGATCGGATCTGTCATGCTCATGGCGACCCCCTCACCAACTCGCCTTGGTCACGCCCGGAAGGTAGCCCTCGAGGGCGAGCTTCCGGAAGCAGATCCGACAGAGCTGGAACTTCCGCATGTAGCCGCGCGGCCGCCCGCACACCCGGCATCGGTTGCGATGCTGGATCTTGAACTTCCGCTTTCTCAGAGTCTTTGCGATCGCAGACTTGGTTGCCACGGTGCCTCCCTAGGAGCGCGTGAACGGCATGCCGAGAGCGGCCAGGAGCGCTTGGGCCTGGTCGTCGGTCGGCGCCGAGGTGGTGATGGTGATGTTCATGCCGATCGTGCCTTCGACCTTCTGGTAGTCGACCTCCGGGAAGATCAGGATGTCCCGAATCCCGATGGTGTAGCTGCCGCGACCGTCGAACGAACTCCGGTTGACCCCGCGGAAGTCACGGACGCGGGGCAGCCCGATCGAGATCAGCCGATCGAGGAACTCGTACATCCGATCGCGCCGCAGCGTCACCTTGACGCCGACCGGCGCGCCCTCCCGCAGCTTGAACGCGGCGATCGACTTGCGGGCGCGCCGCAGCACCGGACGCTGCCCGGTGATGTTGGTGAGCTGCTCCATCGCCATGTCGAGCAGCTTGGCGTTGCGGGATGCCTCGCCGATGCCGATGTTGCAGGTGATCTTGGTCAGCCTCGGCACCTGCATCGGGTTGGACAGCCCGAACTCCTTCTGGAGCTTCGGGAAGACCTCTTTGTTGTACGTCTCGAGCAAGCGCGCCATCGTCCCTCCTAACGGTCGAGAATCGCGCCGTCTGTCTTGGTCACCCGGACCTTGCGGCCGTCCTCGAGGATCTTGTAGCCGACGCGGGTCGGCCGACCGCTGTCCGGTGAAATCACCATCACGTTCGAGACGTGGATCGGCGCCTCACGCTCCACGACCCCGCCCTGGACCCGGCGCTGCGGGTTGGGCTTGGTGTGGCGCTTGATCATGTGCACGCCCTCGATCACCACGCGCTGCCGGCCGGGATCGACGACCAGGACGCGGCCTCGCTTGCCAGCGTCCTTGCCGGAAATGACCTCGACGGTGTCACCTTTCCTGATCTTCATGACGCCTCCTAGATCACTTCGGGGGCCAGGGACACGATCTTCATGAACCGGCGCTCGCGCAGCTCGCGGGCGACCGGCCCGAACACCCGGGTCCCGATCGGATCGTGCTCGGCGTTGACGAGCACCGCGGCGTTCTCGTCGAACTTGATGTAGGAGCCGTCGCGCCGGCGCGTCCGCATCCTGGTGCGCACCACGACCGCCTTGACGACCGTGCCCTTCTTGATGTCCGAATCGGGCGCCGCCTCCTTGACCGAGCACACCACGATGTCGCCGATACCGGCGTAGCGGGGCGCCGAGGAGCCACCCAGCTGGCGGATTGCCTGGAGCTTGCGCGCCCCGGAGTTGTCCGCCACGTTGAGCATCGTTCCCATCTGGATCATGGCGTCGCCTCCCTCACTCCGCGCGCTCGAGGACCTTGCGCACGCGCCAGCGCTTGCGGCGCGACACGGGGCGGCACTCCTCGATCAGCACGCGGTCACCGGCGTTGCAGGTGTTGTCCTCGTCGTGCGCCATGAACTTCGAGGTCGTCCGCACGAACCTGTGGTACAGGGGGTGCATGACGAAGTTCTCCACCTTCACCACCACCGACTTGTCGGCGGCGTTCGAGGTGACCACTCCGACCTTGGTGGTCTTGCGGTGGGTGGCCGTCGCGTCGCTCATGGGTTCCTCTCCTGCTTCGCCCGCTGGTTGATCACCGTCAGCACGCGGGCCATGTCCTTGCGGACCTCACGCATCTTCTGCGGGTTCTCGATCTGTCCGGTGGACTTCTGGAAGCGCAGCTTGAACAGCTGCTCCTCGAGGTCCCCGAGTTGCTTGCGGAGCTCGTCGTCCGAGCGCTCGCGGATCTCCTTCACCTTCATGGCGACCCTCCCCTGCTCACGAACCGGGTCTTGATGGGGAGCTTGTGCGCCGCCAGCCGCAACGCCTCGCGGGCCACCTCCTCGGTGACGCCCTCCATCTCGTACAGAATCCGCGCCGGTTTGACCACCACCACCCACTCCTCGGGGTTGCCCTTGCCCTTACCCATGCGGGTCTCGAGCGGTTTCTTGGTGATCGGCTTGTCCGGAAAGACCCGGATCCAGATCTTGCCGCCGCGCTTGACATGGCGGGTCATCGCGATTCGGGCGGCCTCGATCTGGCGCGCCGTGACCCAGCCCCGCTCGGTGGCCTGCAGCCCGTAATCTCCGAACGAGATGGTGGCGCCGCGCGTGGCCACGCCGCGGTTGCTGCCGCGCTGCTGCTTCCGATACTTGACCTTCTTCGGCATCAACATGGCACGACTCCTACAGGCGCCCGCGCACCGAACGCGCCCGGTAGCGCTCGCCCCGGTACACCCAGACCTTGACGCCGATCGCGCCGTAGGTGGTGAACGCGGTCTCGGTTCCGTAGTCGATATCGGCCTTGAGGGTGTGCAGCGGCAGCCGCCCCTGCTGGTACCACTCGGAACGCGCGATCTCGGCCCCGTTGAGGCGGCCGGCGCAGCGGATCTTGATCCCCTGGGCGCCGAAGCGCAGCGCGTTCTCGATCGCCCGTTTCATCGCGCGGCGGTAGGCGATGCGCCGCTCGAGCTGTCGCGCCACATTCTGCGCGATCAGGTGCGAGTCGATCTCCGGGCGCTGAATCTCCTGGATGTTGATGTGTATGTCCTGGCCGTAGCGGCGCATCAAGTCGTCGCGCAGCTTGTCGACCTCGGCCCCCTTGCGCCCGATGATGATCCCCGGCCGGCCCGACAGGATGTTGACGCGCAGCTTGTTGGCGGCGCGCTCGATGTCGATCGCGCTCACCGCCGCGTTCGAGAGTCGCCGGTGGAGCTCATCCCGAAGCTGCAGGTCCTCGTGCAGCAGGTTGGCGTAGGCTTTGCCGCCGGCGTACCACCGTGARCGCCAGGTGTTGTTGTATCCGAGGCGAAAGCCATACGGATGCGTCTTCTGTCCCACTGCGACCTCCCTACGATTCCYSSACCGCGAGCTCGACGGTGATGTGGCACATCCGCTTCAAAATGCGGTGCATCCGCACCCACTTCGAAGCCGGCCGGCCGCGGCGCAGCCGYGGCCCCTCGTCGACCGTGATGGTGCGGATGAACACCTTGTCGACGTCGACGCCGGGCTGGRTCTGCTCCAGGTTGGCCAGCGCCGACCGCACCACCTTCGCCACGTCGTGCGCCGCGTGCTTGTCACTCAGCCGCAGCGACGTCAGAGCCGGCTCCACCGCGTGGCCGCGCACCATGTCGGCGAGCAGGCGCACCTTGCGGGGCGAGGAGCGATAGTACCGAAGCTTTGCTCGTGATTCCATCCTGACCCCCTACGCCCCCCGCTCCTTCTTGCCGCTGTGGCCGCGGAACGTCCGCGTCGGAGCGAACTCGCCGAGCTTGTGACCGACCATGTTCTCGGTCACGTAGACCGGGACGAACTTGTGGCCGTTATGGACGGCGATGGTGTGACCGACCATGAGGGGAGTGATCGTGGACCGCCGCGACCAGGTCTTGATGACCCGGCGGTCGCCGGCGGCGCCGAGCGAGTCCACCTTCTTGGCCAGGTGGTCGTCCACGAACGGTCCCTTGTGAACTGATCGAGCCATGTCTCCCTCCCCTACTTCCGACGCCGGGCCACGATCAAGCGATCGGAAGCCTGCTTCTTGCGGGTCTTCGCGCCCTTGGTGGGCCAGCCCCACGGCGACACCGGGTGGCGTCCCTTGTTGCGGCCCTCGCCGCCGCCGTGCGGGTGGTCGACCGGGTTCATGGCCGTGCCGCGCGTCTGCGGCCGGACATTGAGCCAGCGCGAGCGGCCCGCCTTGCCAATCTTGATGTTGCTCTGCTCGGCGTTTCCGACCTGGCCGATAGTCGCCATGCAGGCCGACAGCACCATCCGCATCTCACCCGAGGGCATGCGGACGGTGGTGTACTTGCCTTCCTTGGCCATGATCTGGGCCGAGGTCCCGGCCGAGCGCACCATCTGCCCGCCCTTGCCGGGCTTGAGCTCGAGGTTGTGGACCAGGGTGCCGAGCGGGATGTTGCCGATCGGCATTGCGTTGCCGGAGCGAACGTCGACCCGGGTCCCGGAGACGACCTTGTCGCCCGGCTTGAGGCCGGACGGCGCCAGGATGTAACGCTTCTCGCCGTCCACGTAGTGCAGCAGGGCGATGTTGGCCGAGCGATTGGGGTCGTACTCGATCGTCGCCACCACGGCCAGGACATCGATCTTGTCGCGCCGGAAATCGAGCGTCCTCAAGCGGCGCTTGTGTCCGCCGCCGCGATGCCGCGAGGTGATGTGGCCGTCCGAGTTGCGGCCCGACGACCTGGTCTTGCCCTTGGTCAGCTTCTTCAGCGGCCGAGTCTCGGTGATCTCGGCGAAGTCCGATCCGGTCACGAACCTGCGACCGGGAGACGTCGGTTTGTAGCCGCGGGTGCCCATGGCGGTCTCCTCAGATTCCCTCGAAGAACTCGAGCGTCTTCGAACCCGGGGCGAGCGTCACGTACGCCTTGCGGGTTGCCGGGCGGTGCGCGACGACGCGGCCATACCGCATCATCGGCTTGCCCTTGCGGTTGACGATGTTGACCTCGGTCACGCGGACGTCGAACAGCTCCTCGACGGCCTTCCGCACCTGGATCTTGTTGGCGCGGCGGTTGACCTCGAAGCAGACCGTGTTCTCGCGTTCCTGCATCACCGTGGTCTTCTCGGTGATCAGCGGGCGCAGGATGATCTCGCGCGGCTTCATGGCGTCACCTCCGCCAACGACTTCACGGCGGGCTCGGAGGCCAGAATCCAGCGGTGGTTGAGGACCTCGTAGGCGTTCAGCGAGGCCGCGTCGAGCATCGTCACATTGGGCCGGTTGCGGCTCGCCAGGTGGAGGTTGAGGTTCTCGAGGCCGTCGACCAGCAGCACGGTTTCGCCCGCGATGCCGAGCCGCGCCAGCCGCTCTGTAAAGCCCTTGGTCCGGGGCTCGTCGAGCTGCAGCGAGTCGAGCACCACCAGGCGGCCCTCGGCGGCGCGCTGGGAGAGCACGCCATAGAGCGCAGCCCGCCGGGCCTTGCGGTTCACCTTCTTGGCATAGGAGCGGGGCACCGGTCCGTGAACGGTGCCGCCCGACCGCCACAGCGGCGACCGGCGGGAGCCGGCGCGCGCGCGCCCGGTATGCTTCTGCTTCCAGGGCTTGACCCCGGTCCCGGCCACCTCACCGCGGCCCTTGACCTTGTGGGTGCCCCGGCGCTGGCCGTCGAGGTAGGCGCGAACCACCTCCCAGACCAGGTGCTCGCTCACCTCGCGAGCGAACAGGCCGTCCGGGAGCTCAACCGCTCCGACGACCTCGTTGTCCCAGTTCCTGACATCGAGTTTCATGACCCCCCCTCCCCTCACGTCACCTTGACGATGCGGACGTAGCTGTTCCGAGCGCCCGGAACGCCGCCCTTGATGAAAAGGAGGTTGCGGTCGGTGTCGACCTTGACAACCTTTGCGTTCTTGACCGTGACCCGGGCGTCGCCCATGTGACCCGGCAGCCGGGTGCCCGGGTAGACCCGCGACGGGTCGGCCGAGGCGCCGATCGAGCCGGGAGCGCGATGGAACATCGAGCCGTGGGTCGCCCGACCGCCCTTGTAGCCGTGGCGCTTGATCACGCCCTGGAAGCCGCGACCCTTCGAGCGACCGATGACGTGCACCCGCTCGTCGACGGCGAAGATGTCGGCCAGCACCGAGTCGCCGGGCTTGGCCGCATCGTCGGCGTCGACCGGGACCTCGCCGAGCAGCCGCGTCGGCGGCACGCCGGCCTTCCCGAAGTGCCCCTGCAGGGGCTTCGGCGCATTGCGGCGGGGAGCGCGCTCGACGAGGCCCAGCTGCACCGCCTGGTAGCCGTCGCGCTCACCGGTCTTGCGCTGCACGACCACGCACGGGCCGGCCTCGATGACGGTCACCGGGATGACCCGGCCCTCGTCATCGAAGATCTGGGTCATGCCCACCTTCTTGCCGAGAATTCCGCGTACCATCGCCGTCACCTCGCGCCGTAGGCCTTGATCTCGACGTCCACACCGGCCGGCAGCTCGAGCTTCATCAGAGCGTCGATGGTCTGCTGGGTCGGCTCGAGGATGTCGAGCAGGCGCTTGTGAGTGCGGATCTCGAACTGCTCCCGCGACTTCTTGTCGACGTGGGGCGACCGCAGCACGGTGAACCGCTGGATGTGGGTCGGCAGCGGGATCGGCCCCGCGATGCGCGCCCCGGTGCGCTGCGCGGTATCCACGATCTCGGTCGCCGACTGGTCGAGGAGCCGGTAGTCGTACGCCTTCAAACGGATCCGGATCTTGTCGCTGGCCATCTCTTACTCCAGGATCTCGGTGATCGAGCCGGCGC
>PQAJ01000094.1 GCA_003105185.1 Holophagae bacterium
CCGTAGATCACCGGCGCAGTGGGCGGCTCGACGCCCGCCAGGAAGGTGAACGCGTTGTGGAGGGTGATCATCTGCTCGCTGGCCGTGCCGACGCCACGCTTGACGATGACGTCAGCGACCTGGTCCACCGTGCGGTCGATGCCCGCGATCAGGGGCGTCGTGACCTCGATCTGGCCGGGAGCGGACAGCGGGTCGCTCTCGAGGATCTCGACGATGGCGGCCGGGAAGAGCACCCCCTGCACATCGAAGGTGACCTCGACCGGGCTGCGGACGCCGGAGCCGCGCAGGAAGACCGTCTCGCCGCCGTCGAACGAGCCGATGTTGGGCACCAGCGGCAGGTCGATCACGAGCTCCTCATCAGTGTCGGGGTCGCGGTACGTCACCGTCACCTGGCGGGTGACCGCGCGCACGCGCGCCTGGATGAGGTAGTTGCCGGAGGCCTCGGCGACGAACTGAACCGCAGCGTGGCCGCTCACGGTGCTCACCGTTGCCTCGGTGGTGCCGTTGACGAACTGCCCGCCGGACGCCAGGAACTCCACCGACGTGCCGTTGGGCGCGTCGACACCGTTCTTCTGGACGTGCGCGTCGACCAGGATGGTGGCGCCGATGTCCGGGGTGGGGTCGCTCACCGCGAGGCTCGAGATCGCCCACTCGTCCGGGACCACGGTCGGGACGGGCTGCGATGAGGGGCTGTCACCGGAGCACGCGGTCATCACCACGAGCCCGAAGAGTGCGATGGTGTAGATGAGCTTCTTCATGGCACCTGACTCCCCTCAGTTCACGGACTGACGCAGAAGAAGTTGAAGGCGATGTTGATCGGCACCGTGCTCACCGCCTTGCCGGACACCGTGCGGCCGAAGATCTCGAGYCGCAGCGTCTGGCGGATGTTCCGGTTGCCGGTCTCCGGGTCGACGCCGCCGTTCTCGATCAGCAGGTTCGACAGCGGCAGCTCGAGGAAGAACTCGGCGGGATAGACGCGCCAGTTCTCGAGGTTGGCCTCGCCGTCGGCCGCCACGAAGATGCCCTGGTCGATCGCCCACTCCGGCGACGCCGTGGTGCCGCCGTCCGAGCGCGAGGGCGTGATCACCCAGCGCTCGAGGTTGACGTCGTTGTTCGTGCCCAGGGTGCCGCCCGGATCCTTGGGGTTCGAGAAGATGTTCAGCTTCTCGATCGACACGTCCACCCCGGCGGCGCCGCAGATGTCGATCTCCGGGTTGTACAGCTCCACCTCGACCGTCAGCACCACCGCGGACTCGGTGTCGTCGAGCGTCGAGTTGCCGCCGCACGAGGCCGCCAGCAGCGCCAGCGCCGCGAGGATGCAAATCTGGGGAATGCGCTTCATTTCATCCTCCCCTAGTACTTCACGATCCGCGGTGTGATGAAGATCAAGAGCTCGTCGTGACGCAACGAGGTGAGGTCGTTCTTGAACAACCATCCGAGCACCGGGATCTTGTTCAGCCCGGGGACGCCGTTCTGGTTGTTTTGATCGTTCATCTGGTAGATGCCGCCGATCACCGTGGTGCCGCCGTCGCGGACCAGCAGCTGGGTCTCCACGTCGCGAGTGAAGATGGGGACGTTGTTGCTGACCGACCCGGTGATGGCGCCCGAGAAGTCCGGATCCTGCTTCTTGAGGTTGATCATGAGGTTGACCGTGCCCTCGGCGGTGATCTGCGGCGTCACCTCGAGCTTGAGGGTGGCGTCGACGTACTGCACGGTCACCGTATTGTTGGCGATGGTCTGAACCGGAAGCTGGTAGCCCGAGCGGATGGTCGCCTTCTGCAGGTTCTGGGTGGTGACCCGCGGCGTCGACACGATCTTCAGAAGGCCATCAAGCTCGGACGCGCTCAGCAGAAAGTCGAGGTTGAAGGTGTTGAGGATGTCGGCGAACGTGAACGCGATCACGCCGGCGTTGCCGCGCGCGAGGTTCACGCGACCGTCGCCCTCGATCGAGTTCGGGAACTCGAGGCCGGTGTCGTTGCCGTGCTCGGCGTCCATGATCGAGTGGAAGCCCCAGTCGACGCCGAGCTCGCGCGCGAACCGCTTGGTGGTCTCCACGATTCGCCCCTCGACCACCACCTGCGGGGTCGGCTGATCGAGGGTTTCGATCAGCCTGAGGATGCCCTCGACCCGGTCGACCACGTCGCGAATGATGAGCTTGTTGGTGCGCTCGTCAACCACCACCGAGCCGCGGTCGGAGAGCAGGTAGGATTCGGTGGTGAGGAGGTCGGACACCTCCTGCGCACTCGAGTAGGACAGCGGCTTGACCACCGTCTTGAGCGGCTTCGCCAGCTCCTGCTCGCGCTCGAAGGCGGCGCGGGCCGACTTCTCCGAGGCCAGCTTGGAGGTCGGCGCCACCCGCAGGACGTTGTTCTCGAGCACGTAGTCGAGCCCGTTGATGCGCAGGATCAGGTCGAGGGCCTGGTCCCACGGCACGTCGCGCAGCTCGACCGTGACCGAGCCCGAGACGCCGGGGTCGAGCACGATGTTGAGCTGGGTCAGGGCGGAGAAGGTGCGCAGGACGTCCTTGATGTCCGCGTCCTTGAGGGTGAGCGTGATCGGCTCGCCCGTGAACTGGACCTCCTGGGTCGAGACCTCGGTCGGCTTGAAGTCCTCCTCGGTCAGGGACTCGGGGTTGAAGACCTGCGCCGCCGGGGCGCGCTCGATCAACTGCTTGGAGTCGGCCACGAAGGGGCTCCGCGCAGCCGGGGGATCAGGGGTCTCCTCGGCCACGGCCGCGGCGGCCTGGACTGCGGGCTTCGGCTCGACCGGCAGCTCGAACAGCGCCGAATCGACCGCGCCGCCGTCTCCGGCCGCGGCCTGCGCCCCCTCCGGGCGCGAAAACTCGATCGAATTCGCGGCGTTGGCGGCAGTGACGGCACTCTCGGCGACGACCGTGCGCGGCCCGGTGCCGGCGGCCACCGCGAGCACCGCGCCGCTGTCCGTCACGTCGAACTCGTAGCCCGCCGGGCTCTTGAGGTCGACCACCACGCGGGTGATCGGCTCGGGGGTGGTCTGGAACTGCGCCACCCGCACCTGGCTCACCAGGCCCGAGTTGACCGCGAACAGGTGCTGCCGCTCGTGGTTGACCACACCGCGCAGGTCGAGGACCACCCGGGGCGGGTTGTCCAGCGTGAAGGGCTCGCCCTGGAGGGCCGCGTCGCCGCGCAGCTCCACGACCACGCCCTCCCCGGAGCGGGCCGGGACGACGGAGCGGAGGCTGCGAGTCGACGGCGCAGCCGGCCGCGGCTCGGCGACGGCGGTCACCGTCGGCAGCCGCCGCACCAGGTTGTCGTCGGCAGCCGGCAGCTCGGCCGGCGCCGCCTCGACCTGGGCGGGCTGCTCGGAGCTGCGAGCCGGAGGCGCCCCGAACCGGAGGTCGAGGCCGGAAGCGACCTGGACCAGCTCCATGTCGGTGGGCTCAGCGAGCCACACGGTCAGGCGGGTCACGCGCTTGCCGAACTCCTCGACGTCGCTCAGCTCGGCGCGCTCGATGCCCAGGCCTGGAGCGGTGAGGCGCGCTGCATCCTCCATCCAGCTCGCCGCCGGCATTTCGACGATCCATACCCCGGGCTGCGGCGAGTAGTGGACGGTGTCGAGCTCGCCGGTCGCGTCGAGGTGGATCACGGCGCCGGGCTCCGCGGCCTCCGCCGCCAGCCCACGGATGACGGTGACGGGATCCGCTGCCCAGCCCGGCAGGCCGGGTCCCAGCAGCACACAGATCGCCATGACCACCGGGATGCGGACGTTCTTGATCATCATGCGATCCCCCAGTTTCATCTTCCCTATTTCACGAGCTCTTTCACGACCTCTTCGTAGGGCCGGATCTGCTTCGGATCGTTCACCTGGCGCTCGAAGATCACCCTGTCAAGCTGGATCTCGCGGACCTGGCCGTCGTACAGCTTGGTGCCAGGCCGGATGATGTAGGAGAGGTTGTCCCGTCCCTGGGCGAAGGCCAGGATGCCTTCCGGGGTCTTGATGATGCCCTCGATCCGGAGCTCATCGACCAGCGTCCCGGGCAGCCCTGGCGGCCGCACCTTCACGACCCCCGCCTCGGCATCCTCGAAGCCGATCAGGAGCGAGCGGAACGGGTCACGGCGCCCGGCCGGATCGTAGCTGAAGAACTCGCCCTCCAGCGAGGCCTGGTCGCCGCGCAGGATCTCCTCGATCCCCGACACGTCGACATCCTCGGCCTCAAGGTCGAACGCACCCTCCTCCGCGGCCGGCTTCGCCTCCTGTGCCGGCAGCGGGGCCGACATCGCGAGGGCCAGCGCGGCCACGCCGCAGAGGATCAACCACGGGGTTTTCATTGCGCCGGTCCTTCCTTGTATATAAAGGTCTTCTGAACGAAGTTGGCGTGAATCGAGTACTGCTCCCCGCCCTGCGCGATCGGCGCGATGTCGAGGTCGTCGACGTTGATGATCCGCTGGAAGCGGCTCAGCCGATCGAACAGCAGGCCCAGCTCGTGGTAGGTCCCGTCGACCTCGACGCGGATCGGCCACTCCTGATAGAAGTCCTGATCGATGTAGTCGCCGGGCGTGAAGCTGGTCAGACGGAAGCGGCCGCGCTCGGTGAGCTGCTTGAGCCGCTTGATGAGCGCCGGGGTCTCCCGGCTGGTCGGCAGGATCTTGCGCAGGCGGTCGAGGTCAAGCTCGAGGTTCTTGATGTCCTCCTCGAGCTTCGGCAGGTCGGCCTTGGCCGCGAGCCCCTTCTCGATCTCGCGCTGGAGCTCGTCGATCGTGACGGTGCGCTTGTCGATCTCGGCCTGCATCTCCTTGAAGACGTACATCTGCAGGACGACGAACAGCGCGATGCCCAGGACCGCACCGACAATGACCGCCACGTACCAGGGTTTGTCATTCAGATCGATGGCCACGGCTCTGCCCCTCCGTCTCCATCAGGTCCCGGGAGCCTCATCCTCGCCGGAGATCTCCGGCGGGGCGTAGGTGAACGCGCAGTCGAGGACGAAGCTGAAGGTGTCCTCCTTCCCCCGCGCCATCCTCTTCAGCGTCGGCTCCTGGAAGAAGGGAGACGAGTCGAGATTCGAGATGTAGTTCGCAACCGCGGTCTCGTCCATCGCGAGGCCGCTGATGGTGAGGTTGTTGCCCCTCATCGTCATCTTGGTCAGCCACACCAGGTCGGGCAGCGCCCGTGAGACCTCGTCCATGATCCGCACGGGGCCCCGCTGGTTCTGCTTGAGGCTGTTGATCACGTTGATCTTGTGGCGGAGTTGGTCGCGCTTGGTTTCGAGCTCCTGGACCTTCTGGATGTACGGCTGCAGCTCGTCGCGCTCGACCCGCTTCGCCCGCTCGACCTCACGCAGGTGGTCGCGCTCGTTCTTCAGCAGCAGCCACCGGGTGCCGATCCCCAGGAGGGCCAGCGCCAGCACCACCACCAGCAGGATGTCCCCCTGGCGGGCGCCGAGCGAGAACTCGGGCTGCGCGCGCTTCGCCCGCGCGGCTTTTGTCGGGGTTTCCGCGACGAGGTTGATCTTGATCATCGCGCTAATCTCCGACCATCCGAACGGCCAGGCCCACCGCCACCGCCATGGCCGGGGCGTGCCGGTTGATCCACTCCGGATCGAAGTCAGACTCGCTGTACCGAATATTGCGGAACGGGTTCATGACCTCGACGTCGACCTGGAATCGATCCTTGAGAATGGTGTTGAGGTTGAGCACCAGCGAGCTGCCGCCGCCCAGCACCACCCGGTCGAGACGGTCCACTGAGGACGTCGCCACGAAGAAGTCGAAGGTCTTCTGGAGCTCGGCGGCCAGGTCCTCGGAGACGCTGTTGAGCACCCCCATGACCTGCTGGAGGGAGTGCTCGCCGACCTGCTCTCCGAGCTTGAGCCGCTCGGCCTCTTCGCGGGGAAGGTTGAGCTCGCGCTGGATGGCCTCGGTGTACTGATTGCCCCCGAAGGCGACGTCGCGCCAGAAGATCGACGTCCCGTTGTGGAGGACGTTGATGTTCATGACCGACGCCCCAATGTTGACGAGACCGATCGTGCCCTCGCCCGCCGTGTAGTTCGTCTCGTAGGCGTTCTGGAGGGCGAACACGTCGACGTCGACCAGCACCGGCTCCTTTCCCGCCTGCACGATCACCGACGTGTAGTCGGCGATCCGGTCCTTCTTCACCGCCACCAGGAGCACGTCCATGGTGTCGCCCGACGACTCGAGCACGACGTAGTCCAGGTTGACGTCATTGATGTCGAAGGGGATGTACTGCTCGGCCTCCCACTGGATCGACTCGGTGAGCTCGGCCTCGGTCATGGCCGGGAGCTGGATCTTCTTGATAATCACCGAGTGCCCCGACAACGAGCCGCCGAAGTTCGGGTTGCGGATGTTGTTGTCGGCGATCAGGCGGGACAGCGCTTCGACCACCAGCGAGGAGTCCATGATCGCGCCATCGACAATCGCCTCCGGAGAGAGATTGGCGATCGCCGCGTGGACCAGCTGGTACTCGCCGTTTTTGAGCGGCTTGAGCTCCACGATCTTGATCGAAGACGAGCCAACATCACAGCCGACAACCTGCTTCTTTCTTTTACCAAACACGGTTGTCCACCTTCACTTCGAAAGTCGGTCCGAGGTTGCTCATGTCCCCTCTGCCTAGAAGGCTAGCAAAGGGGGAATGTACTGTCAAGAACAAGTGAAACAACATGATAGCAATCACAAAATCACCAACGTGCCCTCAACCGTCCCTGGACGCACGCCAAATGATACAGCCACACGCTGGACATTTCCTGTACCATGAGCGTTCAGCAAAACTGCTCGGTTTTCGAGCAACAGCCGGTGGAAATCCGACGCAATTTCGCGGGGTATTGCGGCAGCAGCAACAGTGAGATTCAGGTGATGAAGATCAACCGATTGCGGTCGCCCTCCCGGTCCAGCTCTTGCAATTCGCGCCGGCGTGTGGTAGAAATCCCCACCCCATTGTGGGGGCCGTGAAGGAGCGAGACATGGCGCAGCGATGCGAGATCTGCGGCAAGGGGCCGATGACCGGCAGCAACATCTCCCACGCCCACAACGTCACCAAGCGGCGCTGGCTGCCCAACTTGCAGCGGGTCCGCGCGATGGTCGACGGCCGGCCGAAGTACATCCGGGTGTGCACGCGCTGCCTGCGCTCCGGCAAGGTCGTGAAGGCTCCGCGAATCTGACCCCTGGCCTTTGACCCGCCACCCGTAAACCCGACCCTCGAAACCAGATCACAGCTGCCACCGCGGCGGCTGCTGTGCGCCCTACGATCTATCCCCGCCCACCTCCGCTTCCGCGTTCGGGAGGCGAGGCGAGTACGAGGAGAGGGCGTCCTGCGGGCGTGCCATCTTTGGCGATTTCGGGACGACGTTTCTCCGCAAGGGGTACTCGAGACCCGAAATCGCCAAAGGTGGCTCCCTCGGGGAGCGCCTCCAGAGAATCGGCGCGAGGCGTCTTCGAGGACGGTGCGAACGAGCGGGAACGGGAACGGGGACGGGAGCGGGAACGAGAGGGGCGCGGGGCTGACGGAAGCTATCCCGCTTGGCCTCGCCGCTCGACCTGCAGCATCCCGGACAGCGCCTGCAGGCGGTCGAAGATCCGGGCGAGCTGGGGGGCGTCGCGGACCAGAATGGTCATCGCCGCGACCCCGGTGTCGTTCTCCTCGGTGCGCAGCTGGCAGTTGAGGATGTTGCTGCCCTCCTCGGAGATGGCGTGTGAGATCGAGGCCAGCATGCCGCTGCGGTCGCGGAACACCATGTCGACGTCGACCCGCGTCAGCGCCGCCGTCCGCGAGCCGGCGCCGCTCGCCCACCTGACCTCGATCTCGCGCTCCGGGTGGTAGAGCAGGTTCTTGACGTTCGGGCACGAGCGGGAGTGCACGGCGACGCCCTTGCCCCGGGTGACGTAGCCGACGATCGGCTCGCCGGGCAGCGGACTGCAGCACTTGGCGACGTAGACCAGGAAGTCGGCATCCCCGGTCACCTCGAGCACCTGCGAGTCGAGCGGGTGGGCGGACTCCCGCACCTGCGGTGCCTTGCGCTCCTCGGCCGGTTCGCCCGCCGCCGGTGCGACCGCGGCTGCCACGGTCGCGGGAGCGACCTTGCCGAAGCCGATCGCCGCGAGCAGGTCTTCCTCGCTCGCGACGCCGTGGGAGGCGATCGCGTGCTCGAGCCCGCTGGTGCCGGCGACCTTTCTCAGGCTGGTCCCCGCCTTGCGGAGCTCGCGCTCGAGCAGCTTGCGCCCGACCTCCTCCGCCCTCTGCTTCTCCTCGAGCTTGAGCCACGCGCGGATCTTGCTGCGGGCGCGAGTGGTCACCACGATGTTCAGCCAGTCGTGGTGCGGCCGCTGCTGCGGCGAGGTGGTGACCTCGACGATGTCGCCGTTCCTGATCTCGGTCTTCAGGGGCACCCAGCGCCCGTTGATCCGGCCGCCGATGCACTTGTGGCCGACCTCGGTGTGGACCCGGTAGGCGAAGTCGAGGATGGTGGCGCCGCGCGGGAAGGAGAACACGTCGCCGCGCGGCGTGAAGCTGTAGACCTCGTCCGGGTACAGGTCGACCTTGAGGGAGTCAATGAACTCCCGCGGCGAGGAGCCCTCGGAGTTGTCGAGCACGCCCCGCAGCCACGCGATCCGCGAGTCCTCCGCCGCAGCCTGCGAGCCCTGCTCCTTGTAGCTCCAGTGCGCCGCGATCCCGAACTCGGCGATCTTGTGCATCTCCCGGGTTCGGATCTGCACCTCGAAGGGATGGCCCTCGGGACCGATCACCGAGGTGTGCAGCGACTGGTAGGCGTTGGCCTTGGGGATCGCGATGTGGTCCTTGATCCGGCCCGGCACCGGAGACCACTCCTGGTGGATCAGGCCCAGGGTGGCGTAGCACTCGCTGACCGTCGAGACGATGATCCGGAACGCGAGCACGTCGAAGACATCCTCGACGTTGACCCGCTGCCGCTTGAGCTTCTCCCAGATCGAGTAGAGGTGCTTGACCCGCCCCGAGATGGTGGCCTCGATGCCGTTCTTCGCGAGCAGCGCCTCGAGTTCCTCCCGGATCCGCGCGATCCAGCGGTCGGCCGCCCTGGCGCGCTCCTCGACCTGCCGGGCGAGCGCTTTCGCCTCCTCAGGRTGGAGGTACTCGAAGCAGAGGTCCTCGAGCTCGTACTTGATGCTGCCGATGCCGAGCCGGTTGGCGATCGGCGCGTAGATGTCGAGGGTCTCCCTGGCGATTGCGACCTGCCGCTCGCGCTTGAGAAACCCCARGGTGCGCATGTTGTGGAGCCGGTCCGCGAGCTTGATCAGGATCACCCGCGCGTCGTCGGTTGAGGCCAGCAGCAGGCGGCGGAAGTTCTCGGCCTCGGTCGCCTCGTGACTCGAGAACGAGCTCTCGAAGGTCGAGATCTTGGTCAGGGCCGCCACCAGCCGAGTGACCTCGGGCCCGAACTCCTCCTCGAGCTCCGCCGCGGAAGTGTCGGTGTCCTCGAGGATGTCGTGGAGCATGCCGACCGCGATCGCCGTCTCGTCGAGCTCCATCTCGGCCAGGATCCAGGCCACGGTCAGCGGGTGGACAAGGTAGGACTCCCCCGACCGCCGGACCTGGCCCAGGTGCCGCTTGGCCGCGAACACATAGGCGTGGCGGAGCAGGTCCTCGTCATACTCCGGGAGATAGCTCTCCACCCGGTAGAGGATGTCCTCGATGCGGATCTTGCCCGCCAACTCCATCTATTTATTGTATCTACAGGGTCAAGGACGGGGGGAAAAAGGGGTTGGGGTTTCCTCCCGCTTCCGCGCCCGCGCCCGTGTCCGCTTCCGATCCCGCGCCCGGGAGGCGAGGCGAGTACGAGGAGAGGGCGCCCTGCGGGCGTGCCATCTTTGGCGATTTCGGGACGACGTTCCTCCTCAAGACGTGCTCGAGACCCGAAATCGCCAAAGGTGGCTCCCTCGGGGAGCGCCTCCTGAGAATCGGCGCGAAGCGTCTTCGAGCACGGGGCGAACGAGCGGGTACGCGCAAGCCTCACAAGCGAACGCCCCGGTCACCCGGGGCGTCAATTCTGCAGGCAGGATGCCTGCGCTACAAGCAGGCAGGGATGCCTGCGCTACAACGYTATCTGCGACCCCTGGCCCGCCGCTTCTCCCGGCGCGCCGCGAGCAGCCGGCTGATCCACAGCGCCACCGGCGAGGCGATGAAGACCGTGGAGTAGCAGCCGACGAACAGGCCGACGAGCAGCACGAAGGCGAAGGTGTTGATGACCTCGCCGCCGAAAATGAAGAGCGGCAGCACCACCATCAGCACCGTGCCGGACGTGATGATGGTCCGCGACAGGGTCTGGTTGATCGACAGGTCCATGATGTCTTCGAGCCGCTCCCCGCGGCGCAGCCGCAGGTTCTCGCGGACGCGATCGAAGATCACGACGGTGTCGTTCACCGAGAAGCCGACCAGGGTCAGCAGCGCGGCGACAGTGGGGAGATTGATCTCGCGCTGGGTGATCATGAGCGCGGTCAGGGTTGTGATCACGTCGTGGAACAGGGCGACCACCGCCCCGATGCCGTAGGGCAGCTGGAAGCGGACCCAGACGTAAACCAGCATGCCGAGCAGCGACAGCGCGATCGCGAGCGTGGCCGCCTTCTTGAGGTCGGCGCCCACCGCCGGTCCGACGCTCTCGACCCCGAGCAGCGCGAAGCCGCCAACGGCGGCGCGCTCGCGGATCGCCGACCTCGCGGCCGGGCTCAGCTCGGGCACGTCGTTGAGCTCGTCGAGCGAGCGAAAGATGCCGTGCTGCTTTCGGTACTCGAGAACCGCCTCGGCCATCGGTGCGTAGCGCTGCCCGGAATCGGTGCCAGCGACGGCCACACCATCCGGGTCGGCATCGGCCAGCAGGAGGGTCAGGGCCTGGGAGCCCTGGGTGTTGAGGTCGAAGCGGCGGCCGACGTCGGCGTTGAACTCGGCGGTCAGGCGCTCGAGGATCGGCCGGGTCAGGTCGGCCTGCTCGCCTGCGGGAACCTGGACCCGGATCAGGACCTCGTTCTTCTCGGCCTCGTCGAAGCGCTGGATGACCGGTGCATCGGGGGAAACGGGAGTCAGCGCGCTGCGCAGCCGGTCGAGGTCGGGAGCCTCGCGAAACTTGGCCAGGACCTGGCTGCCGCCGGTGAAATCGATGCCGTACCTCAGACCAGTGATCCGCGGGCTGAGAGTGCCAGCCGCGAGCCACACCACACCGGCGCCGACGACGATCGACGAGATCGTGACGAAGAGCTTGCGGTAGGAAAGGAACGGGATGTGGGTTTCGCCGATGATGTGCATGATGTGCATAGCGCCTCCGTCACACGCTCAGCGTCTCGACACGGTCCCTGCCGGCGAGCAACAGCATGTACAGGGTGCGCGACACGAAGACCGCGGTGAACATGCTCGCCATGAGGCCGATCGACAGCGTGACCGCGAAACCCTTGACCGGGCCGGTGCCGAACTGGAACAGGAAGAGTGCGGCGATCAGGGTCGTCAGGTTGGAGTCCACAATGGTCCCGAACGCCCGCGAGAATCCAGTGTCGATCGCCGATCGCACGGTCTTGCCGACCGCCAGCTCCTCGCGGATGCGCTCGAAGATCAGCACGTTGGCGTCGACCGCCATGCCGATGGTCAGGATCGCGCCCGCGATGCCCGGCAGGGTGAGGGTGGCCCCGAAGTAGGCCATCGCACCGAGCATGATGACGACGTTGAGCAGCAGGGCGAAGACGGCGTTGAGGCCCGACAGCTTGTAGTAGACGACCATGAAGATGATCACCACGATCAGCCCGATGATGCCGGCGCGCACCCCGTGCACGATCGAGTCGCGGCCGAGCGACGGGCCGACGGTCCGCTCCTCGAGGTAGGAGATCGACGCCGGCAGGGCGCCGGCGCGCAGCTTGAGCGCGAGGTCCTCGGCAGTCTCGATGTCGAAGTTGCCCTCGATGTAGCCCTCGTCCCGGATCCGGGACCGGATCACCGGCGCCGAGATGACGTTGCCGTCGAGCACGATGGCCGCCGGGTCGCCGATGTGGGCGGCGGTGAACTCGGCGAACTTGTCGCCGCCCGCCGGCACCAGGTAGAAGTTGACCACCGGCTGGCCGAACTGGCCCTGGCCGCGGCGCGCGGTGCGCAGGTCGCGGCCGGTGACGATGGCCGCCTTGCGGAGCAGGTAGTAGTCTCTGCCGACCGCCGCGCCGGACTCGTCCTCACGCTCTTCGGTGGCAACCTCGGCGTCGGGAGGCACCTGGCCGCCGGTGCGGGTGAGGAGAACATCGCGGCTCGGCGCCGGACCCGCCAGCACCTCCTTCCACTCGAGGAAGGCGGTGTGGGAGATGATCGCCTTGACCCGGGTCGGGTCATCGACGCCGGGGAGCTGGATGAGGATGCGATCGCTCTCGATCCCCTGGCGCTGGATCACCGGCTCGGAAACCCCGAACTGGTCGACCCGGTTGCGGATCGTTTCCAGCGCCTGCCGCACCGCGAGGTCACGGATGTTTCTCTCGACGTTGGGCTTGAAGGCGAACGTCCAGCTGTTGGAGCCGGCGTCGACGCTGTACTCGGGGAGGTAGTCGTCCACCAGCTGGCGGAGGGCGTCGCGATCGGTGCCGGCCGGCACCCCGATCTGGAAACGCAGCCCGTCGACGTCGACCGACCACTCGCCGAGCGCGAGGTTCTTCCCGCCGGCCATCGTTTTCAGCCGGAGCGCCGCGTCATCGAGCTCGGCCTTGATCGCGTCGTCGGTCTTGACCTGGAGCACCAGGTGGATGCCGCCGGAAAGGTCGAGCCCGAGCGGGATCCTCTTCTGGACCAGCGCGAAGACGGCCGTCCCGACCACGACCACGATGAGGAGGATGCGCCAGATGATTTTGCGGTCCACGGTCGCCTCCGCTAGCTGATTGGGGAGTCGTCCTCGCCGGCAACCATGCCGGCGATCGCGCTCTTCGCCACCCGGATCTTGACGTTTTCGGCCACCTTGAGGAGCAGGGACTGGTCCTCCACCGCGGCCACCGAGCCATAGATGCCGCCAGTGGTGACCACGCGGTCACCCTTCTTGAGACCCGCAATCATCGCGTCCTTCTTCTTCTGCTGCTTCTTGGCCGGCAGGATGACGATGAAGTAGAAGACTGCGAAGATCAGAACGAACGGCACGAGCATGGTCAGGGGGTTGCCCCCGGCTGCACTTCCCATGGATCACCCCTCAAGGTCTGCGGAGGCGCCTTCTTCTGCCTCCGACATCCTGTCGAGCTCGACTCGCGTCCGAAATCGCGAGTAGCGGCCCGCAATGATAGCCTCCCGCGCCCCGCGCATCAAGTTCAGGAAGAAACTCAGGTTGTGCACGGTCAGCAGAACCACCGAGGTCGCCTCGCGGGCCACGTACAGGTGGCGCAGCGCCCCCCGGGAGTAGTGCGCGCAGGTCGGGCAGGCGCAGTCCGGGTCCGGGGGCCGGTCGTCGTCGGCGTGGCGGGTATTCTTGATGTTGAGCTCGCCGCGCGAGGTGTACAGCTTGCCGGTGCGCGCCGACCGGGTCGGCAGCACGCAATCGAAGAGGTCGACGCCGGACGCCACCGCGCGCAGCAGGTCCTCCGGATAGCCCACCCCCATCAGGTAACGCGGCCGCTCAGCCGGCAGCAATGGGGCGAAGGCCGCAACCGAGTCGTGGAGCTGCTGCGACGGCTCCCCGACCGCCAGTCCCCCGACCGCAAAGCCGTCGAAGGGGTGCTCGGCGAGCGCCTGGCTGCAACGGCCCCGAAGCGAGGGGTCCGCGCCGCCCTGCTGGATCGCGAACAGCCCTCCCCCCCAGCCGCCTTGCCGGCGCCGGTCGGTGGCCCGGCGCAGCCCGCGCACGGCCCACGCCACGGTCCGCCGCTCAGCGCGCTCCACCGTCGGGGCGTCGGCGTCGAAGGGCAGGCACTCGTCGAGCACCATCGCAATATCCACGCCGAAGTGGATCTGGGCGTCCACGGCGTTCTCGGGGTCGAGCCGGTGGGCGCTGCCGTCGATGTGCGACTGGAAGGTGACGCCGTCGTCGTCGACCCGACGGCGCGCCGCCAGCGAGTGGACCTGGTACCCGCCCGAGTCGGTCAGGATCGGTCCCGGCCAGCCCATCAGCCGGTGCAGGCCGCCGAGCCGCTCGATGCGCTCGACCCCCGGCCGCAGCACGAGGTGATAGGTGTTGGCCAGCACGATCTCCGGCGCGAGCCGGGCAAGCTCCCAGGCCGCGATGCCCTTGACCGTCCCGGCGGTCCCCACCGGCATGAAGGCCGGGGTGCGCACGATGCCGTGCGGCGTGGTCAGCTCGCCGGCGCGGGCGGCCGTCTCATGGTCACGACTGGTGATCGCGAAGGGCAGCATGTCGAAACCAGGGAGACCGGCGGGCAGCGCCTCAGCCGAGACCCGACGAGACGTCGACGGTCTCCACGACGACGCTGTCGCTGAACTCGAGCAGGAAGCGGGAGACCTCCAGGTCCGGGTCGATCTGGATGTCGTGAAACTCGTAGCGAGTGGCGTCCCCGTCCGCCTCGTGGAAGTCGACAACCACCGGCAGCAGCAGCGAGCGGTCGACCTCGAGTGAGAGCGAACGCAGCCGCCTGCGCAGGGACGCCGCCGTCGGCTCGAGCACGAACAGGTAGGGCTGTGGAGCCGTGCGCTCCTCGAAACGGATCTTGAAGTAGGCCAGCAGGTCGTCGAGCGGCAGGGTGCCGGCGAGCGCCTGGACGAAGCGCCGGTCGCCGCCCGACACCTTCACCCGCTCGGCGCGCTGGCCGGCCGGGTGGTAGGTGGTGACCCAGTCGTCGGCGAACAGCACGACCATCGCGTCCGGCTGGCGGTAGTCCCAGCGCACCCGGTCCGGAGCCAGATAGCAGAACTCGCCAGTGGACTGGACGTCGCCGAGCAGCATCTCGCTCGAGCGAACCTGGACGAACTCCGCGCGCATCGAGCGCAGCGCGCGCTGGTGCAACACCACCCGCTCGATGATCGCGTCGAGCTTGGCGCTGCCGTGGAGGCTGTCGAGCGGGACCTCCCGGGCGCCACCGCCGGTCGCCGACGGCGCGGCCGCCCACAGCAGCGCTCCCGCCCCGAGGCAGGCTGCGAGCATCCAAAGCGGAATCGCGACTCGACGCACCGCGCGTACTCTAGCATAGAAGAAGGGGTTAGGGGCCCCCGCCCGCTTCGGTCTCCGTCTCGGTCTCCGACCAGGCCGACCCGAGTCTCAGCGGAATCTCGGGCACGGGCACGGAGACGAGCGCGGGATCCGCTCGCCCCGCATCCGCGTATGATCGTGCCGGAGGCCAGCCATGACCGACCCAAAGAGCCCGCCGCCAGGACCCCGCATGACCGTCAAGGAGGAGATCGCCCTCGGCCAGTACTCGAACTTCGTCAGCATCGCGCACAACTACGCCGAGGTGCTGCTCGACTTCGGCCGCACCCTGCCCGGGCGGCAGGACATCCCGGTGGTCGCGCGAATCATCATGAACCCGTTCCAGGCCAAGCAGCTGATGCGGGCGCTGGCCCACAACCTCAAGCTCTACGAGCAGAGCTTCGGTGAGATTGCCGAGCCGCCGAAGCCGCCGCCGGGCACCGTGCCTGGGGGTCCGAATTAGGGGTCAGGGATGAGGGTTGAGGGGTAAGGGTCGCTCAGCAGGCCGCTTCCGCGCCCGCTCTCGTCACGGCGAAACCACAGGCGACTTGTCAGGGCGAAGTGCGCAGCACGAAGCCTGAAGCCGGATCCGCGCCTCAGTCCGAACCGGGGCTTGGATTCAGGAGCTGTGACCGGGGATCTCGAGTCGCCCGGCCACCCTGGAAGGGAATCAGTCACCTCGCCTGCACACGAGATCACAGCCCCTGGCTCCCAGATCGAAAGGAAAAGGGCGCGCCGCGGCGCGCCCTCGTCGAGATTCACGGAACTGGGACGTGGCTACTGGTCGAGCTTCAGAATCGCGTAGAACGAGCGGTCCACGCGCGGTCTGGAGACGTAGAGCCGCAGGTAGCCACCCTCCTCGACGCGCTTGACCTCGGCGGCCAGGTCCGCCACCGAGCCGATCGCGCGACCGTTGGCCTCGGTCACCACGTCGCCGCGCTGGAGGTCCTCCTCGGCCGCAGGCGACACCGATCGGACGCGGGTGATGACCACGCCCCGGACATCCTCGCCGATGCCCCAGTACTGGCGCGCCCGCGCGTCGAGCTCGGCGACGCTGACGCCGACCCGCTCGTCGGTCGAGTCCTGCGCGCCCTCATCGGCAGCCAGGCCGACCTGCTCATCCTCGCTGAGCCTCTCCTCGAGCTCGACGGTGACCTTCCGATAGCTGCCGTCACGCTTCACCCCGAGCGTGACCTTGCTACCGGGCGGCATCGCTGACACGGTGTCGATGAGATCCCGGGTGTCCTTGATCGGCGTGCCGCCGATGTCGACCACCACGTCGCCGTGGCGGATGCCGGCCTTGTCGGCGGCATGGTCCTTCAGCACCTCCTGGACGAAGGCGCCGTCGCGGCTGTCGAGCTTGAACGCCTCGGCGGTCTCCTGGTCGATGGGGCCGACCATGATCCCCAAGTAGCCGCGGACCACGCGGCCGCGCTCCCGCAGTTGTCCCAGAATCTGGTTCGCGGTGTCGATCGGAACCGCGAAGCCGAGGTTCTGCCCACGGGCGTTGATGGCCGTGTTGATGCCGACGACCTCGCCGCGGAGGTTGACCAGGGGGCCGCCCGAGTTGCCGAAGTTGATCGCGGCGTCGGTCTGGATGAAGTTCTCGAACGAGGAGTCGGAAAGGCCGAGCACCCGGCCCTTGGCCGAGACCACGCCGACCGTCACCGTGTGGTCCATGTTCAGCGGGTTGCCGACCGCCATCACCCACTCGCCGACCCGCAGGCGCTCCGCGCTGCCAAGGGCCAGGTAGGGGTACTCACGGTCCGGCTTCGCCACCTTGAGCAGGGCGATGTCGGTGGCGGCGTCGCGGCCCACCACGTCCACCTGGTAGCGGGTGCCATCGGCGAGCTGAACCTCGATCTTGTCTGCACCCTCGACCACGTGGTTGTTGGTGATGACCTCGCCCGACGGCGAGATGAAGAAGCCCGACCCCGACGACCGGCGGACCATGGGCTCCTGGTCCTCCTCGCTGTCCGGTCCCATCTGGGGCCCGAAGAAGAAGTGGAAGGGATCGCGCGGCATCTCGCGGCCGCTGCCCGGCTCGTCGACCTCGCGGGAGTAGACCGAGACCACGGACGGGATCACCTGGTCGGCAAGGGCCACGAAGTCGGGCACCCCGGCGGCGACCGGTGCCGCCTGCTCGGCGGCCGACGCTGTCTGCGCCGGCGGCCGGTCGGCAGTGGCCTGCGGCGTGACGTTGAGGGCGCCGGCGATCACCATGCCGAAAAGCACTGCCGCCACCACCACGGCAGCGAATGAGAAGAGCTTGACCTGTCCGCTGTTCATCGAGGAGTCCTCCTGTCGTCCGGGAAACCGCGCATGTCTCCCGACCTTTCCCATAACAGCAAGATCCTTGCCAGCGTTCCAAGCCGGCCTGCGGCCCCGTCGGTTGCCGTGCGAACCCCCGCGCGGGGCGCCAGCAAGGGCGCCGCCGCCAGCCCGGGGGGTCCTGCTGGCAAGCAATTGGGCCGCAGGCCGGCCAAATTGGCACGATGCGAAAGCGTCCTGCGGGCGTGCCATCTTTGGCGATTTCGGGGTGACGTTCCTCCTCAAGAAGTGCTCGAGACCCGAAATCGCCAAAGGTGGCACCCTCGGGGAGCGCCTCCGGAGAACCAGCGCGAACCGCCCTCGAGGACGGAGCAAACGAGCGGGCTCGGGCACGGAGACGGAAGCGGGCCCTAGGCCCTCGCTTCAGCCACCGCCACCCGGATCTGGTTCTTGCCTTCGGCCTTGGCCTGGTACATCGCCTGGTCGGCCGCGCGCAGCAGCAGGTTCTTTCTGAGGTCGATGTTGCCCTCGCGCGACAGGTGGATCGGGTAGACGGCCAGCCCCACCGAGGCCGTGAGAGGCTCCCGCCAGTAGATCGGGCCCTCGGCCCACGAGAACGACCCCTGCAGGAACGCCGTGCTCTTGAGAGCCGCCTGGATGCTCGCCGCGACCGCCTGCGCGCGCTCGACGTCGTGGTCGGGCAGGATGATCACGAACTCGTCGCCGCCGTAGCGGGCGAGGGTCGCGCTCGGCGTGGTCACCGTCTGCCGGAGCAGGTAGCCGAACTCCTTGAGAACCTGCGAGCCGGCGAGGTGGCCGTGGGTGTCGTTGACGTTCTTGAAGTTGTCGAGGTCGAGAAAGATCAGGGCAACGTTGGAGTGGGTGACGTCGGCGCGGATCAGGTCCTCGGTCAGGCGGTGGTGGAAGAAGCGGTCGTTGTGGAGCCCGGTGAGGTCGTCGCGCCGCGCCATCTCGTTGGCGCGTTGGGCGTCGAGGAGGTTCTCGATCGACACCGAGGTGTAGCGGGCGAAGATCTCGAGCAGCTTGAGATCACGCTCGGTGTAGATCCGGTCGACCTGGCGGTTGACCAGCTCGAGCACCCCACACACCGTGCGCTCGATCCGGATCGGCACCGCGATCGCGCACGAGGTCCGGAACTCGTGGCGCTCGTCGAACTTGGAGTAGAAGTTCGGGTCAGCCTCCGGATCGTTCATCAGGTACGACTCGCCGTTCCGGTAGACGCAGCCCACGACCCCGCGGTCGGCGCGCAGGCTCTGGCCGAGGAGGTCGGCTGCCGCGGGACCGAAGGCGGCCACGAAGTAGAGCAGGGTGTCGGCCGGCGTCTCGCCCCGCTCGAACGGCCGGTCCATCAGGATCGAGCCCGCAGATGACGGCACGAAGTCGTTGGCCTTGATCAGGATCTCGGTCAGGAAGGAGCTGAACTGGAGCTGGGACAGCGAGAAGACCGAGTAGCGGCGGCGGTCGAGGAAGGGGTCAAGATCGTCCGCCGGCAGGCTGAACACCTCTAGCTTGCCCACCTCGCCAGTGTAACGCGGTCCGCGGCAGGGAGACTGTGATCCAGACAACCGGGACGACGCCCGGGAGCGGGCACGGGAACGGGGACGGAAGGGAGCAACCCTAACCGGAACGACGCCCTTCAGGAGCCCCGCAGCAGCCGGCGCAGCCGCTCCTCGAGACCGATAATGGTCTCCGAGTGGTCGGCCCGGCCCGGCGCGAAGCGCACCGCCTCGAGCTCCCGGCGCAGCGCCTCCACCTCCGCCTCGAGACCATCCGCACGCCCCTGCTCGCCGACGTCGATCCACCACCTCTCGAGGGCAACGCTCAAGGTGCGAGCCCGCTCAGCCGGGCTCTCGCCGGAACGCCGCGGCGGAATCGCCGACCGGCGTCGCGCCCTGCCGAACCACCACATGACGGCCCCGCCGATCAGGATGCCAAGGCCGAGCGCGGCCCCAGCGGGGACCCACCACGGCGTCACCGCAGAGCCCACCGGCGCCGCTGCTCCAGGCTCCTGCGCCGTCACCGGCGCCTGGCCTTCGGCCGCTGCGGGCGGCGCGACCGCCGTCGGCGTCGCGGGTGGTGGCGCCACGGTCAGCTCGAGCGGGCCCACCGTCTGGCGCCGGTAGCGCCCGGCCGCAGGGTCGAAGGTGGCCAGCTCCACCGGCCCGAGCTGCAGCCGGCCCGGCTGACTCGGCACCACCGTGACCCGCCACGCCCGGCTGCCGTGGATGCCGTCGTCGTCCACCACCACCCGATCGACGTTCTCGGGCGGGTAGACCTCGCAGCCCTCGCAGCTCGGCCACACCGCGGGCGCCTCAACCAGCGGCAGGTTGCCGCTCCCCTCGAGCTGCACGGTGACCACCGCCGACTCGCCGAAGGCGATCTGACCAGGCTCCACCGACGCGGTGTAGCGGAGCTCGCCCACCGCGCCAGCGAAGCCCTTGGGCGCTGGCGGGCGTTCGGACACCGCGACCCGGATCTCGGCCGTCGCGCACTCCGCAACCTGCCCGGGGTCGAGGAAGCCGCGTCCCCGCGCGCCGACCCTCGCCCGGGCCTCCGGGATGACGAGCTCCCCGGCCTTGAGCGGGATCAGGGCGTGCCGGCTGACGGTGAAGCGGTTGAAGCGCACGCCGTCGATCTCCACCGGCTCCGGCGTCACCTGCTCGGGCGGCTCGACACGCTGGGTCCACCACCCGGGGTAGGCTGGAGCGGTGACCCAGCCGAACTCGTCGACCGCGGCCGTCGTGTCGAGGACCACCGTCGCGGTCACCGGCTGGCCGACGACAGCGCTCAGCGGTGTCACGATCTGGCGGAGCACGACCTTCGCCTCCTGCTCCGGCTGGCGGCGGCCGTAGAGATCGCCGAAGGGGTCGATCGGAAACGGCGACACCCGGCTGCCCCGCCGCGGCGACGCCAGGCTGCCCGGGGCGACCTCGACCTTCAGCGGTCCGGCCACCAGGCGGGTGCCGCCGGTCGCCACCGACACCGGGCCGACCGACGCCGGTCCCTCGGCCTCGGCGCGGATCACATAGCTGAAGCTGACGGCCGAGCTGGTGACGCCGTTGACGAAGCTGAACTCGGAGCCGCGCGACGGGCCGGCCACCACCCGCAAGTTGACAAGCTCGCCGAGGTCCGGCTCCGCGAGATCCCCGGGCGGCTCGTGGACCTTGACGACGAGCCGCGCCACATCCTCGACCCCGAAGCGCTCGGGCTCGAGGCGGACATCCAGCGTCGGCTCGGCCGCCCCGGCCACACGCAGCGCGACCAGCAGGACCAGCGGCGCGAGCCCGAGGTGGCGCATCACCAGTCCTTGTCCACGGTCCGCGCCCGCGGCGTCGGCGAACGCATCTCCTGCCGTGCCTCCGCCTCGGCACGGTCGAGCGCCGAGAACAGGGCATCCTGCCCGGGCGGCGTCGGCGTTGGCTCAGCCCCGGACGGCGCCGCGCCCGGTGTCGGGGTCGGGGTCGGCTGCTGCGGTTGATCCTGTTGCTGTTGTTGCTGCTGTTGCTGCTGTTGTTTCTGCTCCTCGAGCAGTCGCAGGGCGAGCTCGTAGTTGCGCTTGGCGTCCGCCTGATCCGGCGCCGCGAGCAACGCTTGCCGCAACCACTGCAGGGCACGCTCGCCGCGCCCGGCGAGCAGGGACGAGGTGCCGCCGTTGTACGCCGCGTCCTTCACGCCGCCGGCGTGCGCGCGCTCGAACAGGGGGTCAGCGGCCTGGCCCTGCCCGCTCGCCGAGAGCGCGGTCCCCAGGTCGTAGAGACGGTCCGGTTGATCGGGGTCGAGGGCGGCAGCAGCCGCGAAGTCGCGCGCCGCGGACTCGGTGTCGCCGGCGCGCCAGCTGGCAACTCCGCTCCGGGCGAGCCGGCGGCTCCCTCCCGGGACCACGCGCTGCCACCACGGGGGGACCACCGGCGTGGCCGGCGGCGGCTGCGATGAGGCGTTCGCCGACGGTGGCGCGGCGCTGCCGCCGCTGGCCTGGGCGCTCGCCACGACCGGCAGGCAAGCCACCACGAGCAGCGCGGCCAGCGCCACCCGCCGCCACGGTGAGAGTGCGAAGCCGGTGGCGAGCAGCGCCGCCGCGGCGGCGAGGAAGAGCGGGAAGCGCTCGACTCGCTGCACGGTGCGCGTCGCCTCGAGCTCGCGGGTCCGCAACTCCTCCACCGCCGCGACCAAGCGGCGCACGACCTCGCGATCGCCGAGCTCCAGCACGACGCCGCGGGCGTCGCCGACCAGCTGGCGCAACGTCTCCGGGTGCGCGCGCGTCACGACCGGCTGGCCCTCCGCGTCCCGCTTGTAGCGGACGCTGCCGTCAGGCGACGGCATCGGGATTGGACCGCCGCGCTCGGTGCCGGCGACGATCCCGAGCACCCCGACGCCGCCCTGGCGCAGCGCGCCCGCGGCCGCCGGGACGTCTCCCTGCAGATTCTCGCCATCGGTGATCAGGACCACGACCCGGCCCTCGCCCTCCGGTGGCAGGAGGCGGAGGGCCGCGGCCACCGCCCCCTCGATGTTCGAGCCGGGCAGGCCGACCATGCCGGGCTCGACGCCGTCGAGGAAGGTCCCCACCGCGCTGAGGTCGGTGGTCAGCGGCACCAGCGGGTAGGCCTCGCCGGCGAACACCACCACCCCGAGCCGGTTGCCCTCCAGTGCGGGTAGCGCCTGGTTGAGCACCTCGAGGCCGCGCGCGAGGCGGGTCGGCCGCTGGTCCGGGCAGAGCATGGAGTCGGAGACATCGACCGCCACCACGAGGTCGCGGGTGCGCACCGACTCCTCGCCCGGGAGCTCGCCCCACTGCGGCCTGGCGAGGGCGAGCGCCACCATCGCCGCGGCGCCGGCCCACGCCAGCAGGCGATAGAGCCCGGTCGCCGGCGCGCCCCCCATGACCCGCTTCCAGACCGCGGGCGACGCCAGCCGGCGCTGCTGAAGCAGGCGTCGGCGGTGTCTCAGCACGACCGCCACCGCGGCTCCGGCCGGCAGCAGGAGCGCCCACAGCGCGGCGGGCTGGGCGAAGCTCACCACGGCGTGCCCCCGGCAACTGCCTCGACCAGCACCCCGCCGAGCACCAACAGGAAGGCCGCCAACGCCCACGGCTCGAAGCGCTCCCGGTAGCGCACCAGACGGGTCGAGGTGAACTCGGTCTTCTCGAGCGCGTCGATCTGGGCGAACACCTCCTGCAGTGCCTGGGGATCGCGGGCGAGGAACGAGCTGCCCTTGGTCTTGCGCGAGATCTCGGCCAGCAGCTCGGGGTTGATGTCGACCTCGACCTCGACGACCCGCCGCCGGATGCGGCCGGTCCGCGGATCCTGCTCCTGGACCGGGATCGGCACCCGGCCGCCGCGCCCCACCAGCACCGTGTGCACCACGATGTTCTGGCTCGCTGCCAGCTCGGCGGCGGTCAGCGGGTCGAGCTGCCCGGTGTTGTTGGAGCCGTCGGTCACGAGCACGACCACCTTGGACCGGGCCTCCGAGCTCCGCAGCCGGCTGACGCTGGTCCCCAGTCCGAGACCGATCGCGGTGCCGTCGGGCAGGGTCTCGAGCTCGACCTGGTCGAGGAGGTGCTGGACGACGTCGTGGTCCAGCGTCAGCGGGCACAGGGTGACCGCGGCGCCGGCAAAGACGACGACTCCGATGCGGTCGTTGACGCGTTGGGCAACGAAGCTCGAGATGACGTCCTTGGCCACGCCGAGGCGATCGCTCGGCTGGAAGTCCAGCGCCGCCATCGATCCGGACACGTCGAGCGCGATCACGAGGTCGACGCCCTCGGCGTGCTCCAGCCGCCGCGACAGCACCTCCTGGGGGCGCGCCAGAGCCACCGCGAGCGGGACCAGCGACGCGGCGACCACCACCCCGGCAAGCGCGGTCCGGCTGACCGCCCACGAGCGGGGCCGCGCCAGCCGGTCGGCGCCCGGGAACGGGAACCGCTGCCAGCGGCGCCGCACCAGCCACAGCGCGAGCAGGAGCAGGGCGAGCGCGATCAGCGCCAGCCACGGCGGGGCCGCCAGCCGCATCACGACACGGCCTCCATCGGCTCCTCGGCCGGCGCGAGGTGCGCCTCCAGGCCCCGCGCCGTTTCCACCGCCGCGCCGATCGCCTGCCGCAGCTCGCCCTCACTCGCCGTGCGGCGGCCGAAGCGCACGGAGTCGACCAGCTGCATGACCCGGTTCAAGCCGCGCTGCACTGCCTCCGGCCAGGCCAGGCGGCGCGCCAGCGAGCGCAGCTCGAAGGAGGTCATCTCCTGGGCCGGCTCGCCGGTCCGGCGCTCGAGGTAGCGGCGCACGCCGGCCGCAAGCCGGTCGCAGACCAGCTCGGCCGGCCCGCCGGCGAGGTCCGCCTCGAGAGAGCGCGCCAGCTCCTCGAGCTGCCGCAACGGCGGCAGATCGGCGCCGTCCTCCGCCACCGCCGCGCGGCGCCGGCGCCGCAGCCACCAGTGCTGGAGCGCGAGCGCCGGAATGAGCACGATCAGGATCGGCACCAGCCACTCCCACGGCAGCCCGTGGACGCCGACCGGATCGCGCAGCGGCGCCGGCTCGGCCTCACCCTCGGCCGGCAGCACCGAAGCCACCTCGATCGAGACCTTCTCGCCCGCCGTCACCGCCCGCGGCGCGCCGTCGGGCGGCCGTACCGAGGCCCGCAACTCGGGCAGCGGGAGCGTCCCAGTCTTCATCGGGGCCAGCGTCAGCTGCCACGCCGGCGGGTCGGCGCCCGCCACCTCGTGAGGGCCGTCGACCACGGCCCACGGCCCGTCGGTGGTCACCGCCACGGTCAGCTCGCCCCACAGCCACTGCTCGCCGCCGCGCGCCTGGATGCGCAGCTGCACCCGGTCACCGACCGTCACCGCGGTCGACGGCGCGGAGATCTCGAGCGTCGGCTCGGAGGCGAGCCCGCTCGCGGCCGCCAGGGCCACGACGACGACCGCGATGCCGACCCGCATCGCMGCCCGGGTGCCTCCGTCAGTGGGCACGCCGCCGCTCCCGCTCGGTCAACATCGTCTTCACCGCCGGCAGGTAGTCGGCGTCGGTGGTCAGCTCCACGACGTCGATGCCGGGCGGCACCTGYTCCTCACGCGGCCGCGGCGCGCCCCGCAGCACCCCGCGGCGGCCTGCTTCGGCATCGACCACCGGCATCGAGCCGGCGGCGAGTCCGCGGCGCAGCAAGGGGTCACTCACCCGCACCACGACCACCTCGTGCCGCGCGGCCAGCGCCAGCAGCTCGCGTCGCGGCACCTCGCACGCGCGGTCGACGACCACGACCACGACCCCGCGGCGGCGCAGCATCCGCCCCGCCGCCCGGAGCGCCTCGGCCAGCGCCGTACCGCGGCCGGCCGGGACTGCGGCCAGCACCTCGCGCACCACCCGCAGGCCGTGCCGCCAGCCGAGGCGCGGCGGGATCAGCCGGCGCAGCGAGTCGTCAAACAGAATGGCGCCGACCCGATCGCGGCGCGCGGCGGCGAGCGCGAACAGGCTCGACACCTCGGCGATCAGGTCGTGGACCGTCATCACGCCGGAGCCGAAGCGCGTCGAGGTCGACAAATCGACGAGGAGCAACATGGTGAGATCGCGCTCCTCGCGGAAGCGCTTGACGTGGAGCTTGCCGGTCCTCGCGGTGACGTTCCAGTCGATGGTGCGCACATCATCGCCGCGGCGGTACTCGCGCACCTCCTCGACCTCGAGGCCGAGGCCGCGGAACGCGCTCTGGTACTTGCCGGTGAGCCCGGCCTGCATCGCCTGCCGGGTCCGGATCTCCAGCCGTCGCACCTGGGCCCGCAGCTCCGGACCGGTGCCCTGAACCGGGTCGACCGGCTGCGGCCGTCCCAGGAACGACCACAGCTGCGGGATCACGGCACCTCCACCGCCAGCAGGATGCGCTCGGTGATCTCCTCAACCGTCGCCCCCTCGGCCTCCGCCTCGTAGGTCAACACCAGGCGGTGGCGGAGCACGGCGGGCGCGAGCTCCTTGACGTCCTCCGGAGTGACGTAGGTGCGGCCCCGGACGAGCGCCAGGGCGCGGCTGCCGATGGCCAGCGCGATCGAGGCGCGCGGCGACGCGCCGAAGCCGATCAGCGGCACCAGGTCGCCGAGGCCGACCTCCGCCGGGCGGCGGGTGGCCGACACCAGGCTGATGATGTAGCTGCGGATCCGGTCATCCAGGTAGACCTCGCGGACGACCCCTTCGAGGCCACGGATCTCCTCGAGCGAGGTGGTGCGCAACGGCTTCGGGAACTCTGCCCCGAGGTGGAACTCGAGCACCCTGCGCTCCTCCTCGGCGGACGGGTAGCCGACCAGGACCTTGAACAGGAAGCGGTCGAGCTGGGCCTCGGGCAGCGGGTAGGTACCCTCCTGCTCGATCGGGTTCTGAGTCGCCAGCACGACGAACGGATCGGGGAGCGCGTGGGTCGTGTCCCCGATCGTAACCTGGCGTTCCTCCATCGACTCGAGCAGGGCAGACTGGACCTTGGCCGGAGCGCGGTTGATCTCGTCCGCGAGCACCAGGTTGGCGAAGACCGGGCCCCGATGCGGGATGAAGGTCGCGGTCTTCGGATCGAAGATCTGGGTGCCGGTGACGTCCGACGGCAGCATATCGGGCGTGAACTGGAGGCGCTGGAACGAGCCCCCAACGACGCCGGCAAGGGTGCGGACGGTCAGCGTCTTGGCGAGGCCGGGCACGCCTTCGAGCAGGACGTGGCCGCGGCACAGCAGCGCGACCAGCAGCGACTCCACCAGCCGCTCCTGGCCGACCACAACCTGGCCGACGGCCCGCTGGATCTCGCCGAGCCGGGCCGCCGCCCGATCCACCTGGGGTGCCATATGCTGCGATTCCATAACCTCTCCTTCGAGCCAGCTGGCCAGTTAATCCTTATAGGCAAGGATCGTGCCCACATATCGGCCGGGCGCACGGCGGCGGCCGGCGTCGAATCGACCACGGCGGCGTCAGATCGGCACGCCGCGGCGGCCCTCCCGACCCGGCATCCCCAGGCTACAATGGTCGCGATGTCCGCCCAACGCATCGGCCGCTACGAGATCCTGAAGCCGCTCGGCCGCGGCGCGATGGGCGTCGTCTACCTGGCGCGCGACCCGATCATCGACCGCAAGCTGGCGCTCAAGACCCTCCGGGTCGACCTCGACGACGACGTGGCGGGGGAGTTCCGCGAGCGTTTCCTGCGCGAGGCGCGGGCGGCCGGGCGGATCAGCCACCCCGGCATCGTCACCATCCACGACGTCGGCGAGGACCCCGAGTCCGGCCTCGTGTACATCGCCATGGAGTACATCGAGGGCAAGGACCTCAGGCAGCTGATGGCGGCCGGATACCGCTTCCGTCCCTCCGAGGCGGCGCGGATCGCCGCCGACGTCGCGCGCGCCCTCGACTACGCCCACTCGATGGGCGTCGTGCACCGCGACGTCAAGCCGGCGAACATCATCCTGACCCGCGACGGCACGCCGAAGATCACCGACTTCGGCATCGCGCGGGTCGAGTCCTCGAACCTGACGACCGAGGGCCAGTTCATCGGCACGCCCAACTTCATGGCGCCCGAGCAGATCACCGGCAAGCCGGTCGACGGTCGGGCCGACATCTTCTCGCTCGGCGTCGTCCTGTTCAACCTGCTCACCGGGCAGCGACCGTTCCCGGGCGAGACACTGCACGAAGTAACGATGAAGGTGGTGCGGGAGCCGAGCCCGATCCCGTCGCTCCTTGCCCCGCACCTGCCCGCGGCCTTCAACCCGATCATCCTGAAGTGTCTCGAGAAGGACCCCGAGCGGCGCTTTCAGACCGCAGCGGAGCTCGCAAATGTGCTGGCAGCGCTCGCCCGCTCGCTCGTGGATCGCGAGCCGGAGGACGTCGCAAGCACCGGGGTTTTCCAGCCCGACCTGGCGACCGTCATCGACCAGTCGATCGCCGAGCCGGCGCCGGCCACCGGGCTACGCGCCTTGCTTCGCGACATCACCGCGCCCCGCCGTCCCGCAACCAGGCCATCCAAGCCGAGCGTGTGGCAACGTCTGCCGCTGCCGGAGTTCCTGACCTGGGAGATCAACCCGAAGTGGGTGAGGATCGTCGTGGCTGGCTGGGCGGTGGTGTGGGCGGCCTGGATCGCCGTGCTCGCCATCCAACGGCCGGCGGCCCCCGAACCGGCGCCGCGGGATGCAGCGATCCTCAGCCGTCACGACACCGCCCGCCTCCTGATCGATGCCGGGCGCCGCTTGCGGCTCGGGGATGCGCGGGGCGCTGAAGCAGCCGCTTTCGCCGCCCTCGATCAGGTGCCGGCGTCGGCCGGGGCACGAGCCCTCGCCGCCCGCACGAGGCTGGCAGTCGAGGCGGCACAGCTCGGCGTCGCCGCCAGGGAGACCGTCACCAGATTGGTCGCCGAGGGCCGCGAAGCCTACCGTGGCAAGCAGTACGCAGCGGCCGCGCAGCGCTTCGAGCAGGCCCTCAAGCTCGACCCCGGCAACGAGCTCGCGGCGAGCTATCTGGAGCTGGCGCGGGAACGGCAGCAGCGACGTCCTTCGAGCGCGCGGCCGGAGGTCCGGCCGACCCCGATGCCGAGCTCCCCCGGCTCACCGGCGACCGCTGTCGAGCCCGCGCCGGTTGCCCCAGCCACGGGCAACGCCCGCCTCACCATCTCCTTCAGTTCGCCGATCTCGAGCGGCGCGATCCTGGTGACAGTCGACGGCGCCACCGTGGCGGAGGTGCCCTTCGACTTCGGGACCAAGGGGGTCCTCGGAATGCGCCGCAGCGGCAGCGGAACCGTCAAGCGCGTGGTCGTGGTCCCGGCCGGCCGTCACACGATCAGCGCGACGCTCCACGATGGAGAAGGCGCCTCGCGTGGCTCGCAGACCTTCGACCGCGAGCTGCCGGCGGGCAGCGACTGGACCCTGCGGTTCGACCTGCCGTCCAAGCAAGCGACGGCCACTGTCTACCTGGTCCGGGTCAGTGGCTGACGGAGACCATGATCCTGCGCACCCTGGCTCTTGACACCTCATGGGGCTCGCTGACCGTTGCCGGCGGCTCTCGCGCCGGGGAGGGCACGCTGATCCTGCTGCCGCAGCTGCGGCTCGGCCTCGAGGGCGGGCGTCCCCATCGCGCGCTGGCGCCGATGAACACCGTGCTCGTCAGCCACGGCCACATGGACCACATCGGCGGCCTCGGCTACTGGGCGAGCCAGCGCTACCTCAACTCGATGGGGCCAGGGACCGTGATCGCGCCGGTCGCGATCGCGGACCAGCTGCGAGCCCTGCTCGAGACCCTGGCACAGCTCGAGGGCGGCCGGCCCTACGACGTCACGGTCGATCCGGTGGCTGACGGCGACCAACGGCCGCTGCGACCCGACGTCGAGCTAGACTTCTTCGCCACCGATCACTGGGTGCCGACGCTGGGCTGCCGCGTCATCTGGCGCACGCAGCGGCTGCTGGCCTCACTCGCGGGCCTGAGCGGCGAGGAGATCGCGCAGCGCCGGCGGGCCGGGCTGCCGGTCACCGACGAGCGCCGGGTCAACCTGCTGGCCTACTGCGCCGACAGCGGGCCAGGCCTGTTCGCAACCAGCCCGGAGGTGCTCGCTGCCGAGGTGCTGTTGATCGAGTGCTCGTTCTACAGGCCCGGCGACCGCGGCCGCGCCACCCGCTTCGGCCACATGCACCTCGAGGACCTGCTCGCGGTGGCGGACCGTCTGCAGTGCCGCCACCTCGTGCTGCTGCACGCCTCGCGACGCCAGCGGCTGCGCGAGGTGGATCGCTTCCTCGACGAACAGCTGCGGCCGCAACTGCCGTGTGCGCTGCACCATCTGATGGTCGATTGGGAGTGAGGGGTCAGGGGTTGGTGGTTGGGGGATAGGGCCCTTCCCTGCCCGTCTCCGTGCCCGTGCCCGCTCGTTCGCTCCGCCCTCCAGTGCGCACCGCGCCGATTCTCTGGAGGCGCTCCCCGAGGGAGCCACCTTTGGCGATTTCGGCCCTCAAGCGCTCCTTCAGGAGGCACGCCGCCCCCGAAATCACCAAAGATGGCACGCCCGCACGGCGCGATCTCCTCGTGCTCGCCTCGCATCCCGGGCGGGAAGCGGGCAACCCCTAGACCTTCGGGGCTGGGGGCAGAGTGCCCGCGACCGTCATGACCAGCTGCTCGGGGTGGAGGTGACGGCGGATCGCCTCGACCACCGCCTCCCGCGTCACCTCGAGCAGGCGCTCGGGATAGCGGTCGAGCGCGGCAACCGGCTCCCCTGCCGTCAGCGCCGCCACCAGCTCGCGGGCGACGCCGCCGTTGGTGGCGAGAGCGACCCGGAAGGCACCGGCCTGGGCGAGCCGCTCCTCGGCCAGCTCCTCTTCGGACGGCCCTTCGGCGGCGT
>PQAJ01000095.1 GCA_003105185.1 Holophagae bacterium
CAGCGCATCCCGAGGAGCGTGTGGGCAGAGGCCAACAACAGTGACCACGCCAGGAACGCGCTCAGGGGCCTATGCCCAACAGGCTCCTAGCGCCTGGCGGTGAGCACGGACACCGCCTCGGACAGCGCGACTGCGCCGAGGATCAGGATCGCGCCGGCCACCTGCAGGCCGCCGAGCCGGTCGCCAGCGAGCAGGTAGCCGAAGAGCCCGGCAAACAGCGGTTCGGTGGTCAGCAGGATGGCGGTGCGGGAGGTCGACAGGTGCTGCTGGGCGGCTGACTGCACCGCGAAGGCGAGCGCCGACGCAAAGACACCGGTCAGCACGATTGCGAACCAGACCTCGCGCGGCGGCGGCTCCAGGCTGCCGGCGAGGGGCCACAGCAGCAGGAACAGCGCCGCCATGGCGAGCATCTGCGCGGTCGCGAGCGCGCGCGGATCGTGGTCCGGCGCGTGGCGTGAAAGCAGGGCGGTATGGGCGCCGAGCCAGATCGCGCAGACCAGGGTCAGCAGGTCGCCGACCGCGAGGTTGCTGGGGGTGCGGCCCGTCAGCAGCACCATGCCGGCCAGGCTGAGCGCGACCGCGAGCCAGCGCAGCCGCAGCATGCGAGTGCCGTAGAGCAGGCGGTCGATGATCGGCGCGAAGATCACGAACAGGCCCGTTATGAGGCCGCAGTTGGTCGGCGTGGTGTGGCGGAGCCCCCAGGTCTGGAACAGGTAGCCCATCGCGAGCACGAGTCCGATGACGGCCCCCACGCGCAGGGTCCGGCGGTCGAGGCGGCGGCCCCAGACGACGCCGGCGGCGGCCGCCGCGAGGCTGAAGCGGGCCGCCAGGAACGCGAGCACGCCGTAGACCGCGACGGCGTCGTGGACGACCACGAAGGTCCAGCCCCACACAGCGGTGACCCCGAGCAGGGCGACGGTCGCCAGAGTCCGGCCCATGGCGGGGGAGTGTAACGCACGGGAACGTTGTAAGGTCTGACGGGGGGAGCTATGGCGCAGTCGTCACGGGAGAGCCGGCTGAGCGGAGAGCGGATCTACTCGGGCAGGGTGGTCGTGCTCGAGGTGGACCGGGTCGGGTTGCCGAACGGAGGCGAGAGCGTGCGCGAGGTGATCCGCCACCGCGGGGCCGCGGTCGTGCTGCCGTTGCTCGACGACGGCCGGGTGGTGCTGGTCCGCCAGTACCGCTACCCGGTCGGCGAGTCGCTGCTCGAGCTGCCGGCCGGCACGCTCGAGCTCGCGGAGCATCCGATGGAGTGTGCAGCCCGCGAGCTGGCCGAGGAGACCGGTCTTCGCGCGCGGACGTTGTCGCCGCTCGGGCGGTTCTACTCGGCACCGGGCTACACCGACGAGACGTTGCACGCGGTGCTGGCGACCGGGCTCGAGCGAACGGCGGGCGCTGACCCTGACCACGACGAGCTCATCGAGATTGAGCTGGTCGCGTCCGGCGAGGTCGTCCGGCGGATTGCGAGCGGCGAGATCCGGGACGCCAAGACGATCGCGACCCTGATGCTCGCGCAGCTGCACGGAGTGTCGTTGTGAGGGAGACGGTCGTGCCCCGACCCCTAGGGAAACCGATACGGCGGCACTTCTCCGCCCCTGATTTCGCCTTCCTCGCGGACCGGGCACAGCGAGTCGCGGCGCTGGGTCAGGTCGCGGATGACCGCCGCCCGGAAGGCCTCCATGTTCTCGCAACCTCCGAGCCGGACCTTGTACGACGCGATGTCCACCAGCTCGATCCTGGCCCGAATCTGGCGCAGCGGCCGCGGCACAAGCTCGCCCGGCGCCTGGATGTGGTGGAGCCCCCCTGAGTAGACGAGGAGCATGAGGCCGCCGTCGAGCGCCGCCAGGATGTCCGCGATGCCGCCGCGGATGGTCATCGGTCGGCCGGTCGAGTCGAGGCCATCCTTCCGCATCATCCGGCCCTCGGGCATGATCATCACGATCGCGTCGGAGTCGACGCGGTTCAGGACCTCGTCCCAGGTGTGGTCGCGCTGGCGGGTCACCACCACGGGTTGCCGGGCGAGGAACCGGAAGAAGATCCCGACTGGTCGCCGGGCCGTCTTGTCCGCCACCGGGAGTACGCCGTGGCGCGCAAAGCGCCACAGGAGGCCGGTGGGCGCGTAGCCCGCCAGCAGCGGCTCATAGAGGCTGGTGTGGTTGAGGATCGCGAGCACCTTGATCTGCGACCAGTCGCGGTCGGGCGGGATGCCCGCCCACACGCCGCGGAAGCGAAAGAGCGCGCGGCTCACCCACTTCAGCGACATCAGCAGCGCGAAAACCAGGATCGAGCGCAACATCTCCGAGTGCCCGGATCGGGCGCCTGCACAGCATAGCTCAGCTCGGCGCGTCAGGGCAGGGGCGCCTCGAGAGTTTGCCGAGCTCGGATCGTCCGCATCGCCCCTACCCTGACGCGCCGAGAAGGATGCGCTCCGCGCATCCCGCCGCAGGAGAAAGGGGCGAGGAAGCYCGAGCACGGGGCATCGGCCGCGCGCTCCGGCAGGCCRGTGAACGCGAGGGCAGTTGATCCTCGGTGTGGCGGTCGCGGACGAGGCGTCCGCGGCTAGCGCCCGGGGCGGAAGACCAGTGCCCCGAGGGTGCGGATGAGCACGATGGCGTACATCGCCGGCCCATAGTGGCGCAGGTGATAGAGGTCGAACTCGAGCTTGGCCAGGTGGTCGGCGGTGGTCGCGCAGTAGGGGAGGTGGACCTGGGCCCAGCCCGTGATGCCCGGCCGGACCGAGTAGCGGAAGGCATAGAACGGTATCAGCCGCTCGAGATCGGCGGCGACGTCGGGCCGTTCGGGGCGAGGTCCGACGAGACTCATCTCGCCGCGCAGCACGTTGTACAGCTGGGGCAGCTCGTCGATCCGCCAGCGCCTGAGCGGACGAGCCACGGGCAGGACACGCGGATCGTTCTTCTCGGCGAAGGTCGGGCCATTTTCGTCCGAACCGCGCTTCATGGTGCGCAGCTTGAGCAGCGAGAAGGATGCGCCGTAGCGGCCGAGCCTCCTCTGGCGATAGAAGATCGGCGTCCCGTCGGTGAGGAGCACGGCGGCCGCAGCCGCAATCAGGATGGGTGACGACAGCAGCAGCAGGACGCTCGCGATCAGCGCGTCCAGGATGCGCTGGACGTGGTGGAACGGGGACGTCGCGAGGGACGAGAAGTCGCCGGTCGCGATGAACCAGCGCGAGTCCACCTGCTGGACCGGAATCCGCCCGGTCAGGGCTGCGTACGCTCCGGCGGCGTCGACCACCGGCACGCCGCGGAAGTTCAGCGCGGCCAGTCGGTCGACCGTCGCATCGTGGGAAAGCGAGGCGACCACCACCAGGTCGACGTCGGCCAGGGCCGAGCTCCGCAGTTCGTCGGGCACCGCCTCGGTGGGCGCCGGCAGGTGGGCGGCGATCTGAAACGGCGCGTTCGGCCGTCGCCGGAGCTCCTCCTCGAGGGCGCCGACGATCGGCCCTCCCCCGATGACCGTCGCGCGCCGGGGTTGGGGCAGTGCGGCCACCGCGAGCCAGACGAAGCGCAGCGCGGCCTGGGCCGGCAGCGAGACCAGCAGGGTGAGTGCGAGCAGGCCTCTGCCGAAGCGCCACGCCGGGACCATGTAGACGCCGAGCGCCAGAGCGATCGCGAGCGACAGCGCGAGCGCCGCCATCCGCAGCAGCACGTAGTCCCTGGTGCGCCAGCTTTGGGGACGGTAGAGGTCGAAGGTCGTCGAGAGTAGGACCTGCGCCAGCAGCGCATAGACGATGAACCAGGGGTGGTCGAGGGTCTTGCCGAACTCGTGGTTGAACAGCTCGCTGCCGAATCGGATCCGGGCCGCGACCACCGCGGCCCCGGCCAGAATCAACAAGTCGGCGGCCGCGAGCAGCATCGCCGTCAGCCGCTGGCTGGGGCCAATCCTCTGCATGGCAGGCCATTGTGGCGCTTCCTCAGGTCGTGTCAACTCGCAGCGCCGCCGGTGGGCGGTTCTATGGGACCCGGTCGCAGGAGAGGAGGCGGCGGATCAGGCACGGTCGCCGGATACCGCGTAGAAAATCGCTTGTCACTTCTCTTCACAAGGCCTATACTCTCCGGGGTACAGGGTGGCTGGGACAGGTTGAGTGGATTCAACTCTCGACGGGGTGCGGCACCGAAGCTGTGACGGCGACCGTCCCGTCCAAAAGGAAGGAGACTGGCGATGAAGCTGAAAGAGGTCCTGCTCAAGAAGATCGAGGAACAGCGGCCGCGCACGACGCGCTTGGTCAAGGAGTTCGGCAACGTCGAGGTCGGGAAGGTCACGATCGAGCAGGTGATCGGCGGAGCGCGCGACGTCAAGTGCCTGGTCACCGACATCTCCTACCTTGATCCGCAGGAGGGCATTCGTTTCCGGGGCAAGAACATCCCCGAGACCATTGAGGCCCTGCCCAAGGTCCCCGGCCGTGATTATCCCTATGTTGAAGGCTTCTTCTGGTTCCTCATGACCGGCGAGGTGCCGACCATGAAGGAGACCCTCGAGGTGGTGGAGGAGTTCAAGAAGCGTCGCCCGTTGCCGCAGTATGTCATCGACGTCCTGCGCGCCATGCCGCGGGACACCCACCCGATGACGATGTTCTCGGCGGGCATCCTGGCGATGCAGCGCGAGTCGGTGTTCGTCAAGCGCTACAACGAGGGCATGAAGAAGACCGAGCACTGGGAGCCGATGTTCGAGGACGTGCTCAACCTGCTGCCCAAGCTGACCGGGCTCGCGGCGTACATCTACCGCATGAAGTACAAGGGTGACGTCCACATCCCGAGCAATCCCGACCTCGACTACGGCGGCGACTTCGCCAACCAGATGGGCTTCCCGCAGCCCTACGACGACGTCGCCCGCATGTACTTCATTCTCCACTCCGACCACGAGTCGGGCAACGTGTCGGCCCACACCACGCATCTCGTGGCCTCGGCGCTGTCGGATGCGTACTACTCGCTGTCGGCTGGCATCAACGGTCTCGCCGGCCCGCTCCACGGTCTGGCCAACCAGGAGGTTCTGAGCTGGATGATGAAGTTCCAGCAGAAGCTGGGCGGCCAGGAGCCGACTCCCGAGTTGGTCGAGAAGGCGCTCTGGGACACCTTGAACGCCGGCCAGGTCATCCCGGGCTACGGCCACGCCGTGCTGCGCAAGACCGACCCGCGCTACATGGCGCAGCGCGACTTCTGCATGAAGAACCTGCCGGACTACCCGCTGTTCAAGGTCATCAACATGGTGTTCGAGGTTGCGCCGGGCGTGCTGACCAAGCACGGCAAGACCAAGAACCCGTGGCCCAACGTCGACGCCCAGTCCGGCGTCATCCAGTGGTACTACGGCCTGACCGAGTGGGACTTCTACACCGTCCTGTTCGGCATCGGCCGCGCCTTCGGCGTGCTGGCCAACATCACGTGGGACCGCGCCCTCGGTTACGCCATCGAGCGGCCGAAGTCGCTCACCACGGCGATGCTGGAGGAGGCCGCGGGTATCAAGAAGTAGGGCAGTCTGCCTTGGTTCGCGACGGGGACACCTTCGGGCGTCCCCTTTTTTCGTAGCTGATGAGTCATACGTGACAGGTGCTAGCGGGACCGCCCCGTCTCCGTCTCGGTGCCCGCTTCCGCTTCCTCTTCCGCGCCCGCTCTGGTCACGGCGAAGCTGACTCGTCCCGGCGTAGTCCACCGGACGAAGCCGGAAGGCAAAGCCGGATTGGCGTCCGTCCCCCTTCCCGTCCCCTTTCCGGAAGATGGCCGGACCCGTCGCTCTCCCGACAAGGATTGCTGCCGTCCGGCGGGCTGTCGCTTGTCAGCCGCCGTCGCCGAGGGCGGCACGCATCTTTGCCAGGTAGATCTCAGCGATCCCCTCGGGGTCGTCGAGCTTGAGCGCACGGGCGCACTGGACGACGAAGCCGCGCACGTAGACCGGGGCCGGCAGATCGCGGAATGACTCCGACTCGAGGAGCTCCAGCAGCGAGGCCCGGATCTTGGTTTCGGCGGTGAGCTGGTCGGTGCTCACCTGGCGCGTCAGCCGCTGGTGGCGGAGGAACGCGCCCGGCTCCAGGGCGGCGGCCGGCGCCGGAACCGTGGGCGGCTCAACCGGCGGACGGACCGCGACTGAGGCTCGCGGGCCGCCGTCCCCGAGCTGCGAGACGATCGCACGATAGGCGTCGTCGAGCCGTTCGAGCAACGCTTCGCGCTCGGCGTCATCGTGGAGCGAGTAGGTGGCGAGGGCATCCGGGTCGTAGAGGCTCTTGCGCTGGGCGTAGGCCGCGCGGACCTCTTCGGGGCCCGCCCCGGGCGCGAGGCCGAGCACCTCCCAGTCCTGGGGTCGCGGTTCACGCGCCACGCGCCGTCTCCGCACCGCCGACCAGTCGCTCGACCACGCTCTGCAGCGCGACGACGAAGCGGCTGTCCGGGAAACGCTCGGCCGCCGGCCGGCGCTCACGCACCGACCGGGCGAGCAGCTCGTCCTCCTCGATGGCGCCGAGGAAGAGGACGCGGCGGCCGAAGTAGTCCTCGAGGGCGAGCGCCATGTCGACGCCGAGCTGGCGGTTCTCCGGGCGATGAGCGCGGTTGATGACGATCGCCGGGTCGAAGCCCCGCGCCTCCCTGAGCAGCCCCTCGGCGGCGGCCGGATCGGTCTCCGAGACCCGCTGGAGCAGCTCCCTGGGCGAGCGGATGTCGAGCGCCTCGAGGTGCGCCATGGCGGCGGCGATGGCCTCCTTGACGCGCTCCCGCGGCTGCGCCCGCCGCATCTTCCGGAAGTAGGCCGCCTTCAAGAACTGATAGGCGTTCTCAACGGACGTCGCCTCGGGCACCACCACCACCACGCCGCGCTCGGCGGCGAGGAAGAAGTCGAGCACGTTGAAGCTCGATCCCGCGCCGAGGTCGAGGACAACGTGGTCTGCAGGCAGCGCCGCAATGTGGCGCAGCAGGCGCGCCTTCTGGCCGTGCTTCGGGTTGGCCGAGTCGACCGGGGCCCGGCTGCCGCTGATCAGCAAGAGCCCGATGGTGTGCGTCGGCACGAGGATGTCGGCGAGGCGCTCGATGCGGCGGTGGAGGAAGTCCGTCAGCGTCGGTCCCTTGGTGGGAACCCCGAGGATCGTGTGCAGGTTCGCTCCGCCGAGGTCGGCATCGATGAGCACCACCCGCGATCCGCGCTGCGCCAGGATCACTGCCAGATTGGCAGCGATCACCGACTTGCCGATGCCACCCTTGCCGCCGCCGATGGCCCACACCCGAGGGGACGGCGGAGGCTGGATCCGTGTGGCCGCGGTCACGCCGCTCATGCCGTTGCGCGTCGCATTCTGATCACGGCCCGAGCTCAGACGGGTGCTCGCAGTCTTCTCGATCCACGGGATCCATCGAGAGAATGGTACCACCCGTCTGGATGCGTGCCTCGGTCGCTCCGTATACCTCGCATGGAATCGAGCGGAACCGTTGACATGATCGCACGGGCAAGGGAGCGGGGGC
>PQAJ01000096.1 GCA_003105185.1 Holophagae bacterium
TCGCCCTTGAAGGCCTGCATCGACGGGGCCTGGCCATACTGCGCGGCCGCGTAGTCGTACTCGGCCATTTGATCCGAAGTCACGTACTTGGTGCGGTCGCCGTAGCTGAAGACGACGGTGTCGGCGACCGAGATGCCGAACTGCTCGGCCAGCTGCTTGGTGCGCAGCGGCTCCTTGTCGGGATCGATGTACTCGACCTTGATCTTGTCCGAGACCGCTGCGTAGCGGCTCAGGAGCTCGAAGGCCTGGTCGTAGAGGGGGCTCGCCGGGGTCATGAAGACCACGACCCGAATCTCCTCCTTGAGGTCGGCGAGGATGTTCCGGGTCTTGTCGGAGATTGAGTACATCTTCGACGAGGTCCAGTCGGCAGAGAGGTAGTGCCGGGCGGCGAGCCAGTTGACCATGGCAGTCAGCGCGACGGCGAGGACGATGCCGATGATCCCGGTCGTGGTGTAGCGCAGTGCCTGCTTTCTCATGCCGTCACCTCCACTTCTTGACCTCGAGCGACTTCGCGGCGAGAAACAGGAACAGCAGCCCCACCGACAGCTCGTAGACCACGTGCCGGGTGTCGATGATGCCCTTGGCGTAGTCGTCCATGTGGGTCCATAAATTCATGTAGCCGAGGGCGTCGCGGATCCACGACGACGACACCAGCAGCTGCTCGATGAGCCCGATCGAGAACAGCCCCACGAGGGCGGCGAAGGCCAGGATGGCCGCGATCAGCTGGTTGTTGGTGAGGGTCGACGTGAAGGTACCGACGGCGAGGAACAGGAACCCGACCAGCAGCACCCCGACATAGCCGGCCGCCACCGGCCGCAGGTCGATGCTCGAGTGCTGCTTCAGGAGCGCCACGTAGATCACGGTCGGCAGCCACAGCACTATGTAGAAGAGCAGCGCCGCCAGGAATTTGCCGGCGATCACCTGGCCCTCGGTCACGGGCGAGGTGAGGAGCACCTCGATCGTCCCCGAGCGGCGCTCCTCGGCGAGCAGCCGCATCGTGATCACCGGCACGGTGAACAGCAGGAACAGCCAGAAGAAGACCGTCCCGCCGAAGAACAGCCGCAGCGGGGTCATCGCCTGGGTCATCGGGTTGTTGAGGAATGACACGATGATGGAGAAGATGTAGCCCTGCATGAGCAGGAAGGCGGTCAGCACGATGTAGGCGAGCGGCGACGAAAAGTACGCGATCAGCTCGCGGCGGACGATGGCAAGGATCTTCGTCATCTCACACCCCCTCCGCCGCCGGCGGCTCCTCGCGGGTGGTCAGCCGCACGAAGACGTCCTCGAGCGAGGCCTGGGTCGCCGTCATCGCGCTCAGCACCCAGCCGCGTGCAACCGCGAGCCGGAAGACCGCCTCGCGGGGGTCGCTCCCGGGCGCATGCTCGACCACGTAGCTGCAGGCGCCCCGGTCCTCGACCCCGGTCACGCCGGGCAGCGAGAGCAGGGCCTCGCGGCCGTCGCCGTCGGCGCCGCGCAGCTCGACCAGCAGCCTGGGGTTGCCGACCATGCGGCTGCGCAGCTGGTCGGGCGTGCCGTCGGCCACGATCCGGCCGCGATCGATGATCGCCACCCGCTCGCAGACCTGCTCGACCTCGGGCAGGATGTGGGTGGACAGCACGACGGTGTGGTCGCGGCCGAGCTCGATGATGAGCTCGCGGACCTTGATGATCTGGTTGGGGTCGAGCCCCACCGTCGGCTCGTCGAGGATCAGCACGGCCGGCTTGTGGATGAGCGCGCCGGCCAGGGCGACCCGCTGCCGGTAGCCCTTCGACAAGGTGCCGACCACCTGCCGGCGGACATCCTGGATCATGCAGCGGTCGCTGACCTCGGCGAGGCGGTCGCCGACCTCGGACCGTGGGACCTCCTCGACCGCCGCGCGGAAGCGCAGGTACTCCTCCACCCGCAGCTCAGGGTAGAGGGGCACGTTCTCGGGCAGGTAGCCGACCTTTCGCCGCAGCCCCACGGGGTCGACGTCGAGGTCGACGCCGGCGACCACGATCCGGCCCGCGGTCGGCGGCAGGAAGGCGGTGATCATGCGCATCGCCGTCGTCTTGCCGGCGCCGTTGGGTCCGAGAAACCCGAGCACCTGGCCCTCGGGGACGAAGAACGACACGTCGTCGACCACCGGCTGGTCGACGAAGACCTTGGTCAGTCCTTCCACCTCGATCATTGATGCCGCCTCCCATGGAGCCGACGCAGCAAGGACGACGCGGCCGCCGCGTCGTCCGCTGGTTCCGAGCTGTCGATCTGTTGGTATAGCAAATCCTGGGCCAGAATCAAGGAGCGGCCGGCTGCAGCCGGTGAGGGTGGATGGTGCAACTTTGACGCGGTAACGGCTTGAGGAGAGCCCTCTCACAACCCGCTTCCGCGCCCGGAGGGCGAGGCGAGCACGAGGAATGCGCATCCTGCGGGCGTGCCACCTTTGGCAATCTCGGGACGAGGTCCTTCGTCGAGAGGTGCTCAAGGCCCGAAATTGCCAAAGGTGGCTCCCTCGGGGGGCGCCTCCGGAGAATCGGCGCGAAGCGCCCTCGAGGACGGGGCGAACGAGCGGAAACGGGACCGAGGCGGGAACCGGGCTGCTGAGGTTGTCAGGCGGTCTCGCGCGTGGCGGCGACGATGAACATCAAGGTCGTCGAGCCGACGGTGAACTCGGCGCGGTTGGACAGCTCCATCCGGTCGATCCGCTGCCCGTCGACGTAGGTGCCGTTGGTGGCGCCGAGGTCGAGCAGGGTGGCCTCGTCGCTGCGCACCTCGATCATGGCATGGCGACGGGAGACCTCGGAGTCCTTGAGCTGCACGTCCATCGCCGAGCCGCGGCCGATGAAGATCCGCGGTTTGGTGATCGGGAAGACGGTTCCCGCCTGGGGGCCGGCGATCACGGCGAGCGAGTAGCGGACATCGGCGGGCAGGGGGGCGAGGGCCGGCAGCTCGGGTGACTCGGGCTCGGCGCCCTTGGCCTCGTCGTCCTCGAAAAGGCCAGCCGGCAGCTCGGACTCGTGGCCGGTGCTGGTGGCGTCTCCCACCTGAAGGGGGTTGTCGACGGTGAAGGTGAACCCGCAGGTGGTGCAGCGCACGCGCTTCGAGGGCTCGGATCCGAACCGGGCCTCGTCGTAGCGGTACTTGGATTCACACTGCGGGCACGTGATGATCACTGCCACCTCCCAGAGTGTGCAGTTCGCCCTCACGCGATGATATCAGGGGAGGCCCCCACGTCCGCGGTGGCGGCGCTCACACATCGGTTGCGGCTCGTTTCCGTTCCCCTGCCTATTCCCGTACCCGGTAGTGGCGGACCAGCCAGGCGGACGCCAACAAGGCAGCCCGCGTCCTCGGGAACGGGCACGGGTACGGGAACGGGTGCGCATTGGCGCACCGCCTGCCGGCCGATGTCACCCACGGGGCACGCGACCGGAGACTCGATCAGGGCTGCCCTCGGTTCAACTCCCGGTTGGGGCAGTCCAGCGGTCCATCCATTCGAGCACGACCTCGTGCCACTGGATCGAGTTCAGCGGCTTGAGCACCCAGTGGTTCTCGTCCGGGAAGTACAGCAGTCGGGACGGCACCCCGAGCCGCTGCAGCGCGTTGAAGGTGGACAGGCCATTGGTTTCCACGACCCGGAAGTCCTTGGCGCCGTGGACGACCAGCTCTGGGGTCTTCCAGTTCTTCACCAGTTCCACCGGCGAGTGCTTGCGGTACCCCTCCGGGTTGACCCAGGGCGGCCCGCCATGCTCCCACTCCGGGAACCACAGCTCCTCGGTGTCGAAGTAGGCCATGTACTCGTCGAGGTTGCCGTCGTGGCAGACCAGCGCGGCGAAGCGGTCGGTCTTGCCCTGGATCCAGTTGATCATGTAGCCGCCGTAGCTGGCGCCCAGCGCCGCCATCCGATCCGGGTCGATCCAGGGATGCGCCGCGAGCACGTGGTCGAGGCCGGTCATCAGGTCGTCGTAGGGCGCGCCGCCCCAGTCGCCGTTGATGGCGTCGGTGAAGGCCTGGCCGTAGCCGGTCGATCCGTGAAAGTCGATCATCACGGTGGCGTAGCCGTGGGCAGCGTAGATCTGCGGGTTCCAGCGGTAGTGCCAGGAGTCATCGAAGCTGCCCTGGGGCCCACCGTGGATCAGGAAGGCGAGCGGGTACCGCTTTGCCGGGTCGAAGCCAACCGGCTCGATGAGGTAGCCGTAGACCGTGTCGCCGTGGGCGCCGGTGAACGAGAACTGGGACGAGGCGCCGAACTGCAGCCCGGCCAGCCGCTCGCCGTTGAGGTCGGTTACGCGCTGCGGCGGCCCCCCCGACCCGGCGACGGTGTAGAGCTCGACCGGGGACACCAGGCTGTTCTGGGTGAACAGGATGCGGCCGTCCGGAAGCGGTCGCGGGCTGCCGTTGGTGTGGCGATCGACGAGTGGGGTCGCCGCGCCGCTGCTGGCGTCGACCGCATAGAGCGTGGTCGTGCCGAGGTTGGCGGCGGTGGCCAGCAGCCGGCGGCCGTCCGCTGACCAGGCGAGGCTTTCGGGCGAGCGATCCCAGGCCTCGGTGAGGACGCGGGCGGTGCCTGCCGGCCAGTCCAGCACCACCATCCGGCGGCGGTCCGACTCGTAGCCGGGGCGGGCCATCGCGAGGTAGGCGAGCCGCGTGCCGTCGGGCGAGAACACCGGCGAGCTGTCCCAGGCCGGGTTGGCATCGGTGAGGCAGCGGGCGGGTGCGGAGCCGTCGGTGGGGGCGGCCCACAGGTCATAGTCGGTGGACCAGGCCTCCTCGGAGCCGGCCACCACCTTGGCGGTGTAGACCAGCCACGCGCCGTCGGGCGAGATGGCGAAGTCCGAACTGTCGCCGAACGGGGTGGTCGGGCAGTCGGCGTCGACGCCCGGCAACAGGTCCAGCGGCTCGCCGGTTGCGAGCCGGTCGGGGCTGAGCGGGATCCGGAACACGTGGTTGCGGCGGCCGTCCTCCCAGCTGTCCCAGTGGCGCACGAACAGCCGGTCGTAGACCCTGCCGGACGTCTTCCGCGCCTCCTCCGCGGCCACCCGCTCGACGGTGCACGGCACCGGCTCGGCGCAGTCGGGGAACACGGCCATCGCGACGTACAGCGCTTCGCCTCGTGGCGAGACCTGGAAGCCCTCCACGTCGAGCGGCAGCCGGGTGATCTGCTGCGCCTCGCCGCCGCCGGTGGCGAGCCGCCAGACCTGGCTCGAGCCGGAGCGTGACGACAGGAAGTACAGCGCATCATCGCCGGCCCACGCCGCGCTTGAGTCGCCGGCCTCGTGGGTGGTCAGGCGGCGCGCCCACGAGCCGTCGAGAGCGGCCAGCCAGAGGTCGCTGCGGCCCTTGTTGGCGTCGAGGTCCATGCTGGTGACGGTGAAGGCGACCCGCGTTCCGTCGGGCGACGGCTGCGGATCCGCGATCCGTGCCATCGCCACCAGGTCGTGCACGGTGAACGGGTGCTGCTCGGCGGCGGAGCCGGCGGCGGCGATGGCCAGCAGCGGGACCGTGAGCAATATCGAGACGAGTGCGCGTGCCATGGACCCTCCTCCCCGTCGTGACGGGCTCGGGTATGGTAGCGCAGCCTCTCGGCGCGCGCAGGGCAGAGCCCCCTGCGTGCGTTGCCAACACAGGGTGGATTGGCTGGTCTCTGTGTTCCCCGGCCGACGAGAGATCGGCCAGGTGCGGTCAGGTGTGGGGGCTCCAGCCGGCGAGCTCACCGTCATCGAGGGTGTCGGCGAAGATCACGTCGTGCGACTTCTCGACGTGGACCGCGAACCCGAGGTCATCCAGCCCGACCACCCCGTTGCCGTCGCGGTCGCCTTCGAAGGACTCCTGCGCGAGCGGGCTGGGAGGAGCCGTGGCCACAGAGGAGGGCACGGCGCCGTGCTGGTACCACAGCAGCCCTGCCCCGGCGGCGAGCGTTGCCGCGGCCGCGACCGGCAGCCACCGGGCCACCCGGCTGCTCGCCGGGGGCTGGAAGGAGGCGAAGGCTGAGCCGACCGCCTGGTCCACCGCCGAGGCGGCTGCGCCCTCCAGCTCGGACCGCCACCACCCGGCACAGGTCGGGCAGGCGACACGCACGAGCTCGGCCTCGGCGGCTGACCGGTCATCCAGGCGACCGAGCGCGAGGTCGAGCACGAGGCGTCCGTGGTTCGGGCAGGTGGGGGCGCGCATCATCGTCTCCACCCCTAAGGACGCGCCGGATGGCCMGGCGTAACGGCCGTGGCCACGATTCTGAGGGCGATCCGGCTCGGAACCGCGCCCGCTTCCGCATCSGCTTCCGAGCCCGYCTCCGAAGGTGCCAGMACACGGATCGTATTGAATTGAAAATGACTTCACCGGTTGGACTTCCGCAGTTCCTCGAGCCGCTCGCGCAGCCGCTTGCGGGCGCGCATCAGCCGCATCTTGAGCGCGCCCTCGGACAGGCCGGATCGCACGGCCAGCGCCTCGACCGAGATCCCATCGGCGCGGGCCACCAGCAGCTCCACCACCTCGGCGTCCTCGTCCTCGAGCGCCGCCAGCATGAGACGCAGCTCGGACCTCCGCTCGGCATCGGCATGCGGGTCGTCGTCGCCGGCGAGCTCGAGCGCGTGCTCGAGCTCCTCCTCGCGCCGCACGGCGACGCGGCGGAGGTGGTCGCGGGCGGCATTGGCGGCGATTCTGCGGACCCAGGCGGTGAAGCTGCGCGGGTCCTCCAGGGTGGCGAGCCGCCGCCAGGCGCGCAGTGCCACCTCCTGGGCGAGGTCGAGAGCCGTCTCGTCCGAGCGGACCCCGCAGGCGATCAGGGTCGAGCTGACCGCGGCGCGGTGGCTTTGCAGCAGCTCGCGGAAGGCGTCGGGGTCGCCGCCCTGCGCCGCGGTCACCAGCCGCGCCACCTCGTCCCAGTTCCTCGGGTCCGCCATCACGGCAAGCATACCCGGAGGTCGGCGCCGGTGGCGGTGGGTGGGCGCCACGAGCCTGCCGAACCGCCGTACAGCACGGCCGGCGTTGCGCTCGGCGACGAGGGGTCGAGGCGGCGAGCTGTGGGCTGCCAGCGGACCACGCCGACGCTCACGCCCGCCGCTGGTCAGGTCAGGAACTCGAGGCGGAACTCGGCGAGTAGGCGCGCATCGATCAGGTCCCAGCGGTTGCCCTCGAGCCGGAAGTGATGGCGGCCGAGGACGAAGGCGCGCTCGAGCTCGCGAGTGAGGTCCTCCTGCTGGCGATTGAGGCGCAGCGTCATGCCGACCGGCAGGTAGGAAATGAAGCGGACGTCGTCGTCGGTGTCGTAGGCGCCGTCGACGCCGGCCGAGGTGATCTCGAGCCGCAGCCAGTCGCGCTCCCGGTCGAGCTCGCGCGGGCCCCACTCGAAAAACGACGACTGCAACCCCGCCTCGAGGTCAGCGGCGAGCTCGCGGTCGTTGGCCCAGCGCGCGACCGCGCCGAGCTGGCGGGCCGCCACCCGGTACGGGCGGCCCCATCCGTCGTCCGCTCGAACTTCGAAGAAGGTCTGCACCGAGGCCGGCGCCATGTCGGTGGTGGCGCCCCAGAAGAGCAGCGGCATCCAGCCGCGCACATTCATCGTGGCATAGGGCGCGAGCGTCGTCGCCCAGTCGCCCTCGAAGGACGGGGCGGCGATCTGCTCGATCGCAAACCGGGCCGCGGCGGTGGCGATCTCGTGCGCGCGGTGGATGGTCACCAGCTCGGCGGCGCGGCCGTCGTCGCCGAAGGCCATCCAGCGCAGAGTGGTCGGGAGGTCGGGCCCGGGGCCAGTGGTGCGCAGCCGGATGACGCCGACGACCGGAACGGCGAGGACGACTCCGTACAGCACGACCCGCGTCGCGGTCGAGGCGAGGAGCCGCAGCAGCGATCGGGGAGGATTGACCACGGCAATCGTGGCGTCCCAGCCACAGCCCGCGCAGATGGTGGCGTCCGCGGCGAGGGCCGCTCCGCACTTCGGGCAGGAGTCAAGGGCGGTCATCCCGCACAGCCTACTCGATTCGGTCGGAAAAGCGGAGGAGACGGGCGCGGATCCGGCTTCGTCCTGCGGACTACGCCGTGACGAGAGCGGAACCGGGCGGGAGACCATCGGGAACGGGAACGGGTGGCTGGGGCTAACCCCCAATCGCTCGCTCCTGATCCCTTCCCTCGTGCCTCCGCCCCGTCGCCGCCACCAGCCATCGCGTCGGGCCCGGCGCGATCGCCGCCATCACGTAGAACAGCCGGAGCATGAACGGGTGCACGACCTCGCGCCGTGGCCGCCGCACGGTGCGCAGGATGACCTCGCCACAGCGCTCGGGCGTGACCACCGGGACCAGCCGGCCGATCGCCGGCAGCTGGTCGCGGGTGATCCGGTTGTGCTCAAAGTAGGGGCTCGACACCTCGCCGAACACGACATGGCAGCTGCGCACGCCGGTGCCGACGAGGTCCTGGCAGAGCGCCTCGTGCAGCCCCCGCAGGGCCCACCGCATCGCGGTGTATGAGGTGGCGGCGGGCCACGGGATCCGCGAGGCCGGGGAGCCGACGTGGACGAGGAGCCCGGCACGCCGCTCCAGCATGTCGGGCAGGAAGGCCCGGCACAGGTTGGAGGCGGCGAGGTAGGGTGCGGCGACCATGGCCGCGCTCTCCGCGGGCGGCGTGTCCTCGAGGAACTTCCAGGCCCCGAAGCCGGCGCTGTTGACCACCAGCGAGGGCGAGCCGTGGTCGCGACGCAGGGTCTCGGCCATCGCGGCGACCTGGCTGCCGTCGGCGGCATCGAGCGCGGCGACCACGGCGGCGCCGCCCGCAGCGGCAATCGACCGCTGGACAGCCTCGAGTCCGGGCCTGCTCCGGGCGACCAGCACGACCTGCCAGCCCGCCCCGGCCAGCGCGTTCGCGGTGGCGGCACCGATGCCCGAGGATGCGCCGGAGACCACGGCAAGCTGCGAGCTCATGGGAGTGCTCCTTTCGGGGAGTATGGCATGCCTCCTCGTGCCCGTGGCCGTCTCCGTGCCCGGGAGGCGAAACGACTACGAGGAAAGGGCGTGCTGCGGGCGTGCCACCTTTGGCGATTTCGGGACGACGTTTCTCCTCAAGAGATGCTCGAGACCTGAAATCGCCAAAGGTGGCTCCCTCGGGGAGCGCCTGCGGAGAATCGGCGCGAAGCGCTCTCGAGGACGGAGCGAACGAGAGCGAACGGAGACGGAGACGGAAGCGGGATAATGGACCGACGATGGAACAGCCCGTCATCAGCGACCAGCCACTTCGCACCGGCAGGGGCTGGCTCTGGCTGCTGGCGGCCCTGGCTCTTGGCTTCGTTGTGCACGCCCCGTCGCTTGGCCTGGGCTTCGTCGGCGACGACTTCGAGTGGTGGCTGGCGGCGCGGACCGCGCTCGAGGAGCCGCGGCGGCTGGTCCTGCCGTTCGGCGGCTTCCGCCCCGCCAACCTGTGGACGATCGTCCTCGATCAGGCGCTGTACGGAATCGAGCCGACCGGCTACCACCTCACGAGCATCCTGTTCCACCTCGCGGGCGGGGCCGGGCTTTGGCTGGCGCTGCGTCGATTCGCCTTCGCCGCGCCGGCCGCGGCCGCGGTCGCCGCCCTCTGGATGTGCTCGCCCTACTCACTGAAGCCGGTGGTGTCGCTGTGCGAGCGCTTCGAGCCGATGCTGCTCATCGTCTGGCTGGGAATGCTGGTTCTGTGGCCGCGGCCCGGCGAGGCGTGGCGCATTGGCCGGCTCGCCGCGATCATTGCCCTCGCCGCGTTCAGCGCCCTGGTCAAGGAGTCGTGGGTGGTTCTGCCCGGCTTCGTGCTCTGCTTCGAGCTCGTGCTGCGCCGGGTGGCGTGGGTCCGGGCCCTGCGCTCGGCCGCGCTCGCCGCCGCCGGGGTGGCAGTGTACGTGGCAGCCTATGTGCTCGATCCGCCGATCGCCGGCAGCTACTATGCCACCACCCTGGCGCCCGCCGCCAAGCTGCCGCACTCGTGGGCGGTGTTTCTCGGCCTGACGCGCCTCGACCCCTCATCCACCCAGCTCGGGCTGGCCGAGGCGGCGGCAACCATCACATTGGTCGCGCTCGCCTGGTGGGGCTGGCGCCGCCGCTGTGCCGCGACCGCGGTCGGACTTTCGCTCTTCTTGCTGCCGTTGCTGCCCGTGCTGACGGTGCCGTTTCTGGTCACCCGCTACACCTACCTGCCGCTCGCCGGCTTCCTTGTGGTCTCCGCTGCGGCGGTGCGAGCCGCCGTCGAGGCACTGCCGCACGCCCGGCGACCCTTGGCCTCGACGCTTGTCGTTGTCGCCGCGGCTGCGTACTTCGGCCACGGCCTGTGGCTGGTGCGCGGCGATCAGGCGGACGCCGGCCGCCGCGACGACGCCCACCGCAGGCTGCTGGCCGAGGCCACGGCCTTCGCGCCGCAGCTACCGCGTGACGGCCTGGTCCTCGGCGTGCGCCTCGAGCGCGAGAGCGCCAACCGGGCTCTGCTCGACCGGGTGGAAGGGGTCCCCAAGGCGTACTACGAGCGGGCGCGCTTCCCGTACGGCCTGGTCCGCTGGGCGCCGCTCTTCAGCTACGTGCTCGACCCCGGCGGCGGCCCGCTGTACGAGGAGTGTACCGTCGGGGAGGCCGGCGTCTGGTCGGTGGTCGGGCATCGATCCGGAGGTTTCGCGGTGCTCGCGTCCGAGGCCGGGTCGGCGCCGCTGGAGGCAGCGCGCTGGCTGGAGCGGGGCGCGTTCGTGGAGGGGTTCCGGCCGCTCGGCGCCCGCGACTGAAGCCTCGTCAGAGATCGCCGGCCGGCGGTGACCACCACGGTGCAAGCCGCGCGCAGCAAGCCTGCCGGGCGGCGTCGAGACAGGTCACTGTGGCGAGGACAGCGTAAACCCGGACCGGGTTTCAGCGTGGGCGGCCGATGCTATGCTCCGGCTTGCCCCATGAGACGATCGTTCGGCTGGCCCGGCCTGTTGGTGCTGCTCGCAGCGGTGTGGTCGGCAGCGCTCGCCACGAGCGCGGGCAACGACGCTGGGCTGCAGCGACTGACTCTGCTCCACACCTCGGACCTGCACGGCCAGGTGCTGCCCTTTGACGACGCCCGCAGCGAACCGGTCGGTGGCTCGCTGGTCCAGGTGGCGTCGATCGTTGCCGAGATCCGCCGCTCGGTCGACCACCCGGTGCTCCTGCTCGACAGCGGTGACACCCTCCAGGGCACCCCGCTCGAGCAGTTCGTCCATTGCCGCTGGCGGGAGCCGAGCCCGACGATTGCCGCGATGAACCTCATCGGCTACGACGCGATGGCGGTCGGCAATCACGACTTCAACTTCGGGATCGAGGTGCTCCGCCGCGCCGAGGCTCAGGCCGCGTTCCCATTCCTGTCGGCCAACACCGTCGACGAGCGCTCCGGGGCGCCCGCCTTCCCGCCCTTCCGGGTGTTCGAGCTCGGAGGGGTGCGGGTCGGCGTGCTCGGGCTGATCACACCCAACGTCCCGGGCTGGGAGAGCCCACAGAACTACCGTGGCCTGCGCTTCGACGCGATGGCCGCCGCTGCCCGCCGTTGGGTCGGCGTGCTGCGCGAGCGGGAGCGCTGCGACCTCGTGGTGGTGCTGGCGCACACCGGCTTCGAGCGCGATCCCGAAAGCGGGCAGCCGGACGGCACCGGCTACGAGAACTTCGCATGGCGGCTGTCGAGCGTCCCCGGCATCGACGTGCTGCTGGTCGGCCACAACCATCACGAGATCGCCCCGCGCCGCATCAACGGCGTGATCGTGGCGCAGCCGCTCGCCCGGGCGCGTTTGGTCACTCGGCTGGACCTCTGGCTGGAGCCGGCCGGCAGCGGCTTCCGGATCGCGCGCTGGGAAGGGGTCAACCTGCCGGCGGCCGAGGCCGCCGTCGATGAGCAGCTCGCGGCGCGGTTCGAGCCGCTGCAGCGGCGGGTCGCCGAGGCGCTGGACGCACCGGTCACTTCCGCCGCCGCCCCGGTGAGCGTGCGCGGCTGTCGGCTCGCCGACTGCGCCGCGCTCGACCTCATCCACGCCGTCCAGCTGGCCGCCTCAGGCGCCGATCTGTCGCTCGCCTCCCTGCTCTCCGACGGCACGCCGGACCTGGCCGCCGGACCGTTGACCTGGCGCTGGGTCCACGGCCTCTACGTCTATCCCAACACCCTGCAATCGGTGGTGCTCACCGGCGCCCAGGTCAAGGACGTCCTCGAGCACGCCGCCCGCTACTACGACGGGCTCGAGTGCGCTGCCGACGGGGGCTGGGCGGTGTTGACCGACCCCGAGGTGCGGCACTATAACGTCGACACCATGGCTGGCCTCGACTACCGCATCGATCCGACCCGCCCCGAGGGGGATCGCGTGCGCGATCTCCGATATCAGGACCGGCCGCTCGATCTTCACGCCCGCTTCACCCTGGTCTGCAACAGCTACCGGGCCGCGGGCGGCGGGGGCTACCCCCACCTGCCGGAGGCGGAGGTGGTCTGGAGATCATCGACCGAGATGGTGGATTTGATCGGCGAGTACCTGGATCCCATGGAGGAGTGGCAGCCGACGGTCGACGGCAACTGGTGGATCGCGCCGACGTCGCTGACCGAAGAAGCGTTGACCGCGGCCGACGGGCAGTGAGCCCGGCGTCCCGCGGAGTCAGATTTCATCGCCCTGACGAAGGGAGGGGGAGATCATGGTGCGTTTGTGGAAGCGAGCAGGCGGTCTGGTGGTCGTCGCCCTGCTGGTCCTGGCGCCGGCGGCGGCATGGGCCCAGTCGAGCGTCTCCACCGGCCAGATCTTCGGAACCGCCAAGGACCCGGAAGGTGCCGTCATGCCTGGCGTCGGCATCGAGGCCAAGAACGTCGACACCGGTTTCGCGCGGAACGCGGTCACCGACGCCACCGGGTTCTATCGGATCGACCTGCTGCCGTCCGGCACCTACGACGTGCGGGCCGACCTGCCGGGCTTCAAGAGCGAGGTCAAGCGCGGCGTGGTCGTGACCCTGGGCTCGTCAACCGCCGTGGACTTTGCCCTGCAGGTGTCGGCGGTTGAAGAGGAGATCGTGGTCACGGCCGAGTCACCGATCGTCGAGACGACCAACCCGAGCATCACCTCGGCGGTGTCCGACGAGGCGATCGCCAACCTGCCGCTCGACGGCCGCGACTTCACCAACTTCGTTCTGCTGACCCCCGGCGCGACCTTCAGTGATGAAGGCCAGGTGGCAGGGGGTCGCGGCGGCATCAACATCGGCGCCCGCGGCATCCAGAACTCCTTCAACATCGACGGCGCCAACTCGCAATCGACCTTCTTCGGCGAGGAGCGCGGCGGCACCCGGCCGCCGTTCACCTTCTCGCAGGCCGCAATCAAGGAGTTCCAGGTCCTGCGGACCTCGTACAACCTGCAGTTCCAGGCCACCGGCGGCGTCATCAACGCGGTCACCAAGTCAGGCACCAACGAGTTCCACGGCGAGGTCTTCGGCTACTACACCGACGACAGCATGAGTGAGGAGTACGCCCTGCTCGAGGAGGGTGACGAGACGCCGCCGTCCGAGCAGCTCCAGTACGGCTTCGCGCTCGGCGGACCGATCGTGCGCGACAAGCTGCACTTCTTCACCTCCCTCGACACCCAGGACTTCGAGACGCCGAAGTACACCACGTTCTTCAATTTTCCGGAGGGACGGGAGGCGGACTTCGAGGCCCTGACCGGCCTCGACTTCGCCGCCGAGACGGCGAACTACCCGACCACCAACGATGCCCTGGTGATCCTCCTCAAGCTCGACTGGCAGCTCGGCGTCAGCCATCTGCTGTCCGGGCGCTACAACTACTCCGACCAGGAGGGGGTCAACCAGACCTCGACCTACACCGAAACTGGTCTGTCCAACAACGGCCTCGAGGGCAACTCCTTCGACTCGCTGGTCTTCACCCTCAACTCGGTGGTCTCCGAGGACGCCTTCAACGAGGTCTTCGGCCAGTACGCCTTCGAGGAGCGACCGCGCGACGCCAACACCACGGCGATCCCGGAGGGCGGCATCTTCAGCTACGCCGGCACCTGGGGCCAGAACAACTTCCTGCCCAACTGGCTCGACGAGGAGCGGATCCAACTGGTCGACAACTTCACCTACTACTACGGCGACCACAGCTTGAAGGTCGGCGCCAACCTCGACTTCGTGAGCTACGACGACGGCTACTTCCGCTACGGGGGCGGCGCCTACCTGTGGCGCACCTGGGAGGGCGACACCGGCTTCCTCGACGGCGGCACGCCGTACTCCTACACCCAGGCCTTCTCGGACTACAACGGTGCGGTCGTCTTCGACACCGACTTCTACGCCTTCTACGCTCAGGACGATTGGCGGGCGAGCCCCAAGTTCACCCTGACCTACGGCGTGCGCTACGACCTCCAGGACAACCCGACCCCCCAGGAGACCAACCCGCTGTGGCCGGACACCGGCCAGATCCCGACCGACACCGACAACTGGTCGGCGCGGGCCGGCTTCGCCTGGGACCTCCGGGGCGACGGCAAGCAGGTGGTGCGCGGCGGCCTCGGCCGCTTCTACGACAACACGCCGACCCTGCTGCTGGCCAACGCCCAGCTCTCGAACGGCGTCCGGGTGGCGACCTACTCCAGCCGCTGCGAGTCCGGGGACCCGTGCCCGGAGTGGCCCAACCGGTGGGACTCGCCGGCCGACGTCGCCGCGGCGGTGCCGGACATCTTTGTGGTTGATCCCTCCTTCGAGAACCCCGAGACCAATCGGGTGTCGCTCGGCTACGAGGCCGAGGTCGTCACCAACCTGTCGCTCGGTGTCGACCTGATCTATTACAAGACCAGAAAGCTCGAGCGCAAGCAGGACCAGAACATTCTGCCGGACGGCGGGACCACCCCGGACGGACGGCCGACCTACGACCGGCGTGCGGTGACCGACCAGCTCGACCAGATCATGCAGTTCACCTCCGACGCCGAGGCCGAGTACAAGGGCGCGGTGCTCAAGCTGAAGAAGCGATTCGCCAACAACTGGTTCCTCGATGCCTCCTACACCTGGTCCGACGCCAAGGACAACGACTCCAACGAGCGCTCGGTTTCGTCCTCGGGTGACTTCCCCGAGGACCAGTACAACCTCGACGGCGACTGGGGCCCATCCGCCTTCGACGTCGAGCACCGTGTCGTGGCCTCGTTCGCATGGCAGCTGCCGCTCAACTTCATGGTGTCCGCGATCGGCACCTACCAGTCGGGCTACCGCTTCACGGCAGGGGATTCACGGGACAACAACGGTGACGGTTACTCCAACGAACGCGCGCTGGTCGAGACGTCACCGGGCGTGTACTACCACTACCCGCGCAACAGCTTCCGGCAGCCCGACCAGAAGAACATCGACCTGCGGCTGTCGTGGACGATGGGGATCGGCGGCGACTTCGAGCTCGAGCTCATCGGCGAGGTCTTCAACCTCCTCGACGAAGAGAACTTCTGGTCGTCGGAGAAGACCCTGGTGGAGCGTGACGGGAGCATCAACCCGGACTTCAACGCGGTCACCAATGCCGGTCTGCCGCGGCGCTACCAGATCGGCGCCAAGCTGCGCTTCTAGACGATCGCGACCGCAATCCTGATGGGGCCCTTCGGGGCCCCGTTTCTTTGTGCGCCAGTCATGTCGCTTCGCACCATGCCTGGCGCACAAAGAAAGAAGGCGGGCCCGCAGGGCCCGCCCGATCGGTTCAGTATCTGATGCCGGGGCCGGCTACGGCACCTCGGCGCTCCACATCGAGCAATCGCCCGACTCGAAGCCGTCCTGGAAGAGCATCGACGACCCGCCGCAGGGGAACGCCCCCTCGATCACCACGTCGTCCAGGTTCCACCCCGCGTACTCCCACGCGTAGTCGGTGACCCCCATGGTCCACCGAATCTGCACGTCGGCGTGTCCCGCCGCCTGCGCCGTCAGGTCGACGCTCTCCTCCACCCAGGACCCGCCGTCGATCGTCTCCGTGTTCTCCCACACCGTCGCAAACGCCCCGCCGTCCACCGACACCTGCACCCGCGCATGGTCGTAGCTCGGCTGCTCCACCCCCAGCCAGCGCCGGTACCGCAGCACCACCGACGTCGCCTCGCTCAGGTCCATCGACGGCGCCGTCAGCTTGAGCTGGTCGGCCGTCAGGTTGGGGTCATAGTCCCCCTGCAGGTTCACGCCGTAGACGTTGCTGCCCGTGTACCCCGACGTCGGGTCTGGCGACCCGTACGCCCCGCCACCCCCGGTGGGCTGACCGAAGGCCCAGCCGTGCGCATTGCCGCCGTTGTCGATCGCCCACCCCGGGTCAGTGTCGAAGGGCTCCGACAGGAACACCTGCCAGCCCATCGTCTGCACCCAGTAGTACGCCCCACCGTTGGTGTCCACTCCGACGTTGCCCAAGGCGTCTGCCGACTCCACCCCGATCCAGTAGTCGGTGCACGGGTCCACCCCGTCGATGACGATCTCGTGGGTCGTTTGCAACGCGCTGTCCGACGCCACCAGCTGCGGCGGCCGCGTCGTTCCGTAGCGCACCACGGTCGTCCCCGGCTCGTCGGTTTCGAAGCGCACCGTCAGCGACGCGTTCGTCGCCTCGAGCTGCACACCGCTGATGACCGGCCCGACGCAGTCCAGCACCGCGGTGTCGGTCTTGACCACGTTGACGCCGCCGGCGCCATCGTCGGCGTCGATGTAGGTGGCGGTCAGCTGCTCACCGTGGCTTCCCGTCAGGTCGGTGCCGAGGACAGCCGTGCCGCTGTACAGGCTGCGGTCCGGGGCGGTCTCGGTCAGGGTGACCGTGGCGCTGTCGCCGGGAACAGCCAGCGTGACCTGCAGGGTGTCGATGGTCGCCGGGCTCGAGCCCGGCACGTTGCTGTCGGAGACGCGGACCGTCACCGTGCCGCTGCAGCCGTAGGCGTCGGCGTCGAGCGAGACCCGGCCATCTGGGCGCGCGGCGAGCTCGAAGGACTGCGGCAGCAGGTTCTGGCCGTGGATGTGGCAGTGCGTCGGCTCGCCGGTGATCGTGGC
>PQAJ01000097.1 GCA_003105185.1 Holophagae bacterium
CCCGTTCGACGCGGTCACGGGGACGCTCGAGGACGCGGCCGCGCTCGAGCGGCTGGTCGACGGCGCCGGCACCGTCTTCCACCTCGCCGGCGTCCTCACCGCGGACCGCGCCGAGGACTTCAACCGCGCCAACCGCGACGGGACGGCACGGCTGGTCGAGGCGGTCGACGCGGCGTCGGTGGCCCGTCTCGTGCATGTGTCCTCACAGGCCGCGGTCGGCCCGTCCGCCGACCCGGCCGGGGTCGGCCCCGAGGCGGCGCCGTCGCCGGTGTCCGACTACGGCCGCTCGAAACTGTGCGGGGAGCGCGCGGCGGCGGCGCTGGGCGCCGCGAGCTGGTGGGTGATCGTGCGGCCGCCCGCGATCTACGGCCCGCGCGACACCGACGTGCTGGAGTTCTTCAAGATGGCGAGCCGCGGCCTGGCGGTGGTGCCGGCCGGCGAGCGCTGGCTCACGGTGGCGCACGTCGCCGATGTGGTGGGCGGCCTGCTCGCCGCGGCGGCGAGCGGTGAGAGCGGCCGCATCTACCACCTCGGCGAGCCTGAGCCGCGCCGGCTCGATGCGATGCTCCACGAGCTGGCTGCGGCCGGCGGGAAGCGGGTGCGGGTGGTTCCACTGCCGGGGGCAGTGGTCGGCGCCGTCGGCGCGGTCGCCGGTCTGCTGCGGCGATCGGGCCTCGTCGACTCGGCCCTGACCCGCGACAAGGCGCGCGAGATCGCGGCCCGCCACTGGACCCTGCGCACTGCGGACTCGCTGCGCTCACTCGGCGTCGAGGCGCCGATCGCCTTCCCGGATGGCGCGCGCTCGACCTGGTCCTGGTACCGCGGCCAGGGGTGGTTGCGGTAACATTCGCGGGTCGCAGCGGAGGGACCTTGGACGTCTTCCAGAAGTGCTTTGATTTCAAGGACGCGGAGTTGGTGCGCGGGCTCGGCCTGTACCCCTACTTCCGCGTGATCGGTTCCGGCCAGGACCCGGTGGTCACCATGAACGGCTCCTCGGTGATCATGCTGGGCTCGAACAACTACCTCGGGCTCACCAACCACCCCGAGGTCAAGGCCGCCGCCGCGGTCGCGCTCGCGGCCTACGGCACCGGCACCGCCGGCTCGCGCTTCCTCAACGGCACCCTCGACATCCACGTCGAGCTCGAGGAGCGGCTGGCCGCGTTCATGCAGCGGGAGGCGGCGCTCACCTTCTCGACCGGGTTCCAGGTCAACCTGGGCGTGATCTCGAGCCTGATCGACCGCAAGGACACCGTGGTCCTCGACAACCTCGACCACGCCTGCATCCTCGACGGCGCGCGGTTGTCCTTCGGCAGGATTCTCAAGTACCAGCACAACGACATGGCCTCGCTCGAGGAGCGGCTGCGCAGCATCGACGGTGGCCGCGGCGCCCTGATCGTGGTCGACGGGGTCTTCTCGATGGAGGGGGACCTCGCCGACCTGCCGAGGATCGTCGAGCTCGCCGAGCGCCACCACGCCAGGGTGATGGTGGACGACGCCCACGGCGTCGGCGTGATGGGCGAGCACGGGCGGGGGACCGCCGAGCACTTCGGCCTCGAGCACGACGTCGACCTCGTGATGGGGACCTTTTCGAAGTCGCTGGCCGCAGTCGGCGGCTTCGTCGCCGGCTCCCGGCCGGTGATCGACTGGATCAAGCACCACGCGCGGTCGCTGATCTTCTCCGCAGCGCCGCCGCCGGCGTCGGTGGCGTCGGTCATCAAGGCGGTCGAGATCATCGAGCGCGAGCCGGAGCGGCGCGCCAAGCTGTGGGAGAACACCCGTTACATGAAGCGCGAGCTCGAGAGCCTCGGCTTCGACACCGGCGCCTCGGCGTCGCCGGTGATTCCGCTTCTCGTCGGCGAGGACATGACGGCCTTTCGCATGACGGTGCGGCTGCAGGAAGAGGGCGTGTTCGTGAACCCGGTGATCACGCCCGCGGTGCCGCCCGACCGGGCCATGATCCGGACCTCGTACATGGCGACGCACACCCGCGACCACCTCGACCGGGCCCTCGCCGCGATCGCGAAGGTCGGGCGCGAGCTGGGGGTGATCCGATGACGGTGCACGCGGTGCGCGGCCGGCGGGAGCTGGCGGAGTTCATCAACCTGCCGTGGCGCATCTACCGCGGCGACCCCAACTGGATCGCGCCCCTCAAGGCCTCGGTGCGCGCCATGCTCGACCAGCGGCGCCATCCCTTCTACGCCGGCGGCGACGACGCCGAGATCGAGCTCTTCCTGGCCCGCGACGGGCGCGAGGTGGTGGGGCGGGTGGCGGCGATCCTCTACCACCGGCACAACCGTTTCCACAACGAGAACATCGCCTTCTTCGGCTTCTTCGAGAGCGTCGACAGCCCGGCGGTCGCGGCCGAGCTGCTCGGCGCGGCCGAGGCGTGGGCGCGCGAGCGCGGCGCAACCGCCGTGCGCGGGCCAGCCAACCCCTCGCAGAACTACGAGTGCGGCCTGCTGGTGGAGGGCTTCGACCGGCCGCCGGTGCTGATGATGACCTACAACCCGCCGAGCTACGTCGGCCTCGTCGAGGGTGCGGGCTACGCCAAGGCCAAGGACCTCTACGCCTACATCTCGCCGGTGCACGGAGCGAGCCTGGAGCGCCTCGAGCGGCTCGCCGACCGGACGCGGCGCCGCAACCCGGGCCTGACGACCCGCGGCGCCAACCTCAAGGACTTCGCGGGCGAGGTTCGCCTCGCCAAGGAGATCTACAACGCGGCCTGGGAGGACAACTGGGGCTTCGTGCCGGTCACCGATGCCGAGTTCGACTGGCTGGCCAAGGAGCTCAAGCCGATCGTGCTGCCCGAGCTCGTGCGCTTCGCCTTCGTCGACGGCGAGCCGGTCGGCCTGCTGCTCTGCCTGCCGGACTGGAACCCGGTGATGGGCGACCTCGACGGCTCGCCCTTCCGCCACCCGCTGCGCACGCTCAAGCACCTGCTGCGGAGCAAGGCCTCCAACCAGGAGGGCCTTCGGCTGGTTCTGCTCGGGGTCAAGATAGGCTACCGCGATCGCGGCATCGAGGGCGTGCTGCTCGGCGAGGGGCTGCGGATCTCGCTCGACACCGGCTACAGGTGGTGCGAGTACTCGTGGATCCTCGAGGACAACGAGCTCACCAAGCGCGCCGTCCGCCTGATGGGCGGCGAGCTGTACAAGGTCTACCGGATGTACCAGAAGGCGGTCTAGGAGCGCGCAGGGCACAGGCCCCTCGGCGCACGCGGGTCGCAGGCCTCCGGGTGTGCGTGAGCCCTAGCGGTCGCTGGCTGGACTGCGCCCCTCGCGCGCTGAGAAGGATGCGCTGCGCGCACCCTGACGAGTTCGCGCCCCAGTTGTCGACCGCGTACACTGCGGTCAGCCACGCCCGCCGAAAAGGCCAGTGCGGGTCGAAATCCCAGGCGTGGCGCAGATGTGGACGCTCGACCGTCGGCTGTCAGCTCGAGTTTGGCTCACAGAGGGGCTGCGGCGGCTCGGCAGCGGCGCCCGTCATCTTCAGGAACCGGCGCACGAGGCCGCGGACCACCCGGCGGACCTGGGGGCCGGAGCTGAGCTCGGGCGGCAGCGGGATCTGGGCCGCGGCCAGCGACTGGTGGCCGCCTCCGAATCCGCGCCGGCCACCGAGGTGCCGCGCGACCTTGCCCGCGTCCGCGTCGCGGTCGAAGGTGCGCAGGCTGAGGTGGAGCCAGCCGTCGATCAAGCCGATCGACATCGACCACCGCATGTCCTCCACGCGCAGCAGCAGGTCGGCCGCCTCGGCCACCATCTCGGGGCTGGGCAGGCGGCCGAGATAGGAGACGATGCAGGGGCCGAAGATGGTGGCGTTGTCGATCGCCTGCCGCAGGTTCGAGAAGTAGCTGCGCGGCAGCGGCGCCGACACGATCCGCCCGAGGGCCTTGACGTTGGCCAGGGGGTAGAGGCCGAGGAACGCGTCGATGTCGGCGCGTGTGCTCTCGCGGCCGAGGTCCTGGGTGTCGGAGCGGATCCCGTAGACCAGGGCGGTGGCGAGCGGCGGCGGCACCTCGATGCCGGCCTCGCGCAGGTACTCGTAGAGGATGGTCGAGGTCGCCCCGTAGCGGCTGCGGACGTCGGTAAAGCGGGCCGACCGCGTCTCGCGCCGGATCGGGTGGTGGTCGATCACCACGTCGAGGCGGACCGTCGGGTCGAAAGTCACATTTCCGGCGCCGGGCTGGGCATCGACCATGGCGAGGCGGTCGAAGCGCTCGTGCTCGAGCTCGCCGAGGGCGCGGACGTTCAGCGCCAGGTAGCGGATGAGCTCCTGGTTCTCGGCGCGGCCGATCGTGCCGGCGTGCGCGATCGAGCAGGCGATGCCGTGCCGATCGTTCGCGATCTCGCGCAGCCCGGCGGCCGCGGCGATGGCGTCCGGGTCCGGGCTGTTCTGGATCACGATCAGCATGGTCTTGGCGCCCTCGAGGACCGAGGACAGCCTGGAGAGCCGGCTCGGCGACTCCGTGGACCGTGACACGCGCCTCCTTCGTGCGGCAGCGGCGAGGCCGCAGGCCGCGACGCGAGCTCCGACCGCCGCCAGTATAGCCCGGACCGGCCGATGGCGACCCGCCGGCCGCACGCTAACCCGGATTATTCATGGGGTTTTCGTCGCGAGGGCGGCGAGGTGCCGTGCGCAGTGGGGATTTCGACCCGAGGGGCGCGGAGGCGTACTTGACAGTACGTCGAGCACCCCGAGGCGAGAAAGCACCGCTGAGTGCGGTGCATCGCCGGCCGCAGCAGATACCTCGTGAATAGTCCGGGCTCAGCGGGTTGCCCCACCCACGGGCCGCGAGAATGCGTAGAATCCACGGTGGAGTTGCGGGTGGCACGCAAGTTCTGGTTCCTGGCGCTCTGTGCCGTGGTCGCGCTGCTGGTTGTAGCGACGGCGCTGCTGATCGGCCTGCGTCTGTTCGGCGGGCCGAGCCGCCTGCCCGAGCGGGGCGCGGTGATCGAGCGGCTGGCCGCCTGCCCGGGCCCGGCGGAGATCCTGCTCGACGGCCGCGGCGTTGCCCACGTCCGGGCGGAGGACGAGCCGACGCTGTGGTTCGCGCTGGGCTACCTGCACGCCCGCGACCGCTTCTTCCAGATGGACATGGCGCGCCGGACGGCGGCGGGAAGGCTGTCCGAGGTGGTCGGCCCCCGTGGCCTCCCGGTCGACCGGGCGATGCGGACCTGGCGGATCGCGGCCGCGGCCGACGCCCAGGCCTCGCGGTTGGCGGTCGGCGAGCTCCGCGCCCTCGAAGCCTACGCCGACGGGGTCAACGCGGCGCTGGCGCGGTATGGCCGCTGGATCTCGCCCGAGACCTGGCTGACCGGGCTGGATCCGGAGCCGTGGGCGATCGAGGACTCCCTGTGCCTCGGCCTGCTCTACCACGTCGCCATGTCGCCCGCGATGGGCGAGGAGCTGGGGCGGGCGGTCGAGCTGGCGAGGCTCGGCCGCGACCGCGCGGTCGACCTGTGGGGTTGGAGCCCGCGGGAGGCAGACCGCTGGATCCCGCCGGCGCCCGCAATCTCGACCCCGCGCCAGCCTGACGAGCCGATCGGCCCCGAGTGGTCCGTCATCGGATCGAACGCCTGGGCGGTCTCTCCGTCGCGCAGCGCCACCGGCCGGCCGCTGCTGGCCAACGACCCCCATCTCGGGGTGTCGCTGCCCGGGTCGTTCTATGCGGTCCACCTGACCGCGCCGCAGCTGCATTGTGCCGGGCTCACGCTGACGGGCGCGCCCGGCGTCGTGGCCGGGCACAACGAGCGGGTGGCGTGGGGCGTCACCAATGCCCAGCTCGACGACCAGGACCTCTACGTGCTGACGCTCGACGACGCCCGGAGCGCCGAGCTCATCGACGGCCGGCTGCAGGACCTCCGCACGGTGACCGAGCGGATCGCGGTGCGCTGGCGCGAGGAGCCGGAGGTGCTGAAGATCCTGCTCTCGGAGCGGGGGCCGGTGATCCGCGACCGCGGGCGCGAGGTGCTGGCCCTCGAGTGGACCGGGCTGCACTCGCCGAGCTCGCTCGAGGCGGTCCTGCAGACCAACCGGGCGCGTTCCGTCCGCGACGTCGCGGAGGCGTGGCGGGACACGGCGGGCCCCTACCTCCAGATCGTGGCTGCCGACGCCGACGGCCACATCCTGCAGTGCCTCAGCGGCCTTCTCCCGGAGCGGCAGCGCGGCGCGGGGCGGCTGCCGGGGCCCGGCCTCGACTCGCGCTGGGCCTGGGGCGGGATGGTCGCGATGCCCGACGCGCTGCGACGTGTCGATCCGGAAGAGGGCTTCGTGGCGGCGGCCAACCACGATCCGTTCGCCGAGGGCGACTACGGGGCGGCTCGCCCGGTCCCGGGCGAATTTGCGGAGCCGTGGCGAGTGCGCAGGATCCGCAGCGCGCTCGCCTCCCGCAGCGACTGGCGGGTCGCCGACTTCGTCACGCTGCAAGGCGACGTCAAGTCCGGCCTCGCGGTGGCACTGCTGCAGCAGCTCCGGCCGGAGCTCGAGGCCCACCGGGGCAGGACCGCGGCCGCCCTCGCGGCGTGGGACGGCCGGATGGCTGCGGACGCCGTCGCGCCCCACCTCTACTCGCGGCTCCGGCTCGAGCTGGCGCAGGCCATCGGCGGCGACGAGGCGGCGCAGGCCGGCCTCCCGTCGTCGCCGCTCGCGTCCTCCGAGGTGCTGCGGCTGCTCGCCGGCGGGATGGACCCGGCGTGGTGGGACGACAACCGGACGACCATCGTCGAAGACCGTGCTGCCATCATCGCCCGCGTGCTCGATCAGCTCGACCGGGGTGGGGTCAACGAGTCGTGGGGCGCGGTCCATCAGGTGACCTTCCAGCATCCGCTCGCCGATGTTCCGGTTGTGGGCCGCTGGCTCGGCCGCGCGTGGAGCCGGGGGCCGTACCCGATCGGCGGCGACGGCACGACGATCAACGCGAGCTACTGGAGCCCGCGCCGGCCATTCGAGACGCTCGGCGTCGCCGCGGCCCGCTTCGTGGTCGACGTCGGGAGCTGGGACGACTCGATCCTGGTGCTGCCGGTCGGCCAGTCGGGCCGGCCGTGGTCGGCACACTACGCCGACCAGCTCGGCGCGTGGCTTCACGTCGAGCCGCTGGCCTTTCCGTTCTCCCGCGAGGCGGTGGACGCGGCGGCGATGGCACGCCTGACGCTGCTGCCCGCTCGGGCCGGCAACTGAGGCGCGGCCGGGATTTCCTGTGTAGACTTCAGCCATGGCGGTCACGCTCGCGATCTCCACCTGCGGACCACAGCTTGAGGTGGCGCTGCGCCCGGAGCGCGACGCGGTGCCGTCGCTGGTCCGGCTCGCCGGGCTGTCGCCGCGGTCGACCCTGCTGCTGGCGGCCATCGATCTCCTGGCCGAGGACGCCGGCTGCGCGCCGGCTGCGATCCAGCGGGTGGTGGTCAGCCGCGGGCCCGGCTCCTTCACCGGGATCCGTGCCGGGCTCGCCACCGCCGCCGGGCTCGAGACGGCGACCGGGAGCGCGCCGTGGGCCTATGACTCCCTGATCGTGCAGGCGGCTCGCTGCAGCCTCGGCGGAACGGTCTGGGTCGCGCAGCCCGGCCGGCGCGGCGAGGTTTACGCCCGGCAGTACCGCGTCGAGCCGGGGTGCCCACCGGCGGCGCTCGGCGACATCGAGATCCTGGCCGTGGGCCGGCTGGCGGATCGCGGGCCGTGGGTCGCAGCGGAGCGGCTGGATCTCGGGACGGTCGAACGGCTGGCGCCGCCGCGCGGGGCAGCCGAGGCGCTGCTCGAGCTCGAGCGGCTCGGTGTGCCGTCCGACCCGGTCGAGCCGCTGTTCGTCGAGGGTCCACCGATCCACGGGGGTGGCGGCCGTGGCTGAGCCGGCGCCGCAGGTGCGCTTCAGCATCCGGCCGCCGCAGGCCGCCGACCTGCGGGCGATCGAGCGCGCGGAGCGGACCTGCTTCTCCGACCCGTGGCCGGGCCACTACTTCGCGTCCGAGCTGTTCGCTCCGGGCCGCTTCCAGCGGCTGGTGGTCGAGCCCGCAGGCGTCCTCGTGGCCTACCTGTTCGCAGCCTGGCAGTACCTCGACCTGCACGTGCTGAAGGTGGCGACGCTCCCGCAGTACCGCCGGCAGGGGGTCGCCGCGCAGTTGATGGGCCTCGCCGAGCGACATGCTCTGGAAACCGGCGGCGACACCGTCACCCTCGAGGTCCGGACCTCCAATGACGCCGCGATCAGCATGTACGAGCTGCTCGGCTATCACCGGGCCGGGCTCCGGCGCGCCTACTACCACGATGGCGAGGACGCCCTCGTGATGACCAAGGACCTCGAGCGGTAGCGCCGGTCACGGCGAAGGGCCCACCATCTCCTCCACCTTCACCCACTCGTCGAACTGCGCCTCGGTGACGAGGCCGAGCGCGACCGCCGCCTGCCGCAGGGTCAGCCCCTCCTCGTAGGCCTTGCGCGCGATGCGGGCGGCATTGTCGTAGCCGATGCGCGGGGCGAGCGCGGTGACCAGCATCAGGCTGCGCCCGAGCAGCTCGTCGATCCGGGCGCGGTCGGCGCGAATCCCGGCCACGCAGCGATCCGCGAAGCTGCGGCTCGAATCGCCGAGCAGCCGTATCGACTGGAGCAGGTTGTGGATCAGCAGCGGCTTGAAGGTGTTGAGCTGGAGGTGGCCCGACGCGCCGCCGAAGCTGATGGCGACGTGGTTGCCCATGACCTGGGCGGCGACCATGGCCAGCGCCTCGCTCTGCGTCGGGTTGACCTTGCCCGGCATGATCGAGGAGCCGGGCTCATTCGCCGGCAGCACCAGCTCCCCGAGGCCGCAGCGCGGCCCCGAGCCGAGCAGCCGGATGTCATTCGCGATCTTCGCGAGCGAGCCGGCGAGGGTGGTCAGCGTTCCGGACGCCTGCACCACCGCGTCGTGTGCGGCCAGCGCCTCGAAACGGTTGGGCGCGGCGACGAACGGCAGGCCGGTCAACCGTGCGATGTGGCCGATCGCCGCGTCCGCGAATCCGGGAGGCGCGTTGAGGCCGGTGCCGACCGCGGTGCCGCCGAGCGCCAGCTCGAGGAGATCGACGGTGGCCGCGTCAAGCCGCTCGAGGTCCTTGTCGAGCTGGTGGGCCCACGCCCCGAACTCCTGGCCGAGCGTCAGCGGCACCGCGTCCATGAGGTGGGTGCGGCCGATCTTGACCACGTCCGCGAACTCGTCGCGCTTGGCGGCGAGCGCGTCGCGGAGGTGGCCGACCGCCGGGCGCAGGTGGTGGACGATCCGCTCGGCGGCCGCGATGTGCATGGCGGTCGGGAAGGCGTCGTTGGACGACTGGGCCTGGTTGACGTGGTCGTTGGGGTGGACCGGGTCCTTGCTGCCGAGGATGCCGCCGGCGAGCGAGATCGCCCGATTAGCGATGACCTCGTTGGCGTTCATGTTGGTCTGGGTCCCACTGCCCGTCTGCCAGACCGAGAGCGGAAAGTGGTCGTCGAGATCGCCGGCGATGACCTCGTCGGCGGCGCGCACGATCAGGCCGGCGCGCACCTCGTCGAGGGCCCCGAGCTCGGCGTTGGCGAGCGCGGCGGCCTTCTTGACGATCCCGAGCGCGCGGATCATCTCGCGCGGCATGCGCTCGGTCCCGATCCTGAAGTTGTCGAGGCTGCGGCCGGTCTGGGCGCCCCAGTAGCGGTCGGC
>PQAJ01000098.1 GCA_003105185.1 Holophagae bacterium
CGGCCCCGGCCGTCGCGTGCGGGCGGTGCGACCGCCGCGTTCGAAGCTCGTTTCGGTTGCGCGCTGCTGGAGGGCGAGTGTTGACACCAGTGAGAGCGCTGTGCCTCGTTGTTGCCGTCGGTTGGTTGCCCACCGCCTGCACAGGCGGAGGCGACCCGCGGAGTGGGGCGCGGTCGGCGGCGCAGAGCCTGCCGGTGCGCACGGCGCCGGTCGCGGCGCGTGACGTCGTCTACACGGTCCAGGCGCTTGGCTCGCTCGAGCCGGACGAGGTGGTGCGCATCACGGCCGAGGTGAGCGGGGCGGTGAAGGAGGTCCTGTTCCAGGCCGGGGCCGAGGTGACGCCGGACACCGTTCTGGCGCGAATCGACCCGGATCGATACCGCTTCGAGGCCGACCGCGCCGAGGCCGCCCACCGGATGGCGGTCGCCGACTGGAAGCGGGCCGAGGCGGATCGGGATCGACGCGAAGCGCTGGCCAGGGAGCAGCTGGTGGCGGCGGAGGAGCTCAATCGGGTGCGCCAGGAGGCCGAGCGCCTGGCGGCCGACACGGCGGTGGCCAAGGCCGCGGCCGAGATCGCCCAGCAGAACCTGCACCGCTCCGAGGTTCGGCCGCCCCGGGCCGGTGAGATCGACACCCGCACCGTCGACACCGGCCAGTTCGTCCAGGTTGGCGACGTCCTGGCGACGCTGGTCGACCTGCGGCGTCTGCGCCTGCGCTTCAAGGTCTCCGACTCCGAGTCGCTCAAGGCGCGGGCCGGCCAGACAGTCACGTTCCGCACCGCCTCCCTGGGCGAGCAGGAGTTCCGCGCCACCGTCTACCACGTCGGCGACGTCGCCGACCCCGCCACCCGCCAGGTCGAGATCCTCGCCTGGGTGGACAACCCGGGCGTGCTCAAGCCTGGGTTCTTCGCGGAGGTCAAGCTAGCGACCGAGACCCACCACGGCGCGATGGTGGTCCCGGAGGGGGCCGTGCAGGCCAGCGAGCAGGGTTTCGTGGTCTACGTCGTCGAGGAGGAGAAAGCCGTGCAACGGCCGGTCAGCATCGGGCTGCGGACCGGGGACGGCTGGGTGGAGGTCGTTTCCGGCGTGCGGGCCGGCGAGGTGATCGTCACTGAGGGGTCGGACCGCCTCGCCAACGGCATGCCGGTGAAGTCCGTCGAGCCGGGCCCGGAACCGCCGGCCGGCGGGACCCGATGATGAGCGACCGGACGCCGAGCCCGGGAGCTGAGGAGGACCCCAGGGTCGTCGCCACCGGCATGACTCTGGCCGACATCTCGATCCGCAACCACGTGTTCGCGTGGATCCTGATGGTCGCGCTGATCGGCTTCGGGGTGCTCTGCTACACCGGGGCGGGGGGTGTCTTCCGCGGCCTCGGCATCAGCCAGAACCCGGACGTGGACTTCCCCATTGTCAACGTCGGCGTGTCCTGGGAAGGGGCCTCGCCGGAAATAATGGAGACCGACGTCGTCGACCCGCTGGAGGACACCCTGTCGACCGTCGAGGGGGTCACCCAGATGTCCTCCACCGCCCGCCAGGGCTCGGCCAGCCTGACCCTCGAGTTCGACATCGGGCGCAATATCGACGCCGCGCTGCAGGACGTCCAGAGCAAGGTGTCGCAGGCCGTCCACGACCTGCCGCACGAGATAGACCCGCCCAACATCTCCAAGACCAACCCCGAGGACCAGCCGATCATCCGGCTGACGCTGTCCGGTGACCGGCCGCCGATCTTCCTCGCCGACTACGTCCGCAACGTGGTCCGACCCCAGCTGCAGATGATCCAGGGGGTGGGAGGCATCGAAATCTTCGGCTTCCGCGACCGCAACGTGCGGGTGTGGTACGACGCCCCCCGTCTCGAGGCGCAAGGCCTGACCGTGCTCGACGTCAACCGCGCCATCCAACGCGAGCACTTGGAAGCGCCGGCCGGGCGGATCGAGGGTGTTGAGCGGGAAATGAACGTGCGCGCCCAGGGAGAGGCGGTCAACATCTCTTCATTCCGCGAGCTCGTCGTCGCCTACCGCAACGGCGCCCCGGTCCGTCTCAAGGACGTGTCGGTGGTCGAGGACGGCCTCGAAGACCGCCGGCGAATCAACCGGGCGATGGGCGAGACCTCGATCGGCTTCGCCATCACCAAGCTGCGCGGCGCTAACGCCGTGCAGGTCGGGCGCGACGTCAAGGCCAAGATGGTGGCGCTCAAGACCCAGCTCCCGGAGGGACTACGGCTCGACGTCAACTGGGACACCACCACCTTCATCGAGCGCTCGATCCGCGAGATCCTCTTCACCCTCCTCCTCGCCGCGCTCCTGACCGGCTTCGTGTGCTGGCTCTTCCTCGGGTCGTGGTCGTCGACTGTCAACGTCCTCCTGGCGATACCGACCTCGATCCTGGGCACCTTCATCGTCATCTACTTCCTCGGCTTCACCCTCAACACCTACACCGTGCTCGGCCTGACCCTGGTCGTCGGCATCGTCGTCGACGACGCCATCATGGTGCTGGAGAACATCTACCGCCACCGCGAGATGGGCGAGGGTAAGGTGAAGGCCGCTTCCGTGGGCGCTCGGCAGATCACGTTCGCCGCTGCGGCGACGACGCTGGCGATCGTGGCAATCTTCCTGCCGGTGGCTTTCCTCAAGGGGATCATCGGCAAGTTCTTCTTCCAGTTCGGCGTCACCATCTCGGTCGCCGTAGCGCTCTCCCTGCTCGAGGCGCTCACCCTGACGCCAATGCGCTGCTCGCGCTTCCTCGAAGTCGAGCACCGGGGGCGGCTCGGGCGGACCATGGACCACCTGTTCCGGCGCTCCTCCGAGCTCTACCTGCGCGCGCTCGAGCCGGCCCTGCGCCACCGAGGCTGGGTGTTGGTCGGAGCCTTGGCCCTGTTCCTCCTCTCACTGGGCACGATTGCTCTCCTCCGCCAGGAGTTTATCCCCAGCCAGGACATGAGCCGCTTCACCCTCCGTTTCCAAACCCCGGTCGGCACCAGCCTCGACGCAACCGACCGCTACTTCCGCCAGCTCGAGGCCTTCCTCATATCACGTCCCGAGGTCACGCTCTTCGCCGGCAGTGTCGGCGGCGGCAGCGCCGTCAACTCTGGCCAGGCCTACGTCAACCTCAAGGAGCCGCGCGAGCGGCCGGTCGATCCCGAGCTCGGCCGGCGTCTCACCCAGCTCGAGTTCATGGACGTCGTCCGCCGCTTCGCGAGCACCATCCCGGGCGGCCGGGTCTCGCTCCAGGACATCTCGCAGACCGGGTTCAGCCCCTCCCGCGGCGGCGGCTTCCCGATCGAGTTCAACGTCCGCGGCCCGGACTGGAACGTGCTTGCCGCCTGCGCGCGCGAGATCTCCGAGCAGATGCGCTCCTCAGGCCTGGTCACCGACGTCGACACCGACTACCAAGTGGGGATGCCCGAGGTGCTGGTCGTCCCCGACCGCAACCGGGCCGCGGACGTCGGGGTCAGCATGGCTGACATCGGCGAGACGGTCAACGCCGCGATCGGCGGGATGCGGGTCGGCCAGTTCAAGGACCAGGGGCGGCGCTTCGACATTCGCGGCCGCCTACTGGCGCAGCAGCGCCAGCGCCCGGAGGACATCGGGCGACTGCTGGTACGCACCGCAAGCGGGGAGCCGGTGCGCCTTGGCGAGCTGGTCCGAATCCAGCAGCAGCCGACCCTGCAGACCATCACCCGGCGCGACCGCGAGCGCGCCATAACGATCTTCGCCAACGTGGCGGCGGGCGCATCGCAGGCAGTCGCCGTGGACCGCTCGCTCGAGATCGCACGCGCGGTCCTGCCCGACGGCTACCGTGCCATCCCCTCGGGCAGCACGAAGACCTTCCGCGACTCCTTCCAGTCGCTGTGGTTCGCGTTTGGCCTCGGCCTGCTGGTCGCCTACATGGTGCTGGCCTCGCAGTTCAACTCCTTCTGGCACCCGGTCGTCGTCCTGCTCGCCCTGCCCTTCTCGATGAGCGGCGCCCTGCTCGCGCTGTGGGTGGGCGGCCAGAGCCTGAACGTCTACAGCATGCTCGGGCTGATCCTGCTGGTCGGGATCGCCAAGAAGAACTCGATCATGCTGGTCGACTTCACCAACCAGTCCCGCGCCCGCGGCGTCCCCCGCCGCGAGGCGCTGCTCGAGGCGTGCCCGATCCGGCTGCGCCCGATCCTGATGACCTCGATCGCGACCATTGCCGGCGCTCTGCCCCCGGCCTTTGCCATCGGTCCTGGAGCGGAGCTGCAGCGTCCGATGGCGCTCGCCGTGGTCGGCGGCATGGCGGTGTCGACCCTGCTCACACTGTTCGTCGTGCCCGCGGGCTACGGCCTGCTCGACGAGCTGCTGCAGAGGCGTCGCGCACGACGTCGCGTGGAGTCCCCGCTCGCGCGGCGGGGCGAGGAAGCCCTGGGCGACAGCGTCGTCGGGCAGGTCGCGAACGTGAGCCCAGAGAGACGGTGAGTCCTCGACCATGTGCCGGTTCACCTCGAGGACGCGGTCGGCGGAGATGCGCCGTGCTCACGCCAGGCTTCAGACCGCGTGCCAGCCTTTAGGGACCCGGGAAGTCGAGGGTTCCTTCAAGGGCGGAGGGACCCGCACCGACGTGGATGGCGCGCCGGGAGGGATTCGAACCCACAACCGTCGGATCCGAAGTCCGAAGCTCTATCCATTGAGCTACCGGCGCGCGGCGGCAGTCTATCCGAAACGGTAGTGCTTGTGGACCGGCACCCGGACCTGCCAGGTGCAGGACATTCCGGCGGGAAAGGTGACGAGCTGGCCCTTGCCGATGCGGACAGGCGCGCCGCCGTCCGGGGTGACGACGACGTCGCCCTCGAGGAAWAAGCAGGTCTCGGGCTCGTCGTAGCTCCACGGGAAGCTGGAGACCTCGGCCGACCAGGTCGGCCAGCCGCGCACGCCGAGCGCCTCGAGCTGCTCCTCGCTCGGTTTGTCGATGATCGTGATGTCCGCCATGGCTGCCCCTCCGGCTGCTCTTCTACCACAGATGTTCTCATCAGTTCCGATTGTCGGGTTCGGAGTCGGATTCGGGCGGATCGCAAGATCTCGTCGGGGCTGACCCCCCGACTCCGAACCCGAGAATCGGAAGGCTAGAATAGGCAGCGATGATCACGGTGGCGGAGATCCGCGCGGCGATGGCCGACTTCGAGCCGCAGCTGCTGCCCCACCAGCTCGACATGAAGAAGGCGGCGGTGGCTGCGGTGCTGCGCGACGCGGACGGCGGCGCCGAGCTGCTGTTCATCCACCGCGCCGAGCACCCGCACGACCCGTGGTCGGGCCACATGGCCTTCCCGGGCGGCCGAATGCACGGCGAGGACCGCGACGAGATCGCGGCGGCGATACGGGARACCCGCGAGGAGCTCGGGCTCGAYCTCGCCGCCGAGGGYGAGGCKCTCGGSCGCCTGTCCGACGTSGCGGCGGTCAGCCGCGGCCGGCCGCTGTCGCTGGTGATCGTGCCCCACGTGTTCGCGATCCGCGGCCAGCCGCAGCTCCAGCCGAACCACGAGGTCGCCGAGGTGGTGTGGGTGCCGCTCAGCTTCCTCGCGAACTACGGCAACCGCTCGACCCTCGACTGGCATCTCGGCAGCATGACCATCCCGCTGCCTTGCTATCGCTTTCGCGACAAGGTGATCTGGGGCCTGACCTTCGGCATGCTCGACGAGCTGCTGTCGATCCTCGAGCCCTGATCGGGCCCGCCCCCAGCGCCATTCGCTCAGCCGTACCGCTCTCGCGAGCACGGGCCGATGCGGCTCGAACTCCTCGTCACATTGGCCTTTTCGGCGGACGTGGTTGACCGAAGTGTCGTCAGACGGCCACTGTGGCGCGACCTCCTCCGGATGCGCCGCGCGCATCCAGAGGAGCGAGTGGGCAGAGGCCAACACCAGTGACCACGTCAGGAACGCGCTCAGGGGCCGATGCCCACAGGCTCCTAGTGGGCCTCTTCCCAGTTCTTCCCGAAGCCGACGTCGACGACCAGCGGGACTGAGAGCTCGATGGCGCCCGCCATCTCCTCGCGCACCATCCCGGCCACCGCCTGCGCGCGGCCCTCGTCGACCTCGAG
>PQAJ01000099.1 GCA_003105185.1 Holophagae bacterium
CCCAGACCGTGATGGCCTCCTTCTCGTCGTGGCACGGGCAGCGGATGCACGGCAACCGGGAGCTGCTGACCGACGTCCTCAAGCGCCGGCTGGGCTTCGACGGCTTCATTGTCGGCGACTGGAATGGCCATGCCGACGTCCCGAACTGCTCCAGCTCGAGCTGTCCCGCGGCGTTCAACGCCGGCATCGACATGTTCATGGTGCCCGAGGACTGGCGAGGGCTCTACGAGAACACGCTCGATCAGGTCCGGTCCGGCGAGATCCCGATGGCGCGGCTCGACGACGCGGTGCGCCGGATCCTGCGGGTGAAGATGCGAGCGGGCCTGTTCGACGAGGGCAAGCCATCGAGCCGGCCGCTGGCCGGCAGGGCCGAGCTCCTGGGCTCTGCCGAGCACCGGGCGGTGGCGCGGCAGGCGGTGCGCGAGTCGCTGGTGCTGCTCAAGAACGACCGCGGCCTGCTGCCGCTCGTGCGGCAGCAGCGGGTGCTGGTGGCGGGCGACGGGGCCGACGACATCGCCAAGCAGGCCGGCGGCTGGACCCTCACCTGGCAGGGCACCGACCTCGCGAACGAGGACTTCCCGGGCGGATCGTCGATCTGGGACGGGATCCGGAGCGCGGTCGAGGGCGCCGGCGGCGCGGCGGCGCTCAGCGTCGACGGCAGCTTCAGCGGCCCGCCGCCCGACGTGGCGGTCGTGGTCTTCGGCGAGGAGCCCTACGCCGAGTTCCACGGCGACCGCGAGACTCTCGACTACGGCTTCTCCCGACCCCACGACCTGCAGCTGCTGCAGCGGCTGAACGCGGCAGGGATTCCGGTGGTCTCGATCTTCCTCTCGGGCCGTCCGCTGTGGGTCAACCCGGAGCTCAACGCCTCCGACGCCTTCGTCGCGGCCTGGCTGCCGGGATCCGAGGGCGATGGCGTAGCCGAGGTGATCTTCCGCTCCGCCGACGGCGCCGTGGCCCACGACTTCAAAGGCCGTCTCGCGCACTCGTGGCCGAGGTCGCCGCTGCAGACGCCGCTCAATGTGGGTGACGCCGGCTACGACCCATTGTTCGCGTACGGCTACGGCCTCACCTACGAGGACCGCGGCGGGCTCGGTCTCGTCCCCGAGGATCGCGGCGGCGCGATCCCGGACGCCGGCCGCAGCGTGTTCTTCCGCGGCGGGCCGGTCGCCCCCTGGCAGCTGTACGTCGGCGACTCGCACAACCGCGCCGTCAAGACGGTCGGAGGGGCCGCGTCGACCTGGGACCGCGACAACCTGGTGGTGGCGGCCGTCGACCGCGAGCGGCAGGAGGACGCCCGGTCCGCGCGCTGGGCCGGGGACGAGCTCGCCTACGTCTACCTCGAGGCTGCCCGGGCGATCGACCTGACGGCCGAGGCGAAGGGGGGCATGGCCCTCGCCGTCGATGTCCTGGTCGAGGAGCCGCCGAGCGAGCCGGCGTTCCTCGCGGTCCGTTGCGGGGAGGGCTGTGAGGGGCGGGTCGACATCACGGAGGCCCTGGGCTCGGTCCGCGCTGGTGAGTGGCAGACGATCGCAGTTCCCCTGCGCCGCTTCGGCGAGGCGGGCGCCGAGCTGTCGCACATCACGGTCCCCTTCGTGCTCGAGACGGCGGGCTCGTTCGCCTTGCGCTTCGCCGACGTCCGGCTGGAGCCGGGGGCGTGCGATGAGTGAGGGTCGGCTGGTAGGCTAGATGTGAGACGAGACGGAGGCGACCCGATGATCGATCGAGGAGCGTGGCGTCGCATCGCGCTGGTCGTGACCGTCCTTGGCCTGATCGCCGCCTGCGGGCCGCGTCCGACGGCGCCCGCCGCGGCGGTCGACGTCTTCTCTCCGGCAGTCGTTGCCGAGTCCATGGCGAGGGCCTTCGACTGGCAGATCGACCGCATCGTCTACGAGGCGCCGCTGCCCGACGGCGGCACCCAGCCGGTGAGCGACACCGAGTGGGTGCGGGGCGCCTTCTTCGCCGGGGTGATGGCCGCCGCCAACGCGACCGGCGACTCGCGCTACCTGGCGGCGGCGATGGACATCTCCCAGCGCAACGGCTGGCAGCCCGGGCCGCGGCCGCGCCACGCCGACGACCTCTGCATCGCCCAGACCTACGCCCAGATCTACCTGGTGGAGCGCGACCCGGCGATGCTCGCACCCACAGTGGCGCGCCTCGAGGCGATGATCGCCGAGCCCCGGCCGGGGCCGGTGGCCGGCTGGCGGGAGGACGACAACTGGTCCTGGTGCGACGCCCTGTTCATGGCGCCGCCGACCATGGCCCTCATCGCCGAGGCGACCGGCGACCGCCGCTTCCTCGACCTGATGAACGGCATGTGGTGGGACACCTACGGCTACCTCTACGACCAGGAGGAGCGGCTGTGGTACCGCGACGGCCGCTACGTCATCCAGCCCGACGGCTCCGGCCCGCGCACGCCGAGCGGCAGGAAGGTCTTCTGGTCGCGCGGCAACGGCTGGGTGTTCGCGGGCCTCGCCCTCGTTCTCGAGCACATGCCGGCGGACTACCCGGACCGGCCGCGCTACGAGCAGCTGTTCCGCGACATGGCCCGAGCGCTGGTCGCGGTGCAGGGGGAGGACGGGCTCTGGCGATCGAGCCTGCTCGACGCTGCCGAGTACCCGATCCCCGAGTCGAGCGGGTCCGGCTTCTTCACCTTCGGGCTGGCCTGGGGCATCAACCACGGCCTGCTCGACGCCGAGACCTTTCTGCCCGCCGCGCGCCGGGGGTGGCAGGGCCTGATGTGGGCGCTCCAGCCCTCGGGCAAGCTCGGCTGGGTGCAGCAGATCGGCTATGACCCCCGCTCGGTGAGCGCCGACGACAGCATGGAGTACGGCACCGGCGCGTTCCTGATGGCCGGCAGCGAGATGCTCAAGCTCGGCGCACGCGGGTCGTAGGTCCCGGGGTGTGCGTGAGGCGTCGAGGTTGTCGCTGGCCTACGCCCCGCGCGCGCCGAGATTGACGCGCTGCGCGCGTCAGAATGAAGAAACTGAAGGAAGACTGTCGTCACGCACCGAACATCAAGGAACCTGGTTCGGACGTGCTGCTCGTCGATTACGGATTCTCGGCGAAGGTCGTCGAGTATGAGGTGATGACCTCGGGCGCCTTCATCCCCGCGAGGCCGCGCTGGGCGACGAGGTCGCGGTAGGTGAGGAGCGAGATCCCGGCCCCTTCGAGCGCCGCCCGGAAGGCCGGCGAGGTGGCGGCGTCGAGCTCGGCCTGGCGGTGGATCGCCACCCGGTAGGGGTCCGCGGCGTAGTTGAGGTCGATCAGGGCCGCCATTTCCGGGCTGTCGGTGCCGAGGTGGAGCACGACCAGGTTGAGGCCGGGTGGCGCCTGGCGGACGAACTCGAGCAGCCGCGGCAGCTTGCGGCCGGGCGCCACGTCCCACAGCGAGACCGAGCGCTCACCGAAGTAGCGCGAGATCCCGAGCTGGTGCTTGGCGGCGAGGCGCTCGACGATCGCCTGCAGTTCCGGCGTCGACACGGCGGTCAGCATGTGGAAGTCGATGTAGTCGATGCGCAGCCCCGACGCGAGCGCCCGCTCGATCTGCGCCTCGAGCTCGGCGCGGACCTCGTCGAGGTTGGGTGCGGCTGCGGCGAAGTCCGCCTCGGAGGCGAAGAAGTGCCCGCTCGAGTCGACCAGCGAGGGCACCCGGGCGGCGCCGAGCACCGGCCCCCACTTGTAGTGCGCCCACTCCGAGTTGAGGGTGAGGTGGACGCCGACCCCGACCTCGGGGTGGTCCTTCAAGATCTCGACCGCCTCGAGGTGCCACGGACAGGCGAACATCACCGAGGTCGAGAACGGCAGTCCGGTGGCGAGCAGCTCGCGCACCGCGGCGTTGACGCCGTGGCACATGCCGACGTCGTCGCAGCGGATCATCAGCTGCGTCGGCTCGGCTGCTGACTCGGCCGCCTCAGCCACCCGCGGCAGGTAACCCACAATCAGGGCGAACAGCGCCACGACTGCGAACACGACATGGCCTCGGGCCTTCCGCGACATCTCTGCCTCCGCTGCGGATCCGGAGCTGTCCGCCCCGCGTGCCCATCTTAGTTCCTGCTTCTTCAATTCCCGAATTTCGGACTGCGGATGCCCTGGGATCGCGTCGTTCCCGTTCCCGTCCTCGTTCCCGCGACGCAAAGCGGCCCGGGCTTTCCACCCGGGCCGCGTTCATCTCGTCTGGTTCCGTTGCGAAGCTACCGCGCTTCCTTGTAGCTCACGTGCTTGCGCACGACGGGGTCGTACTTCTTGAGCTCGAGCCGGTCGGGGGTGTTCTGCTTGTTCTTCTTCACGTAGTAGATGTGCGGGCTCTCGCTGCTCTTGAGCTTGATCTGCACCCGGTGTCCCTTGCCAGCCATCGTCCACCTCCTCGCAGCCGACGGATCATACACGGGGTGAGAATAGGTGTCAACGCCCCCCGGCCGCCTTGCTCAGAATCGCGTTCGGAAACGGGAATCCGGCTTCGCTTTCGGCTACGCGTGACAAGTCGCCGTGACACGAGCGGGTGCCGGCGCGGGACCTACGACTTCTTCGACCGGCGGCGGGCGGCCCTTTTCGGCTTCGCAGCGCGCGGGTCCTTGCCCTGGCTGCGCAGCTTGTCCTCGCGCGCGGCGAGCAGCTCGATTGCGGCCTCCAGCGTCACCGCGGCGGGGTCCGACTTCTTGGGCACTGTCGCATGGACCGTGCCGTCGCTGACGTAGGGGCCGAAGCGGCCCGTCCGGACCGTGATCGGCGCGCCCGAGGAGGGGTGGGGGCCGAGCTCGGCGAGCACCGACGCCGAACCGGAACGTCGGCCGCGGCCCTTGGGCTGCTTCAGCAGCAGCACCGCGTCGCTGACCGTGGTGGTCAGGAGCGATTCGTAGCCGGGCAGGGTGCGGTTGTCGCCGTCGCAGCTGATGTACGGCCCGTAGCGGCCGGTGGCGGCCATGATCGGCTTTCCGGTCTCCGGATGCAGGCCGATCTCGCGCGGGAAGGACAGCAGCAGGAGCGCTTCCTCGAGGGTGAGCGACTCCGCGTCCATCGCCGGCCACAGGCTGGCCATCTTGGGTTTCTCGTCGCCGCCGTTCTCGCCGAGCTGCACGTAGTGCCCGTAGCGGCCGTGGCGCAGCAGCACCGGCTGGCCGGTGGCCGGATCGGTGCCGAGCAGCCGGCCGCCGCCAGCCCCGCGGTCGATCAGCTCGAGTGCTGCCGCCAGCGTCAGCTCGTCCGGCGGCGTGTGCTCGGGCACCGAAGCGCGCCGGTCGGAGTCGCCGATCTGGACGTAGGCGCCCCAGCGGCCGATCCGCACCGCCACCTCCTCGCCGTCGCCGGTCAACCCGAGGACGATCCGCGACGCGTCGCGGGGGTCGACTCCCGCTGTGGCGTCGCTGATCAGACGATGCAGCCCCTCGCTCATGATCCGGCTGCCGCCGCCCTTCTCGGTGCCGTAGTAGAAGTCGTGCAGCCACGGCGCCGCTTCGCGGTCGCCGCGGGCGATGGCGTCGAGCTCGTCCTCCATGCGGGCCGTGAAGTCGTAGTCCACCAGGTCGGGGAGCTGGCGCTCGAGCAGCTTGGTGACCGCATACGCGGTGAAGGTCGGCACCAGCGCCTGGCCCTTGCGCCACACGTAGTCGCGGTCCTGGATGGTCTGGATGATGGTGGCGTAGGTGGAGGGCCGGCCGATGCCGCGGCTCTCCAGCTCCTTGACCAGGCTGGCCTCGGTGTAGCGCGGCGGCGGCTGGGTGGTGTGCAGCGTGACCTCCAGCGCGCGCGCCTCGAGGCTCTGGCCGGTTTCAAGCCGCGGCAGCGGCCGCTCCTGGTCGGCCATCTCCGCCTCGGGGTCGTCGGAGCCCTCGACGTAGGCGCGCAGGAAGCCGGCGAAGGTGATGACCTTGCCGGACGCGGTGAAGATTGCGGCGCCGTGCTCGCCGGCGTCGGCCTCGACGCGGACGTTCGACCGCTGCCCGCTGGCGTCCTTCATCTGCGAGGCCAGGGTCCGCATCCAGATCAGCTCGTAGAGCCGGTACTCGTCGCCGTCGAGCTCGCCGCGCAGGCTCTCCGGCGTGCGGAAGCGGTCGCCGGCCGGCCGGATCGCCTCGTGGGCCTCCTGGGCGCTCTTGGACTTCGAGCGGTAGTGGCGCGGGTGGTCGGGCAGGAAGGACTCGCCGTAGAGCTGGACGATCTGCGTCCGCGCGGCGTGGATCGCCTCTCCCGACAGGGTCAGTGAGTCGGTGCGCATGTAGGTGATGTGGCCGTTCTCGTAGAGCCGCTGCGCGACCCGCATCGTCCGCTGGGCGTTGAAGCGCAGCTTGCGGCCGGCCTCCTGCTGGAGGGTCGAGGTCATGAAGGGCGGGTAGGGCCGGCTGGTGAAGGGCTTCTCGGTGACCTCCGCGACCCGGAAGACCGCGCCCTCGAGCGCGGTCTGCAGGGCGGCCGCGGCCGGCTCGTCGAGCACCAACAGGGAAGCGTTCTTGATCTCTCCGGTCTCGGCGTCGAAGTCCTTGCTGCCCGCGACCTTCCTGCCGGCGAGCTCGGCGAGGCGCGCCCGGAACGAGCGGTCGCCGGGACGGTCGCCGGCGAGCTCGGCCTCGAGSCCGGCGAAGCCCGCTCGGACGAAGCGCATCCGCGCCTCTTCGCGCGCGACCACCAGCCGCGTCGCYACCGACTGCACCCGGCCCGCCGACAGCTTCGGCCGCAGCTTGCGCCACAGCACCGGCGAGACCTCGTAGCCGACCAGCCGGTCGAGGATGCGGCGGGCCTCCTGGGCGTTGACCAGGTTCTGGTCGATGCCGCGCGGGTCGGCGAGGGCGTGCTCGATGGCGGGCTTGGTGATCTCGTGGAACACCAGCCTGCGGACCGGGCACTTCGGGCCGAGGACCTCGACCAGGTGCCAGGCGATCGCCTCGCCCTCGCGGTCTTCGTCGGTGGCGAGCAGCAGCTCACTCGCTTCTCTGAGGTGCCGCTTCAGCTTGTCGACCTGTTTCTTCTTGCCGTGGGGGACGACGTACAGGGGTTTGAAGTCGTTGACGACGTCGACACCGAGCCGGGACCACGGCTCCTTCTTGTACTTGGCCGGGATCTCGGCAGCGGAGGAGGGGAGGTCGCGGATGTGCCCGATCGACGACTCCACCTCGTAGCCCGACCCCAGAAAGGAGGAGATGGTCCGCGCCTTGGCCGGCGACTCGACGATGATCAGTGCCTTCGTCATCGGGGCCCTAGGGAAGCAGGGTCGCTGCCGGATTGTCAAGCGTGCGGCCGGCCGGCCCTCCGTTTGTTATCATCTGCCGATGTCGCGAGGAGGATGAGGAAATGGGCCCCTGGCTGGTTGATGTCCAGACGCGTGACGAGCTCGAAAGCTGGCTCTCGGAGAGCCCGCCGACCACCTACCGGCCGGTGCTGATGGTGGTGCGCGGCGACTCCGCGACCATCCGTGAGTTCCTTCCCAACGCCCTCGACGCGGCCAAGCTCGACGACCGGCGGATCGTGGTCTGGGTCAAGGAGCCGGCGCTGTTCCGCCAGCAGGAGCTCGGGCGGCTGTTCGGGGACGACGCCACCGCCGTCGCCGCGGTGCTCGGCGACGACCGGACGGTAGCGGCGTGGGTCCACGACGACCGGCTGGGGGTGGACGACGCCGACTTCGCGTTCTCCGCCGCCCGCGGCTGAGCCGGGACGGAGGAGCGATGGCAGAAATCCCGAGCAGCTACGACCACCTCGCGGCCGAAGAGTCCTGGCGGCGGCGCTGGGAGGAGTGGGGGATCTATCTCTGGGACCGGACGGCGCCGCGCGAGGCGACCTTCGTCGTCGACACGCCGCCGCCGACCGTCTCGGGCTCGCTCCACGTCGGTCACGTCTTCAGCTACACCCATCAGGACCTGCTGGTGCGCTACCAGCGGATGATCGGCAAGAACATCGCCTACCCGATGGGCTGGGATGACAATGGTCTGCCCACCGAGCGGCGGGTCCAGAACTACCTCGGCATCCGCTGCAACCCGCACCTGCCCTACGACCCCGCCTGGAAACCGACCGTCGGCGGCCGCGGCAAGGGGTCGATCGAGGAGGTCTCGCGCCGCAACTTCATCGAGGCGTGCAGCCTGGTCACCGCCGAGGACGAGCAGGCGTTCGAGCACCTGTGGCGCCGGCTCGGCCTGTCGATCGACTGGAGCGAGCCATACGCCACCATCGACGACCATTGCCGACGGATCTCGCAGCTGTCGTTCCTCGACCTGGTGACCCGCGGCCGGGTCTACCAGCTCGAGTCGCCCACCATGTGGGACGTCGACTTCGCGACCGCGGTCGCCCAGGCCGAGGTCGAGGACCGCACCCAGCACGGCCACTTCTTCGACCTCCGGTTCGCGGTCGAAGGCGGCGGTGAGCTCAAGATCGCGACCACCCGGCCGGAGCTGCTGCCGGCCTGCATCGCGGTCGTCGCCCACCCTGACGACGAGCGCTACCAGCCGCTGTTCGGCAAGCACGCGGTCACGCCGCTGTTCGGCACGCGGGTGCCGATCGTCGCCGCCGGCCACGCCGACCCCGAGAAGGGCACCGGCATTCTGATGGTCTGCACCTTCGGCGACCTCATGGACGTCGAGTGGTGGAAGCAGTCCGGCCTGCCGGTGCGGCAGGTCCTCGGCCGCGACGGCCGGCTGCTGCCGGTGGTCTTTGGCGAGCCGCCGTTCGAGAGCGTCGATGAGGCGGCGGCGCAGCGCGCCTACGACCAGATCGCCGGGTTGAACACCAAGCAGGCCAAGCGCCGGATCGCCGAACTGCTGGCCGAGGACGGCAGCGTCCACGGCCTCGAGGGGCCGTGCCTGGTCGGCGAGCCGCAGCCGGTCGAGCAGATCGTCAAGTTCTACGAAAAGGGCGAGCGGCCGCTCGAGTTCGTGCCGACCCGCCAGTGGTTCATCCGCGTCCTCGACAGCCGCCAGGAGCTACTCGACCAGGGCGACAAGATCGAGTGGCACCCGTCGCACATGAAGGGCCGCTACCTCAACTGGGTCGAGGGGCTCAACCAGGACTGGTGCATCTCCCGCCAGCGCTACTTCGG
>PQAJ01000100.1 GCA_003105185.1 Holophagae bacterium
CACCGAGGTCATGTTGGCGGCTAGTGACAGACCGACCAGGAACGGCGGCAGGCTCCGGGTGCCGACGGCAAAGGCGCTCATCGTGGCCGCCTTGCGGCGGTTCCACCAGGTCAGGCCGATGATCGCCAGCACGTAGAGCAGGAACAACGTCCATGGCAGGAAGGTCTCACCCATCACCGCCGCCTTTCAGAGTCGGGGCATTGTAGCCGTCTCCGTCTCCGTTGCCGTGCCCGTCTCCGTGCCCTTGCCCGCTCCTCGCACCCGCCACGCCTCGCGGGCGCGGAATCGGGCGGGGGACTACGCAGGATCGCGCGGCAGCTCCTGCCACCAGCGCAGCAGACACGCCACCAGCTGGCGGTCCCGGCTCAGCCGGAGGGCCGTCACCTGGCGCTCGATCGCGATCAGGTCGGCGGCGAGGCGCACCAGCTCGGCGGCCCGCTCGTCCTCGCTCGCGGCCGCCTCCTCGAGCGCAACCGCCGCCACCAGCTCGGTCGGCACCAGCTCATCGGGCAGCAGCTGGGGCAAACGCAGCAGCTCGCGCACCTCGCCGGCAAAGGCGCCGCGCAGCGCGGCCCGCACCCGCTCGACGGAGGGCGCGACCTCGAGGCCGTCCAGCGCCGCGGCGGCCAGCCCGGGCGGCACCTCAACGCCGAGGTGGCGCGCGATCGCGACCGGGCCGGGAAGCGTCAGCTGCTGGCAGCGCGAGCGGATGGTCGGCAGCACCGCCTCCGGCTTCGCCGCCAGCAGCAGGAAGCGCACGTGGTCGGGCGGCTCCTCGAGCACCTTGAGGAAGGCGTTCGCCGGCTCGCGGTGGAAGCGGGCCGCTTCCACGCCGTCGATGATCCACACCCGGCGTAGGCCCTCGAACGGCCGGCCGGGCGCGCTGCCGACGATCTCGCGGACCTGCTCAACCTTGATCTGAGAGGAGCCTTCCGGCGGCATCACCGCCACCACGTCGGGATGGAGGCCGTCGCGCACCCGGCTGCAGCACGGCCCGTCGCTCCACGTGCTCTTCGCCTCGGCGCACACCAACCGGACCGAGATCTCGACCGCGGCCAGCTCGCGGCCCAGACCGGGCGGGCCAGCGAGCAGCAGCCCGGGCGGAAAGCGCTCGCTCTCGAGGGACCGCGCCACCCCCTGGAGCGCTCCCTCGACGACCGCCTGCCAGCGCGCGCGGTCGAGCGCCGCCGCCGGCCACCAGCTCACACCAGCTCCGCGGGCAGCGCCGCCAGCACGCGCCGGAAGACCTCGTCGGTTGAGGCGTCGGCGGCGACCAGCCGCACCCGGTTCGAGTAGCGCTCGGCCAGCCGGTGGAAGCCGCGCCACACCCGCTCGTGGAACTGGAGCGGCTCCTCGTCGAGCCGGCTCTCACGGCTGGCCGCGGCGGAGTTGCGGTCCAGCGCGCGGCCGAGCGCAGCGGCCGGCTCCATGTCGAGCACCAGCGTCAGGTCCGGCTCGAGCCCACCGGTGGCGAGCAGGTTGAGCCGCTCGACCGCCTCCTCGCCGAGCCCGCGCACGACGCCCTGGTAGACCCACGAGGAGTCGGCGAAGCGGTCGCAGAGCACCACCGCGCCGCGGCGCAAGGCCGGCCGGATCACCCGCTCGACGTGGTCGTGGCGGGCCGCCTCGAGGAGGAAGATCTCGGTCAGGCCGTCGAGGTCGTGGGCCGGGTCGAGAAGCAGGGCGCGCACGGCCTCGGCGAGCGTCGTCCCACCTGGCTCCCGGGTGACCACGACCTCAAGACCGCGCTCCCGCAGCACGTCGGCGAGGCGCCCGATTTGGGTCGACTTCCCGGTCCCCTCGCCCCCCTCGAACGTGATGAACCATCCTCGCAGCATGGCTGGCAGTATACGTTGTGGAGCAGCCATCCTGACTGCCTTGTGGGGTAGCCGGCTAACGGTTGAGGACCCGCAGGAAGGCCTCCTCGGCGCGGTACGAGGAGCGCACGAAGGGCCCGGCGAAGACGGTCAGGCCGAGGGCGCCGCCGGCGGCGTCGAGCTCGGCGAACTCGTCGGGGTGCCAGTAGCGCTCGACCGGCACCTGCTCCGGCGTCGGCTGCAGGTACTGGCCGATGGTCACCACCTGGCAGCCGGCCGCCGCCAAGTCGGCGAGCACCGCCACCACCTCGTCGCGGGTCTCGCCGAGGCCGACCATGATCCCCGACTTGCGCAGCACGTCGGGCCGGCGATCGGCCACCCTGCGGAGGACCTCCAGCGCCCAGGAGTAGCGGCCGGAACGCCGCACCCGGCGGTACTGGCTGGGCACCGTCTCGACGTTGTGGTTGTAAACGTCGGGGCCGGCCTCGAGGATCCGGTCGACGCAGGCTGGATCGCCCCGGAAGTCGGGGGTCAAGACCTCCACAGTGGGCGCCGGCTCGAGGGCCTTGAGGAGCCGCACGCACTCGACGAAGCCGGCGGCGCCGCCGTCGGGCAGATCGTCGCGGTCGACCGCGGTGACCACGACGTGCCGAAGGCCCATCGCGACCGCGGCCTCCGCGAGCTGGCGGGGCTCCTCAGAATCGACCGCCTGCGGCCGTCCGTGGGCGATCGAGCAGTAGCCGCAGCTCCTCGTGCAGACGCGGCCGTTGATCAGAAAGGTCGCGGTGCCGTGCTGGAAGCACTCGCCGCGGTTCGGGCAGCGGGCCTCCTCGCAGACCGTGTGCAGACCGCCGCCGCGCATCCGTCGCTTGACGTCGTGCAGGTCGCCCAGACGGATCTTGCGGCCGCGGATCCAGTCGGGGAGGGTCGGTTGTGTGACCTGCCCGCCAAAGCTCACGGAGCCACCACCCACGCGCCGGAGAACCCGGAGCCCTGCATCCGCTTCGCCACGCGATCGGCGGAAGCATGGTCCGGGAAAGGTCCAACGCGCAGCTTGAGCAGCTCATTTCCCTCGCTGTCCTGACCTCTGACGACGAGCTGGCGATCGGCTGCGAAGCCCTGCTTCTGGAGGGTGGCCTGCGCCTTCGCGATGGCGTCCGGGTTGGTCGATGCGAGGACCTGCACCCAGTAACCCTCCCCCACCGCCTCGGGCACGGCGGTCGGGCGCGGCCGCGGGGTCGCCGTCGCCTCGGGCTCCGGGATCGCGGTCGGAACAGGCTCCGGAGTCGCGGTCGCCGGCAGCCACGGGGTGATGGTCGGCGCGGGCTCGGCCGGCGCCACCCGCACCTCGACCGGAGTCGGGGTCGGGGTGCCGGCAGACGCTCCGGCCGTTGCCGGCAAGGCCGGCCGGGCCTCG
>PQAJ01000101.1 GCA_003105185.1 Holophagae bacterium
GTGGCGCCGCCGGCGGCGCGGGGGCGTGGGCCGCGGCTGCTGCCGACGCCGGCGTGGCCGCTGGCGCCTTGCCGGGCGTGGTGACCGTGGTCGGAGCTCGCACCTGCGGCGGCCTGCGGGCCACCTCGACCGCGACCGTCACCGCCAGCGCAACTCCGGCGGCGAGACCGAGCCAGCGCACTGCCGGAGGGACGCGGCCCGGCGTGCGGGGCGCGCCGAGGTCAGCCGGTCGCGGCGGCGCGTCGAGCGCGGCCGGCGGCATCATGCGGTCCGCCACCGACCGCACCTGGAGCTGGAGCCGACGCAGCGCCGCGAGCTCCGCCCGGAGGTCCGGCTCCGCCGCCAGCCGCGCCTCGATTAGGCGGGTCTCGGCGGCGTCGAGATCGCCGTCCAGGTAGCGGCTGAGCAGCTCTGCCGTCCCCTCGTCCATCACCCCTCCAGCTCCTGCTTCAGCGCCTGGCGGGCGCGCGACAGCCGCGACCGCACGGTGCCGATCGGGATGGCGAGCACCTCGGCCACCTCCTCGTAGCTGCGGCCCTCGCCGTCGCGCAGCCACAGGATCACTCGGAACTGCTCCGGGAGGCGGTCGATCGCGTCCTCCACCCGGTCGAGAAGGTCGGCGGCGGTGGCGTGCCGCTCCGGATCGGGGCCCGGGTCGGGGGCCCGCTCCACGACGAGCGCCTCGTCGTCGGAAACCGCCACCAGCGGCGGCCGGCGGCCGGCCCGCCGGTGGTGCAGTCGGAGGTAGTTCCAGGCGATCTGGAACACCCAGGTCGAGAGCTTCGCCTCGCCGCGGAATCCGTCGAGCCCCCGCCAGACGCGCAGGAAGATCTCCTGGGTCGCGTCACGCGCGTCCTCCTCGCTGCCGGTCAGGCGGCGGGCGAGACGCCACACCGGGCGCCGGAAGCGTTCGTAGACCTCGTCAAAGGTCACGCCTCCATACTGCCACAGGAACCGCCCCGCTTCCGCCGCTGCCGTCCTCCTCGAGTCAGTGAGAGCCGTCAGCGGGCGGGAAGTTCCGGAGGAAGGAGGTCGTCGACGAGCGCCCGCACCCGCTCCTCGATCGTGCGCGCGACCGCGAGGTAGGTTGCGATGTCGTTGCCGTAGGGATCGGGGATGGTCCACGCCACTCGGCGCGCGGCAACCCCGGCGGGAAGCCAGGCAAGGCCCGCCGGGCCGATCAGCGACACCACGACGTCGAGGCCGTCGAGCGGCACCTCATCGAGGCCCTTGGAGGCGAGCCCGGCGCAGGGGTAGCCGAGGGCGCGCAGCGCCTCGAGCGTGCTCGAGGCGACGCGGCCGGTCGGCGCGATCCCGGCCGAGTGGGCGACCAGGGAATCGCCTCCGAGGGCGCGCGCGATGGCCTCGGCCATCGGTGACCGGCAGGTGTTGCCGATGCAGATGAAGAGGATCGAGACGGGGCGCATCGCCGCAGTGTAACGCCGGGGGAGCAGCGCTTCATCCACCCGCCTCCGCGCGCGGGAGGCGAGGCGAGTACGCGGAAAGCGCGTCCTGCGGGCGTGCCATCTTTGGCGATTTCGGGGGCGGCGTGCATTCTGAAGAAGCGTTCGAGGCCCGAAATCGTCAAAGGTGGCTCCCTCGGGAAGCGCCTTCAGAAGAAGGGCGCAAAGCGCTCTCGAGGATGGAGCGAACGAGCGTGGCGGACGCGGACGGGGGCGAGGGCGTCCGCGATCGCCTCGGTTCTCCGCGCTTCGAGAGTTGGCCGCGATCAGCGCGCGAGCGGCTCGAAATGACAGGTGAAGTGGCGCAGCATCGCCGGCTGCCAGGCGATGCGGTAGCCGGGGATCCGCGCGCGGTCGCGCCAGACCTCCTCCATGACCTCGACGATGTAGTCGAAGTGGCTCTGCGTGTAGACGCGCCGCGGGAAGGCGAGCCGCACCAGCTCAAGCGGCGAGGGCTGCTCCCGGCCCTCGCCGTCGAAATGGCCGAACATGACGCTGCCGAGCTCGACCGCGCGGATGCCGCCGGCGAGATAGAGGGCGTTGACGACGCCGATCCCGGGGTACGCCAGCGGCGGGATGGAGGGCAGCATCCGGCGCGCGTCGAGGAACACCGCGTGGCCACCGGCCGGCATCACCATCGGGATGCCGAGGCCGCCCAGCCGGGTCGCCAGGTACTCGACGGTTGCGTGCCGGTAGACCTGGTAGTCGTACTCCAGCGCCTCCATGAGGCCGACCGCGATCGCCTCGAGGTCACGCCCGGCGAGGCCGCCATAGGTCGGAAAGCCCTCGCGCAGGATGAGCAGGCTGCGGAAGCGCTCCGCCCACTCCGGGTTGCGGCAGGCGAGGAAGCCGCCGATGTTGGCCAGCCCGTCCTTCTTGGCGCTCATGGTTGCGCCGTCGGCGAGCGCGAACATCTCCTGAGCGATCTCGAGCAGGCTGCGCCCCCGATAGCCCGGCTCGCGCTCGTGGATGAAGTAGGCGTTCTCGGCGAACCGGCAGGCGTCGATGATGAGCGGGATGCCGTGCGCCGCCAGCACCTCCTTGACCTCGCGCAGGTTGGCCATGGACACCGGCTGGCCGCCGCCGGTGTTGTTGGTGACGGTCATCATCGCGAATGGGATGGCGTCCCGACCGTGCTCCGCGATGCAGCGGCGCAGTGCGTCGACGTCCATGTTGCCCTTGAACGGCGCGATGTGCTCGGTGTCGAAGGCCTCCGCGCACGGCAGGTTGAGGGCGATGCCGCGGCGGTACTCGATGTTGGCCCGGGTGGTGTCGAAGTGGCTGTTGTTCGGGATGACGTGGCCCTCCCTGACCAGGCACTCGGCGAGGATGCCCTCGGCCGCCCGGCCCTGGTGGGTCGGCAGCACGTGCGCCATGCCGGTGATCGCCCGCACACTCGCCTCGAAGCGCTTCCACGACCGGCTTCCCGCGTAGCTTTCGTCGCCGAGCATCATCGCCGCCCACTGATGGGTCGACATGGCCCCGGTGCCGCTGTCGGTCAGCAGGTCGATGCAGCAGTCGTCGGCGTCGAGGAGGAACACGTTGTGGCGGGCCGCTGCGAGCGCCCGCTCCCGCTCCTCCCGGGTGGTGATCTTGAGGGGCTCGGTCATCTTGATCCGGAACGGTTCGATGATGGTGCGCATGATCCACCTCGTCGAGACGCGCGCGATCGGCCCGCGGTGGACGGCCGCGGCGGCGACCACTGTACACCCGTGGACGCGGCGGCGGGACGACGGCCGACCTGCGGTGGCGCCGCTCGCAGAGGGCCTGCCGGCTGCACGGAGCGCGCCGACGCGGGCCCGGGCTCGGCTCACGCGCACGTCCGCGAGGGACGGGTGAAGCCAAGATTCTGCTGCACTTTACGGGCGGCGGCGCGGAGCGGCCGGATTGACCGGTTCACGAGGTCGAGGTAGCCTTTGACTGGAGCGAAGGGCACGAAACGGTAGTGCTGACCGGGTACAACACCGACATCGACTACGCGGGGACCGTGTACCACGTGCAGACCGAGGACAAGGGGCGATCCAACCCCTTCGTCGAGACCCTGGTCTACGCGAGCGGGGAGATCCTGTACTCCCGGCGGACGCCCTACCACGATCTCGTCGAGCGTGGCGTCGAGCCGCAGGCGGTGGCCGCGATCATGGAGCGGCAGCACCGGTCGATCGTCGATGCGATCGGCGCCGGGCGGCTGCACCAGCTGATGTCGCGCGACGAGGAGGTGGCGTCCGAGGACGACACCACGATCGTGCGTCCGCGCCATTCCGCAGCGCCAGCCAGCGAAATCTCCCTCGACCAGGTGATCGTGGACTACCTGCAGGCGCAGCGGGGCCGCGCGCACCTGGTGCTGCAGGCGGCCCGCGAGCACGACTTCCCCTATGGAGCGCGGGCGAGGGTCGCGATCGTCGCCCTCGAGTCGCAGAGCAGCGCGCCGATGGCCGGGGTCGAGATCTCGGTGCTCTTCAAGTCGACCGCCGAGCCGCACCGGGTGCTGCTGGCCAAGGGCGTCACCGGCCAGGACGGGCAGTTCCGTGACGAGGTGGTGGTGCCGGCGTACAACGGCGGCACCTCGGCGATCGTGGTGTCGGCCCGATCCGAGCTCGGGCTGTCGGAGATCAAGCACCTCGTCCATCGGTGAAGAAGGGGTTCGGGACCGGGGGGAGAGCGGTGAGGGCCCCCTCCCACCGTTGGCTTCGCGCCCGTGCCCGTATCCGTCTCCGTGCCCGTCGCTGCGACGCTCCGACCACGTGGAGCGCCACATCTCGGGCAGGGGCCCGGGCACCGGGAATCGCCGTCGGCTCCGCCGTGGCAAGCGGAGACGGGTGGGTCTGCCGAGCCCCTAACCCCAAGTCCCTCCGGTCGCTTGCCTCTCGCCCGTGTTTCCGGTAGACTGTGCGCTGGCGTGGGCCGTTAGCTCAACTGGCAGAGCAAGGGACTCTTAATCCCTAGGTTGGAGGTTCGATTCCTCCACGGCTCACCACCCCCACCGTTCGCTGCGAAAGTGGCGGAACTGGCAGACGCGCGAGATTTAGAGTCTCGTGGGGGTCACCCCGTGGGGGTTCGAGTCCCCCCTTTCGCACCACCTGGAGTCGCCACCCATGCCCTACACCCTGTCTCGCCGTGCCGACAACACCGTCGAGGTGACCGCCGAGCTCGATGCCGCGGCGGTCGCGTCGGAGCGCGCCGAGATCGTCCGTAGCTTCCGCAAGAAGGCCACGGTGCCCGGTTTTCGCCCCGGCAAGGCGCCCGAGTCGGCGATCCGCGCCCGCTTTGGCGAGGAGATCGAGCAGGAGCTCAAGGAGCACCTGGCGGGCCGGTTGCTCGGCGAGGTCTTCGATGCCGAGGAGGGGCTGGAGCCGATCACCCGCCCCGCGGTCAGCGACGCCACCTTCGATGACGCCGGCGGCTTCCGCATGAAGGCCGAGATGGAGCTGCGGCCCCGCTTTCAGCTGCCGGCGCTCGACGGCTTCGAGTTGCCCGAGGTCTCGCTCGAAGTCAGCGAGCCCGAGGTCGAGGGCGAGCTCGAATCGATCGCGGAGGAGCACGCCTCCTGGGAGCCGGCGGACGGCGAGGTCGCCGTCGACGGCATGCTGGTCGAGGCCGACCTGCATGGCCACATGGAGGGATCCGACCAGGAGCCGTACGAGGAGAAAGCGGCCCGCATCGTCATCGGTGACGGCTCGGTGCCGGAGCAGATCAGCGAGGCCCTGCAAGGGGTGAGGGTCGGTGAGCAGCGGATCGCCGAGCGCCGGTTACCGGACGACGACCCTGACCAACGGCGCGCCGGCAAGACCGTGCGCTACACCATCGACGTCACGGCGCTGAAGCGCAAGGTGCGTCCGGCGGTCGACGACGAGCTCGCCCGGACCCTCGGCTTCGACTCGCTCGAGGGCCTCAAGGAGCGGATCGGCGAGGTGCTCGGGAACAGCAAGCGCCGCCAGCGCCGGGAGCAGTGGCGGCGGGGACTGCTCGACCACCTCGAGGCCGGCGTCGACGTCAACGAGCTGCCGCCCTCGCTCGTCTCCTCGGCGGTCCGGGAGGACCTCAACCGCTTCGCCTACTCGATGGCGATGCAGGGTGTGGCGCCCTCGTCCTCCGACATCAACTGGCAGGAGCTGGCCGCCAGGGTAGAGCCCGGCTCGCGGCGGCGGGTGCTCGACATGCTGGTGCTGGAGCAGCTCGCAGAGACCTGGCAGATCGCGGTGCCCGAGGCGGACGTGGACGCCTACATCAACCTCGAGGCACGGCAGCGGGGGATCCCGGCGGGCGAGCACAAGGCAAACCTGGCCAAGGAGCGCAAGCTCGAGGAGCTGCGCGGTTCGGCGCGGATTTCAGCAACTGTCGACGAGATGATCCGCCGCGTCGGCGGGGAGGTGGAGTGATGTCCTTTCCGATTCCGTGGGTGGTCGAGCAGACCAACCGGGGAGAGCGCTCCTACGACATCTTCTCGCGGCTGCTCAAGGACAACGTCGTGTTCCTCGGCCTGCCGATCGACGACTATGTGGCGTCGGTCGTGATCGCCCAGATGCTCTTCCTGGAGGCCGAGAACCCCGAGAAGGACATCTTCCTCTACATCAACACACCCGGCGGCTCGATCACGGCGGGCCTCGCGGTCTACGACACCATGCAGTACGTGAAGCCTGACGTCGCCACCATCGCCCTCGGCCAGGCGGCCTCGATGGGCGCCGTGCTGCTGGCTGGCGGCACCAAAGGGAAGCGCTTCGCCCTGCCGCACAGCCGGGTGCTGCTGCACCAGCCGCTGATGTCCGGGCTCCACGGCCAAGCCACCGACATCGACATCCACGCCCGCGACCTGATGCGCCTGCGCGAGCGGCTCAACGAGATCCTCGCCCTCCACACCGGGCAGCCGATCGACAAGATCAACCTCGACACGGAGCGCGACTTCATCCTCGAGGCGGACGAGGCCAAGACCTACGGCTTGGTGGACAAGATCATTGTTTCCAGGGAGTAGAGTGTTCACGAGAAGTCCGGAACGGGGAGCCCTGGGGTACAATAGTCGGTGGAGGGGCGTTCATGTCCCAGCGTGACGGTGATGTGCTTCGCTGCAGCTTCTGCGGCAAGAGCCAGCACGAGGTCAGGAAGCTGATCGCTGGCCCGACCGTGTACATCTGCAACGAGTGCGTCGAGGTCTGCCTCGACATCATCGCCGAGGATCGCGTCCACGAGGCCAAGTCCAAGCAGCAGAAGCTGCCCAAGCCGCACGAGATCAAGGCCCATCTCGACGAGTATGTGATCGGCCAGGAGTCGGCCAAGAAGAAGCTGTCGGTGGCGGTCTACAACCACTACCGGCGCATCGAGTACCAGGCCGGCCGCGGCCACAGCGACGTCGAGCTGGCCAAGTCCAACATCCTGCTCATCGGTCCGACCGGCACCGGCAAGACGCTGCTCGCCCAGACCCTCGCGCGCCAGCTGCAGGTGCCGTTCACGATCGTCGACGCCACCACCCTGACCGAGGCCGGCTACGTCGGCGAGGACGTCGAGAACATCCTGCTCCGCCTCTACCAGGCCGCCCAGGGTGACCGCGAGGCCACCGAGCGCGGCATCGTCTACATCGACGAGATCGACAAGGTCGCCCGCAAGGCCGAGAACCCCTCGATCACGCGCGACGTGTCCGGCGAGGGCGTGCAGCAGGCCCTGCTCAAGATCCTGGAGGGGACGGTCGCCAACGTGCCGCCCCAGGGCGGCCGCAAGCACCCCCACCAGGAGTTCCTCCAGATCGACACCACCAACATCCTGTTCATCTGCGGCGGCGCGTTCGTCGGCATCGACGACGTCATCGCCCGCCGCCTCAACCAGAAGCGCATGGGCTTCGGGGTCGACCTCGGGGGCAACGAGAAGCGGACCAGCGAGCTGCTCGAGCACGTCCACCCCGAGGACCTCATCAAGTACGGGATGATCCCCGAGTTCGTCGGGCGCATCCCGGTGGTCGGGACGCTGCACGATCTCGACCACGACGCCCTGGTCCGGATCCTGACCGAGCCCAAGAACTGCCTGGTCCGCCAGTACCAGACCATCCTCTCCTTCGAGGGGGTCGATCTCAGCTTTACCGCGGAGGCGCTCGGCGCGATCGTCGATCAGGCGATCGAGCGCAAGGTCGGCGCGCGCGGCCTGCGGATCATCCTCGAGGAGCTGATGCTCGACGTGATGTACCAGGTCCCATCGGTGCCCGACATCAGAGAGATCGTCATCTCGCGGGATGTGGTGGAACGGCGCGTGCCACCGCTGACGGCGGTTCGCAAAGTGAGTTAGGCTGTATACGCCCGCCGGCGAGGGCCGCCGGCAACCGCCAGCTCCGGATCGACAGCCCCGCGCGCCGTAAGCCGAGAAACCCCATCCGAGTGGAGATCATGAAGAAAGACGTCGAGTCCAAGCTGCTCCCCGTCGTCCCGTTGCGGGACATGGTGGTGTTTCCCCACATGATGGCGCCGTTCGTGGTCGGGCGGCAGCCGTCGGTGGTGGCGCTCGAGCGCGCGCTCGGGCGGCCTGACAAGAAGATCCTCCTCGCCACCCAGCGTGACCCCAAGGTCGACGAGCCCGAGCCCGGCGACATCTATGAGCTTGGCGTCACCGCCCGGGTGGTCCAGCACCTGCAGCTGGCCTCGGGCAATATCAAGGTGATGGTCGAGGGCCTGGCCAGGGCGCGAATCGTCGAGGCGGTGCCCGACCCCTCGTGCCTGATGGCGCGCGTCGTGCCGGTTTCGACCGAGGTCCCCACCGGGCCGGCGGTTTCCCAGTACATGAGCGAGCTCGCCGAGCTCTTCAAGGAGTACGCGAAGCTGGCCCATCACCTTGCGGTCGAGGGCGTGCTGGCGTCGCTGCAGACCGACGACCCCGACCAGTTCGCCGACATCCTCGCCGCCCACCTCAACCAGCCGACCCCGGAGAAGCAGAACCTGCTCGAGATTCTCAACCCGCTCGAGCGCCTCGAGCGCCTCAACGACCTGCTCGACGTCGAGATTGAGAAGCTCAACATCGATCGCCGGATCTCGTCACGGGTCAAGAAGCAGATGGAGAAGGCGCAGCGCGAGTACTACCTGTCGGAGAAGATCAAGGCGATCAACGAGGAGCTCGGCCGCAACGACTCTCAGGAGGAGCTGCAGGGGCTCAAGGACCAGGTCGAGAGCTCGGGGATGAGCGACGAGGCGAAGGAGAAGGCGCTAATCGAAATCCGCCGCCTCGAGGGCATGCCACCGGTGTCGGCCGAGGCCGGCGTGTCGCGCAACTACGTCGACTGGCTGCTCGCGGTTCCCTGGAAGAACGCGTCGCGCGAGATCCGCGACATCCGGCGCGCCGAGACGGTTCTCGACGAGGACCATTACGGCCTGGAGAAGGTCAAGGACCGGATCCTCGAGTTCCTGGCGGTGCGCCAGCTGGTGCGCAAGACCACCGGCACGATCCTCTGTTTCGTCGGGCCGCCCGGCGTCGGCAAGACGTCACTGGCGCGTTCGATCGCCCGCGCCACCGGCCGCAACTTCGTCAGGCTGTCGCTCGGCGGCGTGCGCGACGAGGCCGAGATCCGCGGCCACCGGCGGACCTACATCGGCGCGTTCCCGGGCCAGATCGTCCAGATGATGCGCAAGGGCGGCACCGTCAACCCGGTGATCCTGCTCGACGAGGTCGACAAGATGGCCGCCGACTTCCGCGGCGACCCGGCGGGCGCGCTGCTCGAGGTGCTCGACCCCGAGCAGAACCACACCTTCCACGACCATTACCTGGACGTCGAGTACGACCTGTCCAAGGTGTTCTTCATCTGCACCGCCAACGTCACCCACTCGATCCCGCCCGCGCTGATCGACCGCATGGAGCAGATCCGACTGTCCGGCTACACCCACCTCGAGAAGCTGGAGATCGCCCGTCAGTTCCTGGTCCCGCGGCAGCTCGAGCGGCACGGGCTCGAGGGCAAGTTCAAGATCCAGTTCACCGAGGACACACTGCTCTACCTGATCGAGCGCTACACCCGTGAGGCCGGCGTCCGCAACCTCGAGCGCGAGATCGCGTCGATCTGCCGCAAACTGGCGCGGCGCGTGCTCAAGGACAAGACGCAGCGCCGGTCGACGATCGAGGTCACCGAGGCCGCCGTCCGCGAGCTGCTCGGACAGCCCCGGTACCGGGAGCAGAAGCGCGAGCAGGCGCCGGAGGTCGGTGCGGCCGCGGGGCTGGCGTGGACCCAGGTCGGCGGCGAGCTCATGCTCACCGAGGTGACGCTGATGCGCGGCAAGGGCAACGTCACCCTTACCGGTCAGCTGGGCGAGGTGATGCAGGAGTCGGCCCGCGCCGCGCTCAGCTACGTGCGCTCGCGTGCCGAGAAGCTGGGCATCGACGTCGAGGTCTTCGAGAAGACCGACATCCACGTCCACGTCCCGGAGGGCGCCATCCCCAAGGACGGGCCGTCGGCGGGCATCACCATGGCGATTTCCCTGATCTCGGCCTTCACCGGAGTGCCGGTCCGGGTCGACACCGCGATGACCGGAGAAATCACGCTGCGGGGCAACGTGCTGCCGGTCGGCGGCATCAAGGAGAAGGTCCTGGCCGCCTACCGGGCCGGGATTCGCGAGATCATCCTGCCCGAGGAGAACGAGAAGGACCTCGAGGAGATCTCCGATGACGTCCGCTCGGAGATGACCTTCCACCTCGCCAACCACATGGACAAGGTCGTGGAGCGCGCGCTGGTGCACGATCTCGAGGCCGGAGTCCCGACCGCCCCAGGGGCCTCGGACTCCAGCTTCGACTCGCCGCCGCTCGCCCACTAGATGTGGAGATTTTCAACGTCACCTTCCGCGCAGCCGCGTTGCGGGCCTCCTCCAGGCCCCGTGAGTGGTATCCGCAGGTCGCGGTGGCCGGCCGGTCCAACGTCGGCAAGTCGAGCCTGCTCAACTGGCTGTTCCAGCGCCGACTGGCCAAGGTGGCGAAGGCGCCTGGCAAGACGCGGACGCTCAACTTCTTTCTGGTCAACTCGTCGTTCTATGTGGTTGACCTGCCCGGGTACGGCTACGCCAAGGTGGCGAAACAACTGCGCGACGAGTGGGGTCAAGAGCTCGGGCGCTATCTGCTCGACGAGCAGCGGGTGGCCGGCGTGGTGACGCTGATCGACATCCGTCACGGCCCGACCCCGCTCGACCTGGACCTCCAGGAGATGCTGACCGCGGCGGCGCGCGAGCGGGTGGTGGTGCTGACCAAGGCCGACAAGCTCAGCCGTGGGCAGCGCGCGAGCACGCAGCGCGAGGTCCAGCGGCAGCTGGGCCTGGCGACCCCACCGCTGGCGGTGAGCGTGAACGCGGCCGAGGGCCGACGGGAGCTGCTCGGCGAGATCGAGAGCCTGGTGACCGCGTGGCGCGGCAGACAATCACGAGGAGACTGAGATGGGACGCAAGAAGAAAGAAAGCGCGGACGAACCGGTCGTGATTCCGCTCGACCTGGACGACGAGATCGAGAAGTACGAGAACTCGGTGGAGACCCCGCAGGAGGGGCGGCTCGACCTCACGCAGCTCAAGGAGATGTCGATCAACGAGCTGAGCGGGGTGGCCCGCGGCCTCGGCGTCGAGAACCCGACCGGCATGCGCCGCCAGGACCTGATCTTCCGGATTCTGCAACGGCAGACCGAGCGCGAGGGCCTGATCTTCGGGGAGGGAGTGCTCGAGGTGCTGCCGGAGGGCTTCGGCTTCCTCCGTGCCCCGGAGTACAACTACCTGCCCGGGCCGGACGACATCTACGTGTCGCCGTCGCAGATCCGCCGCTTCAACCTGCACACCGGCGACACCGTGTCCGGCCAGATCCGGCCGCCGAAGGAGGGCGAGCGCTACTTCGCCCTGATCAAGGTCGAGGCGATCAACTTCGAGCCTCCCGAGGTGGCCATGGAGAAGGTCCACTTCGACAACCTGACCCCCCTCTACCCAGAGGAGCGGATCGTGCTCGAGGTGCCCGACAACATGACCGCGCGGGTGATGGACCTGGTGACGCCGATCGGCAAGGGGCAGCGCGGCCTGCTGGTGGCGCCGCCCCGCACCGGCAAGACCATGATGCTGCAGGCGATCGCCAACTCGATCACGGCCAACCATCCCGAGGTGACGCTGATCGTGCTGCTGATCGACGAGCGGCCCGAAGAGGTCACCGACATGCAGCGGTCGGTGCACGGCGAGGTCATCTCGTCGACCTTCGACGAGCCGGCGACCCGCCACGTGCAGGTGGCCGAGATGGTCATCGAGAAGGCAAAGCGGCTGATCGAGCACCGCCGCGACGTGGTCATCCTGCTCGACTCCATCACCCGGCTGGCCCGCGCCTACAACACCGTGGTGCCGCCGTCGGGCAAGGTGCTTTCGGGCGGCGTCGACTCCAACGCCCTGCAGAAGCCCAAGCGMTTCTTCGGCGCGGCGCGCAACATCGAGGAGGGCGGCAGCCTGACCATCGTCGGCACSGCGCTCATCGACACCGGCTCGCGGATGGACGACGTCATCTTCGAGGAGTTCAAGGGSACCGGCAACATGGAGGTGCACCTCGACCGCAAGCTCGTCGAGCGCCGGGTCTTCCCGTCCATCGACATCCACAAGTCGGGGACCCGCAAGGAGGAGCTGCTGATCGACGAGTGGGAGCTGCGCCGGATCTGGGTGCTGCGCAAGGTGCTGTCCCAGCTGTCCCCGGTCGAGGCGATGGAGCTGCTCCTCGAGCGACTCGACAAGTGCGCGACCAACAGGGAGTTCCTCGAGGGGATGTCGCAGGGGTGAGGGGCAAGGGATCAGGAATTCGGGATCAGCGCCCCGGCCGCTTCCGGTGCCCGTGCCCGTCTCCGTCTCTCCAAATCAGCGTTGAGTAGATCCAGTGCCTCGCCGGCTTCCGGCTCCGTGCCCGTCTCCGACGGAGCCGCTCCGACCTCGAGGTCCTGCGTCGGGCACCCGCACGGAAACGGAGACGGGCAGGGGTGCGAAGGGTCGGGAGACCACTCCTCGATGCCAGATCACCGTGAGATCTCGAACTGCTCCTGGTGGAAGAGCGGGTTCTCGCGCAGGATGACCTGCAAACCGTGCACCTCCTCGAGCTCGCGCAGCAGCTCGCGGAAGGGCCCCTGCAGGTAGTGCGACACCTCGGGGTGGACGGTGAGCGAGATCTGGTCCCCGGCCTCCGCCTCGGCGGTGTCGAGCAGCCGGCGGCGGATCTCCAGGCAGATCGTGGGCAGCGACTTGATGCGCCCGGAGCCGTGGCAGTAGGGGCACTCGCGGCTGAGGGTCCGCTCGAGGCTCGGCCGGGTCCGCTTGCGGGTGAGCTGGACGAGGCCGATGTCGCTCATCGGCAGCAGCTGGGTGCGCGCCGGGTCGGTCGCGAGCTCCTCCGCGAGGGCGTTGTAGACCGCCTCGCGGTGGGCGGGTGAGAGCATGTCGATGAAGTCGATGACGATGATGCCGCCGAGATGGCGCAGCCGGAGCTGGCGGACGATCTCSYKGACCGCCTCGAGATTGATGGCGAAGGCGGTCTCCTCGAGCGAGGTCGAGCCGACGAACTTGCCGGTGTTGACGTCGATCGCAACCAGGGCCTCGGTCTGATTCACGACCAGGTAGCCGCCGGACTTGAGCCAGACCTTGGGACGCAGCGCCTTTTCGAGCTCGCGGTCGATGCCGAAATCGGCCATCAGGTCGCTCGTCTTGCGGAACAGCTTGACGCGGGGGACGAGCGCCGGCTCGCACTGCTCGAGGAAGTCGAGGATCTCCTGGAAGCTCTCCTCGTCGTCGACCCAGAGCTCCTGAATCGCCTGCGTGAAGGTGTCCCGCACCGTCCGCAGGACCGGGCTCAGCTCGTGATGGGTGAGCGACGGCGCCCGGCTGCGCTCGCAGACCCCCTGGATGCGGGCCCACAGCCGCAGCAGGTAGTCGCGGTCGGCCTCGAGCTCGGATTGGACGCGATCCTCGCCGGCGGTGCGCACGATCCAGCCCTGGTTGCCGACGAACCCGTCGATGATCGCCTTCAGGCGGGCGCGCTCGTCGGGATCGGTGATCCGCCGCGACACGCCGCGCTGGCGGACCGTGGGCAGATAGACGAGGAACCGCCCGGGCAGCGTGATGTGGGTGGTCAGCCGCGCGCCCTTGGTGCCGAGCGGGTCCTTCACCACCTGGACCAGGACCTCCTGGCCGTGGCGCAGGAGGTCGCCGATGTCGGACGCCGACGGGCCGGGCGCCGCGAGCTCGCCCTCCCCGATCGGGAAGATGTCGCTGAAGTCGTCGAGGATGCCGCCGGCCTCGCGGACGTAGAGGAAGGCATCGCGCGCCAGGCCGACGTCGACGAACGCGGCCTGCATGCCCGGCAGCACCCGGGTCACGCGTCCCTTGTAGAGGTTGCCGACCACCGACGAGGTGCGGTGCCGCTCCGCCCGGTAGGAAACGAGCCGGGTGTTCTCGCGCAGCGCGACCCGCGTCTCGAAGGGGCTCACCGACAGGAAGAGAACCGCGTTCATCATGAGTAGAGCAGCCGGTGGCGCCAGACCGACTGGACGACGCCGAGTGCCACGCAGGTCGATAGCAGCGACGACCCCCCGTAGGAGAAGAGCGGCAAGGTGATGCCGGTGGTCGGCAGCCAGCCGAGCACCATCCCGATGTTCACCACCACCTGGAAGGCGAGCCAGCTGCCGACGAGAACCGCCAGCACCAGGCCGTGGCGGCTCGCGGCCGCCAATGCAGTCCAGCCGATGCGCCCGAGCAGCAGCGCATAGGCCGCCAGGAGCGCGGTGGCGCCGACGAACCCGGTCGCCTCGGCCCACACCGAAAACGCGAAGTCGGTGTGCTGGGCCGGCAGGAACAGCAGTAGCGACTGCGACCCCTGGCCGAGGCCCTGGCCGACGAGCTGGCCGGAGCCGACCGCGATCTTCGACTGGCGGACCTGATAGCCGCCGCCGTAGGGGTCGCGCTCGGGGTCCATGACGGTGAGAACGCGCTCCTTCTGGTACGGCTCGAGACCGCTCTGCCACAGGATGGCGCCGCCGATCACCGCCACGACGGCCAGCACGACCCAGGTCCTGGCCGGCACGCCGCCGATCCACAGGGCGGCGGCGGCGACCGGCAGGTAGGTGAGGGCAACGCCCAGGTCGGGCTCGAGGACGACGAGCAGGACCGCGGCCCCAACCATGGCGGCCACCATCAGACCGCCCTGCAATGACAGCCGCTGCGACCGGCTCCGGCCGAGCCATGCGGCGACCATCAGGATCACGCCCAGCCGGGCGAACTCACTCGGCTGGACCGTCAGGGGGCCGAGCGCGAACCATGCCCGGTTGCCGCCGCGGTCCTCGCCGAGCAGCAGCACCAGCCCCAGGCCGGCCATGCTGGCGGCGTAGGCGAACGGGGCGAACTGGCTGTAAAAGCTGAGGTTCGGCAAAGACAGCGCCCACACCAGCAGCAGCCCGAGCGCACCCCACAACGCCTGGCGCAGGAGGAGGCCGGAGCCGAGGACCGGGCCCGCCGCGTGCAGTGTGGCCAGGGACGCGGCAAGGATGCCGACGACCGCCAGGATCAGCCAGGGGTCGATGCGGTGCTCCACGGGGGGATTCTAGCCCGGATCCTCGGCGGGAGGAGGGTCGGGAGGGGACCCGGCAGGGGCGGGGGAAGCGGAAGCGGGCGCGGAAGCGCGGCCTGAGCGGTCGCTGGCCGAGCTTCCCTCCCCCTGCTCCTCGCCCGTGCCGTTCCGGTCCGCCAGCGCCGCCTCGACGACCGCCGCCACCACCGGTGCGGCGGCGGTTGATCCGCCGATGCCGTGCTCCACGACCGCCGCTACCACCAGCTTCGGTTGCTCGAGCGGCGCCCAGCCCACGAACAGGGCGTGGTGTCTGAGGTGCTCGGGGAGGTCCTGGGCGCGGACCCCCTCCTGGAGCCGCGCCACCTGGGAGGTGCCGGTCTTGCCGGCCATCGGCAGGCGGGAGAGGAAGCGCGCAGTTCCCTCGCCACCGTGGACGACACGGGTCAGCCCCTCGACCACGAGCGCGAGGTGCTGCGGATCGAGCCCGAGGTCGACCGGCGGCGGCACGTCGGCCGACGCCACGAGGTGCGGCGTGACCAGGTGGCCGCCGTTGGCGAGCACCGCGTAGGCGCGCGCGAGCTGCATGTTCGTGACCAGGAGCGGGCCCTGGCCGATCGCCACCGAGATCGCCTCGCCGGCGTACCACGGTGTCCCGCGCACCTCGCGGGCCCACTCGGGCGTGCCGACGAGGCCGGTCAGCTCCTGGCCGAAGCCGATTCCGGTCGGCCCGTCGAACCCGAATCGCCGCAGCCACCTCGCCATCCGGTCAATGCCCATCCGATACCCGAGCTGGTAATAGAAGGAGTCGCACGAGACCTCGAGCGAGCGGACGACCCCCACCCCGCCGTGGCCGCCGCGACTCCAGCAGCGGAAGGGGTGGCCGTAGAGGGTGACGCCGCCGTGGCAGGTCACCCCGCTGTCGGGCGTGATCTCACCCTCGGCCAGGCCGGCCAAGGCGAAGAACGGCTTGATCGTCGAACCGGGGGGATAGACGCCCTGCAGGGAGCGGTCAGTCAGCGGGTGCCCCGGATCCTCGGTCAGCTGTTGCCACTCGGTTCGCGACAGCCGGCCGACGAAGATGTTCGGGTCGAAGGATGGTGAGGAGTAGAGCACGCGGACGGCGCCGGTCGCCGGCTCGAGCGCGACGACAGTGCCGGAGCGGTCGCCTAACGCCTGAGCGGCAACCTGCTGGAGGTGGTAATCGAGGGTGGTCGCGACGTCGCGCCCCGGCACCGGCGCGCTCTCGCGCACCACACCGATCGGCTGGCCGACGGCCGACACCACCTCGTAGCGGATGCCGTCACTGCCCGCGAGGAAGGCGTTGCGCAAGGCCTCGACCCCGGTGGCGCCGACCAGCGTGTTCTGGTCGAGCCCGGGATCCGCGTCGACCTCCTGGCGGCTGACCAGGCGCAGGTGCCCGATCGCGTGCGCGGTAGCGCCGGCGAGAGGGTAGGAGCGGCGGAAGGCATTGACCACCGCCAGCTCCGGGTGGTCGCTCTGGTGGGCGCGGACTCTTGCCACCTGCTCCCACGTCAGATCGTCGGCCAGGACCAGCGGTGCGAGCCGGGCGAGCCGCCGTTCCGCCTCCAGGTTGCGCAGCGTCGCTGCGTCGGCGACGCCGATCTGCGCCACGAACAGCAGCGTGTCCTGGATGTCGTGGGCCTCGTCGGGAAACAGCAGCAGCTGCCAGGTCGGGATGTTGTCGGCGAGGACGATCCCGCGCCGATCGTAGATTCGCCCGCGCTGGCTGGCGACCGGGATCCGGCGCAGCCGATTGTTCTCGGCTGCCTGCCGCCAGCTCGCGCCGTCGACGATTTGGAGCTGGACCAGGCGCAGCAGCAGCACGGCGAGGGCCATCAGTGCGAGCGCGACCAGCACCGCGGCTCGCCGCTTGACCGGCGCGAGGTCCTCTCGCAGCTCCATGGTTCAGYGCAGCGTGCGCGCCCGCCGGGCGCGCCATCTCTTGGGTAGGTCGAGCGAGCGGATCCAGCCGACGACAAAGCACCACAGCCCGGTGGCGGCGACGCCCGCCGCGAGGTCGATCCACCGGACCGGTCGGATCACGCYGAGGGGCAGCAGCGCGAGGCGATGGACGAGGATGACGATCGCAGTGGCGACGGCCCCGAACACCAGCCACGCCTTCGGGGAGCGGTCGGCGACGATGCTGGCGAGCCAGAGCAGGAAGAGAGCGGAGGCACTCCAGGCGATGGCGCCCGGGCCGATGACTGGCTCAAGCAGGAGGTCCCAGCCGAGACCGATGGCGAGGCTGATCCAGACCCAGCGTCGGCCCCAGCCGAGCAGTGCGGCGCCGACGACCCACACCATGGGCACCAGCAGCAGACCTGACCATGGGGGGCCGCCGGGTGCGCCCAGCAGGCGTTGCAGGAGCAGAGTGGCCGCGATCAGCACGGGGATCGTCACTGCCACCCTCCTGGCCGCGCCCCTTTGACCATTCCGGGCAGCAGCAGCACGACCCGGAGCCGGGCGAACTCCGCGCCGGGGGCGGCGCGGACCTCGAGGAAGGCCTCCTCGGTTTCGCGGATCGAGACCACCGAGGCCACCGGAACTCCTGCCGGGTAGATGCCATCGGCGCCGCTGGTGACGAACACCTCGCCCTGGAGGAGGTCGGCCGTGCGCGGGACGTACTGGATGTCGAGGCGGTCGGTTCCTCCGGTGCCGGTCGCCAGCGCCTGCAGCGAGCCGTTCGCCGTCTGGACCGCGGTTGCGGCCGCCGGATGGGTGAGCAGCTGGACCCACACGCTGCCGCCGCGCGCCTCGACCACGCGTCCGACCAGTCCACCGGGGCCGAGCACCGGGGTGTCTTTCGGGATCGTGAATGGGGACCCGACCCGGACCTCCATGCGCCCGCGGGTGGGGTCGCGGAACACGCAGCGGCCGACCACGGCGGCCGGCTCCAGCCCGACCACGGTGTCGAGCAGCCGCGAGCCCTCGCGCAGCGCGGCGAGGTCCTCGCGGAGCAGCAGGTTCCTCGTCCGCAGCTCCTCCATCTCGAGCTGCAGCCTACGGTTGTCGACCAGCAGCTGGCCGCCGTCACGGACGGCGGTTGCCACCTCAACCGCGGCTGCGCCGACCCCGCTGGCGGCCAGCGCCAGCGGTTGCGCGGCCGCGCGCGCCCAGCGCCAGGCCACCCGCTCGCCCTCCGGAGTCACCGCCTGGGTCGCTGCGAGCAGCTCGAGGACAACCCAGACGAGGGCGATGCGCAGCAGGAAGAGGCGGACTTCGGTCACCGGCGGCCGGCCATGCGGTCATCATAGCTGCTTGCGTTGCCGGGGGAAGTGGGTGGCGAGCCGAGGGCGGTCGACAGGCGCTCGCCGTCGTGCCCGTGCCCGTCTCCGTGCCCGTGCACGAATGACGGCGCGTCGCCAGACACCTTGCTACGGAAACGGAGCGGGCACGGAGACGGAGGCGGGCGGGGTCAGGGCCCCAGCCCCTTCTTAGTCGATGGCGATTTTCCGCAGCAGGTCGATGTTGGTCAGCATCATGCCGGTGCCCCTGACGACGGCCGAGATCGGCTCCTCGCAGTGCGCCACCGGCAAGCCGGTCTCCTCGCGCAGGCGCTTGTCGAGGTTCTTCAGCAGCGAGCCGCCGCCGGCCAGGATGATGCCCTTGTCCATGATGTCGGCTGACAGCTCGGGCGGCGTCCGCTCGAGGGCGTTGCGGACCGCGTCCACGATGGTGGCAACGATCTCGGTGAGCGCCTCGCGGATCTCCTCATCGGCGATGGTGAGGGTCTTGGGGATGCCCTCGACCAGGTCGCGACCCTTGACCTCCATCGTCAGCGGCTCGTCGAGGGGGTAGGCCGACCCGATCTCGATCTTGACCTGCTCGGCCGTCCGTTCGCCGAGCAGCAGGTTGTACTTCTTCTTGAGGTACTGAATGATCGCCTCGTCCATCTCGTTGCCCGCCACCCGGACCGAGCGCGAGTAGACGACGCCGGCGAGCGAGATGACCGCCACGTCGGAGGTGCCGCCGCCGATGTCGACGATCATGTTGCCCGACGGCTCGGTGATGGGCAGGCCGGCCCCGATCGCCGCCGCCATCGCCTGCTCGATGAGGTAGACCTCGCTGGCGCCGGCCTTGAGCGCGGTGTCCTTGACCGCCCGCTTCTCGACCTGGGTGATTTCGGACGGCACCGAGATGACGATCCGCGGCCGCACCAGGAACGAGCGGCCGTGCGCCTTCTTGATGAAGTGCTCGAGCATCTTCTCGGTGACCTCGAAGTCGGCGATCACGCCGTCCTTCATCGGCCGGATGGCCTGGATGTTGCTCGGGGTCTTGCCGAGCATCTCCTTGGCCTTGGCGCCGACCGCCTCGACCCGGTTGGTGATGCGGTTGACGGCCACGATCGACGGCTCGACCACCGCGATGCCCCTGCCGCGGACGTAGACCAGGGTGCTGGCAGTGCCGAGATCGATCGCCAGGTCAGAGGAAAACAGGCCGAGCAGGCCGGAGAGACTCATCAATAGACCTCCACGTACACGCGCTCGCGACGCTCGGTGCGGTTTCCTGAGGGATCCTCGGCCTGGATGATCAGGTCGTTCCAGCCGTCGTTGATGACCTCCACCGTCTTGCGGAAGCCACCCTCGCTGTCCAGCCTCACCAGTTCGCCGTTGATGGTCACGGTCGCCCCGACCTCGGTGCGACCCTCGATGATGAACATGTTGCCGAGCTGCTGCGGCGGCCTCACCTCGAGCTCCGGGGGAACCTCATCCTGGAGCAGCGTCGGCTCGCTCGATGAGAAGATGCGGAACCTGCGCACCGCGCTCCACTCCGAGCGCAGGTCGTTGTCGGCGACCGTCGCGACTCTCCAAAAGTAGGTGCCGGAGTCGATCGCCTCGAGGCGCGCCCAGTCCTTCGTCAAGTTGGGGGCGTCGATGTCGATCTCGTCCGGCGAGAAGCGCTGCGACCTACTGACCTGGAGGTGGACGGCGGTGTCGGCCGCCGGCCGCCGCCAGCTGACCTCGATGATCCTCGCCGAGGTCAGGTCGAAACCGGCGTTGTTGTGCGGCTCCAGGAGGAGCGGCGGATCCGGGATGCGTTGCTTGCGCGAGAACGTCCCGTCGGTGGCGGCCGCGACCTGCTCGCGGTCGGTGAGGGCGACCTCCAGGCCGCGCGGGTTGCGGACCAGCGCGCGACCCTTGAAGGTGGCGACCGTGGTCTTCCGGTCCGCCTCGTCGACCCCGACCGCGACCCGGCTGTCGCTGTCGATCTCGGTGTCCGCGGCGTCAGTGGTCACCGTCGATGGGTTGTCGGAGGTGTAGACGTTGATGCGGCCGACTACCATCTTGACGGTGCCCGCGGGCGCGCTGGTGGCGGCCCGGCGGTGGATCTCGAGCAGCGAGTCCGGGCCGACCCGGTAGAGGCTTCCGTCCTCGAACAGGATCTCGGCCGAGCCGTCACGGCCGGTGCGGACGAAGTCGCCCTCGAAGACCGGCATCCGATGCTCGGCCGTCTGCCACTCGGGCTTGCCGGTCCGTTGCACCTGTACCCGCCCTTCCAGGCTGTAGAAGTGGCCGGCCCCGCCGAGCTGGCTGCGGCCGACGCCGAGCATCGTCTGGTAGCGGCTGATGGCGCTCTCGGCATGGCTCTCGGCCTGCTCCCATTGCGACTCGGCGTATGCCGTCTTGGCGCTCTCGAGTTCCCGCCCGGCCGCGGCCACGTTGTCTTTCCAGGCGTCGGGGGCGGCGAACGCAAGCACCTGCTCGCGCAGCAGATCGGCCTGCTCGATGGCGCGGCGCGCCCGCTCGTCGTCGCGGGGGTTGAAGTGGCGGTAGCCCAGCGCGACCATCACCGCGGCAACAACTACGAGCAGGATGGCAAAGGCGATCCGGCGGATCGTGTTGACCCGCACCAGCACCCAGTCGAGCTGCAAGCCGCGTGCCACGAATGTAGACTCTCCAAATCGAACCGTAACACGCTCCCCATCAAGCGGCAAGCGGGTGGTGGCGCTTGCACCAAACCGTGTGCTTCGCTACACTTCGCAACTCCGAGGCGGGTCCGGGAGGACTACGACGATGGCGCTGAAGTGGCTGCGGGACAATCTCAAGCACCTGAAGTTCATCCTGTGGGGTGTGGTGGCGATCTTCGTGCTGCTGGTGTTCGTGGACTGGGGGACCGGCCGCTCCGGTCGCGGCGGGGGCGCAGCGGTCGCGGTGACGATTGGCGACCGCGAGGTCTCCGAGGGCGAGTTCATCGAAGAGATGCGGCGGATGAACGACCGCTTTCAGCAGCAGTTCGGCGACCAGTGGAACGACCTCCGCGGCCAGGTCGACCTCGCCGGCCAGACGGTGGCGTACTTCGTCGAGCGCGAGATGCACCTCGCCGAGGCGGCCAAGGCCGGCCTCGTGGTGTCAGACGAGGAGCTCCAGGAGGCGATCCTCGCCAACCCGATGTTCAAGGACCGCGACGGACGCTTCGTCGGTCAGGAGAACTACGAGCGCATGATCCGCGGCTACTTCCAGATGTCGCCGCAGGAATTCGAGCGACGGTTTGCAGAGGACCTGCTGATCTCCAAGCTGAGCACGCTGGTGGAGCGCGGTGTCTACGTCACCGACGCCGAGATCGACGCCGACCTGCGCCAGCAGCGGGAGACCGCCGATCTGGCCGCGATCCAGGTCCGCTACGAGCGCTTCCTCAACGATGTGACTGTGACCGATGACGAGCTGCGCGCCCACTATGAGGCGCACGGCGAGGACTACCGCCGCGGCGAGCAGCGGGTGATCCGCTACCTGGTGGTCGAGACCTCGCGGCTGCGCCGTACCCTGCCCGTCGAGAAGAGCGAGCTCGAGGCCTACTACAACGAGCACCGCTCGGAGTTCATGGCCGGCGAGCAGGCGCACGCCCGGCACATCCTGTTCCGTCTGCCCCCCTCGGCCACACCCGACCAGCGCGCCGAGATCAAGCTCAAGGCCGACGGTGTGCTGCGCATCGCGCAGGCGGGCGGTGACTTCGCGGAGCTCGCGAAGAAGTACTCGGAGGATCCGGGCTCGCGGGACAGCGGCGGCGACCTCGGCTGGTTCGCCCGCGGCGAGATGGCGCCCGAGTTCGAAACTGCGGTGTTCAACGCCAAGCCCGGCGACCTGGTCGGCCCGGTGGAGAGCCAGTACGGCTTCCACATCATCAAGGTCGAGGGCTTCACGCCGCAGCGGCAGCAGCCCTTCGAGGAGGTCGAGGAGCAGGTGAAGTTCCGCGTGCTCGAGGGTCGCGCCGCGGCCGAGGCCGAGATGCGGGCCGCCAACCTGCTGCGCCGGCTCAGCTCCGAGGAGGCAGCCGGAGACGACCTCTGGCAGCAGGTCGCCGACGAGGACGAGTCGGTCGTGCTCAACGTCAGCCCTCCGTTCGGCCCCGACGAGCCGGTCCCGGGCACCGGGGGCGGCGCCGATCTGTCGGCAGAAGTCTTCGCGGCGGCCATCGGTGCGATCGGCGGCCCGCGGTCGATCCCGCGCGGTTGGATGGTGTGGAAGCTCACCGAGGTGCGCCCGGCCGGCGTGCCGTCCTTCGACGAGGTGCGCCCGGCGGTCGACCAGCAGGTCCGCAAGCTCAAGGCGCTCGACCTCGCGGCCGGAGTCGCAGCCCAGATCGCCGGCCGCTGGCGGGCCGGGGGTGATCCCGACGAGATCGCCGCGGCGCACGGCACCAGTGTCGTGCAGGCGGTCGATCACCGCCGGGGAGCGGCGATCGGCGTCATCGGCCCGGCGCCGGCCGTCGACGCCGCGGCCTTCGCGGCCGGCGTCGGCGCGGTGGTGGGACCGATCCGGGTCGGCGACCGCGGCGTGGTCGTCGCCAAGGTCGAGAAGTTGACCTTGGTCGACCGCGCGTCTCTCGAGCGGGACCGGGCCGGGGCCCGGGAGCGGCTCGCGGCCGAGCGCGGGCAGCTGCTGTTGCGCGCGATGATCAATGAGCGCCGGAAGGATACCCCGGTGACCGTGAACAACGAGCTGGTGGAGCGCTTCGCTCCGCGCGGCTGAGGGGGCCATGATCGGGCGCCTCGAGGGCCGCCTCGAGCTGGTGAAACCCGGCACGGTGGTGGTCGATGTGGCCGGGGTCGGCTACCTGGTGTCGACCACGCTGCGGGCCTTCCAGAAGCTGACAGGGCGCGAGCGGGCGACGCTCTGGATCCACACCCGGCTCAAGGACGACGGCATCGAGCTCTATGGCTTTCCCGAGCGCTCCGAGCTCGAGACCTTCCAGCGGCTGCTCGGCGTCGCCGGGGTCGGGCCGCGGATCGCGCTGGCGGTGCTGTCGGCCCTCAGCCCGGCCGAGCTCGCGGAGGCTGTTCACTCGGGGGACGCGGAGCGGCTCCGCAAGACGCCGGGCGTCGGCACCAAGACCGCGCAGCGGATCGTCCTCGAGCTGCGCGGGCGGCTCGACCTCGAGCTCGCGGCGACGGCCGGCGACCACCGCTCGGACGCGGTCTCGGCGCTGGTCAATCTCGGCTACTCGCAGCGTGACGCCGGGCGCGCGGTGGACGCGGTCCTGGCCGACCGGCCGGCCGCCGACATCAGCGAGCTGCTGAGACTGGCCCTGCAGCGGCTGACGCGGTAGAGTCGACGCCATGGAAGGCGACGTTCTCGCCGCGGCGCCGCGGCCGGAGGAGATCCGCTTCGAGGAGTCGCTGCGGCCGCGCTGCCTTCAGGACTTCGTCGGCCAGGCGCGGCTCAAGAGCAACCTCGCCGTGTTCATCGGCGCCGCCAGGGCGCGCGGCGAGGCCCTCGACCACGTGCTGCTGTTCGGCCCGCCGGGCCTCGGCAAGACCACGCTCGCCCACATCGTCGCCGCCGAGATGGGCTCCGAGATCCACATCACGGCGGGCCCGGTGCTCGAGCGCGCCGGCGACCTCGCGGCCCTGCTGACCAACCTGAAGGCCGGCGACGTGCTGTTCATCGACGAGATCCACCGTCTGCCCCCGGCAGTCGAGGAGATCCTGTACCCGGCGATGGAGGACTATGAGCTCGACCTGATGATCGGCCAGGGGCCGGCGGCGCGAAGCGTCCGGCTGACCCTCCCCCGGTTCACGCTGGTCGGCGCCACGACCCGCACCGGCCTGCTCACCGCGCCGCTCCGTGATCGGTTCGGAATCGTCCACCGGCTCGACTTCTACCCTCGCGAGGACCTCGAGGCGGTCATCGCCCGCTCGTCCCGGATCCTGGGCATCGAGGTCGGAGCCGAGGCCGTCGGCGAGCTCGCCCGGCGCGCGCGCGGCACGCCGCGGATTGCCAACCGCCTGCTGCGGCGGGTCCGCGACTTCGCCCACCACCTCGGGGAGGAGGTGGTGACGCTGGCGGCGACGCGCTGGGGCCTCGAGCAGATGGAGGTGGACGGCTTCGGTCTCGACCACCTCGACCGGCGGCTCCTCACCACGATCATCGAGGTCTACGGCGGCGGCCCGGTCGGGCTGAAGGCGCTGGCGGCCTCGCTCGGCGAGGACCGGGGCACGCTCGAGGACATCAACGAGCCCTACCTGCTGCAGATCGGGATGCTCCAGCGAACGCCGCGCGGGCGCACGGCCACTGCCGCCGCCTACCGCCACCTCGGCCTGACGCCACAGGGCACGTCGAGCCCGCTGTTCGAGGGGTCCGATTGACGTCGATCCCGGTGATCCTCAACCCGACCGCCGGCGGTGGCCGGCTGCTCCGACACCAGCCCAGGCTGAGCGCCGCCGCTCGCGCCCACGACGTGGAGCTTGCGTGGTGGCTGACCGAGCAGCGGGGCGACGGGGAGCGCTTGGGGCGCAGGGCGGCGACTGAGGGCCATCCCCTCGTGCTCGCCTGGGGCGGCGACGGCACCTACAACGAGGTGGCGCGAGGGCTGCTCGGCAGCTCGACCGCGATGGGCGTGCTGCCGGGGGGAAGCACCTCGGTGCTCGCCTACGAGCTCGGGGTGCCGCGGCCGGCGTCCCGCGCGATCGGGCCCCTGCTGCGCGGCGGCGACCGCGCGATGCGCGTCGGCCGCAGTGATCACGAGGACGTCGTGCTGCTGATGCTGTCGGCAGGGGTGGATGCGGTGGTGGTGGAGGAGGCCTTCCGCCGTCGGCGGCACAACGACGGCAAGACGGGAATTGCCGTTCAGGTGGTGCGGGAGCTGGTGCGGCGGCGGCCGCTGCCGAGGGTGCGGGTCCGGACCGCCGCCGGCGTGGTCGAGGGGGGATGGGCGATCGTCGGCAACGCCGGCTGCTACGGCGGTCCGTTCCGGGCGACCCCGGGGGCTGACCCGTTCGCGCCCGGCTTCGAGGTCGTGGTGCAGACCGCGGTCGGTCGGCCGTCGGCGGCCGCCTTCGCGCTCGCGCTCGGTCTCGGCCGTCATCTGCGCCGGCGCGACGTGCAGCGGCAGCGGTGCGAGAGGGTGGTGGTGGAGCCGGTGGCGGATGGGGCCCAGCAGCCGTACCAGGTCGACGGCGATCCGGTCATGGCGCTGCCGGTGACCCTTGAGGTCGACCCGCGGCCGCTGATGATCAGGGTGCCAGCGGTGGGCTAGTCGAAGGTCACCGCGCACGCCCCGGAGACCTCCCTGGGCCAGCGGCAGGTTGTTCCATGTCCCCCCGCTTCCGTTTCCCCATCCGCTTCCGATTCGCCCCTGCTGGTCCGCAACGTCGGACTCGGTTTCAGTGACGTCGTCGGGCGCGGAAGCGGAAGCGGGTGCGGACGCGGGAAAGACCCTACTCGTCCAGGCCCGCGAAGAGCGCGGTGGAGATGTAGCGCTCGGATGTCGAGGGCACGATGAAGACGACCAACTGGCCCGCGTGCTCCGGCCGCGCCGCGATTCGGAGGGCCGCGGCGCAGGCGGCCCCCGACGAGATGCCGGCCAGGATTCCCTCCTCGCGCGCCATCCGGCGGGCGGTGGCGAAGGCCTCGTCGTTGGTGACGGTGATGATCTCGTCGATCAGCGTGGTGTCGAGGTTATCCGGGATGAAGCCAGCGCCGATGCCCTGGATCTTGTGGCTGCCGGGCGTGCCGCCGGAGATCACCGGCGAGTCGGCGGGCTCGACCGCGACGATCCTGACCTGCGGCTTACGGGCCTTCCAGTAGCGGCCGACGCCGGTCACGGTGCCGCCGGTGCCGACGCCGGCGACAAAGACCGCCATTGATCCGTCGGTGTCCTGCCACAGCTCGGGTGCGGTCGTCACCTCGTGGACGTCGGGGTTCGCCGGATTGGAGAACTGCTGCGGCATGACGGCGCCCGGGATCTCATCAAGCAGCGCCTCCGCGCGGGCGACGGCGCCCCTCATGCCCTCCGCGGCCGGGGTCAGGACCAGCTCGGCGCCGAGCAGGCGCAGCACCCGCCGGCGCTCGACGGACATCGACTCCGGCATGGTCAGGATGCAGCGGTAGCCCTTGGCCGCGGCCACCATGGCGAGCGCGATGCCGGTGTTGCCGGAGGTCGGCTCGACGATGGTCGACTCGCCCGGCGTCAGCCTGCCGTCGCGCTCAAGGGCCTCGATCATCGCGACCCCGATCCGGTCCTTGACCGAGTGGGCCGGGTTGAAGAACTCGAGCTTGGCGACGACCTCGGCCGGCAGGCCGGCCGCCATCCGGTTGAGGCGGACGAGCGGGGTGTTGCCGATCAGCCTGGTCACGTCCGATGCGATCTTCATAGGTCGATCTCCCCGAGAGGCAACCCGCGAGCCTTGAGGCAAATTCTCACGGGCTTGGAGGCCACGGTCGAGGGCCCCCACCCAGTTCGGCTTCTGCGCCCGCATCCGTGCCCCGTGCCCGGGCCGGTCCCCGGGGCCCGCGTCGTGTCGGGAGGTTTCTCGACTCGCCGCCCTGGCGGGCGGGGTGCTCAGGATGACGGACGGAAACGGAGACGTGTGCGGGCGGGAGGCCTCGCCCCTCGCCCCCAACCCCTACTTCTCGCCCTTGATCGCCTGCGCCTGGATCGCCGTGATCGCGACCGTGTTGACGATGTCCGGGACCGTGCAGCCGCGGCTGAGGTCGTTGACCGGCTTGCGCAGCCCCTGCAGCACCGGCCCGACCGCGATCGCTCCGGCTGAACGCTGCACTGCCTTGTAGGTGTTGTTGCCGGTGTTGAGGTCCGGGAAGATGAACACCGTGGCGCGGCCGGCGACGCTCGAGTCCGGCAGCTTGGTCCGGGCGACGCCGGCGTCGACCGCGGCGTCGTACTGCAGCGGGCCGTCGATCGCCAGGTCCGGGCGGCGCGCTCGGGCGAGCTCGGTGGCGGTGCGCACCATCTCGACATCGGCGCCCGAGCCGGAGCCGCCGGTGGCGTAGGACAGCATCGCCACCCGCGGCTCGATGCCGAAGGCGGCGGCGGTGTCGGCGCTGGCGAGCGCGATCTCGGCGAGCTGCTCGGCGGTCGGATTGGGGTTGACGGCGCAGTCGCCGTAGACCAGCACCCGGTCGGGCAGGCACATGAAGAAGACGCTCGAGACCAGGCTGAAGCCCTCCCGGGTCTTCACGAACTCGAGCGCCGGGCGGACGGTGTGCGCGGTGGTGTTGATCGATCCGGACACCATGCCGTGGGCGTCGCCGAGGTGGACCATCATGGTCCCGAAGTAGCTCGGGTCCTGCATCACGTCGCGCGCCGCCTGCTCGGTAACGCCCTTGTGCTTGCGCAGCTCGTGGTAGGTGGCGGCGTACGCGTCGAGGCGGTCGGAGGTCGTGGGGTCGATGACCTGGACGCCGTCGAGCGAGACCTTGAGCTTGGCGGCGAGGTCGCGAATCTCGTCCTCGTTGCCGAGCAGGGTGAGATCGACGACGTTGCGCCGCCGCAGCGATTCCACCGCGCGCAGGATCCGCTCCTCGGTGCCCTCGGGGAGCACGATCCGGCGGCGGTCGGAGCGGGCCTTCTCGATCAGGGTGTGGAGGAAGAGCTGTGGGTTCATGCGCACGCCGCGGGGCGCCGAGATCCCGGCCCGGATGACGTTGGCGTCGATGTTCTCCTCGAACAGGATGCGGGCGGTCTCGATCTTGCGGAAGCTCTGCGGCGTGATCGCCGAGGCCACGTGGGAGACGTCGATCGCGGCCTGGTAGGTGCCGGTCTCCACCAGCAGCACCGGCAGCTGGGTGTTGCGCAGGCCGCGGATCACCCGGTCGAGGGTCTCGGAGGGGCGCAGCCCGTTGGACAGCAGGACGCCGGCCAGGCTGGGCGTCTTGCTCGACGTCTGCGAGGCCATCAGCCCGAGCAGGATGTCGGCGCGGTCGCCGGAGGTGATGACCATCGCCCCGGGATCGAGCTTGTCGAGCAGCGACTGCAGCTGCATGGTCGCGATCCGGAAGCTGAAAACCAGGTTGTCGAGGTGGCGCTCGCCGTACAGCACCTCGGCGCCGAGCACGGTCGCGATCTCCTCCATGCGCGGCTTGGCCAGGATCTCGTCCTCGGGCATCGCCCCGGCGAACGGGATTTTGGCCGCCTTGAAGCGCTTGGCAAGCGTCGCGACGAGCTCCTCGAAGCCGTCGGCGGAGGCGCGATTCACGATCACCCCGAGCAGGTCGCACCCACGCTGGCTGAAGCGCTCCTTGGCGAAGATCGTGTTGTCGTAGATGTCGTTGGCCGTGCGGTCCTTGCCGCTGACCAAGACCAGCACCGGCGCGGCCAGGGTACGGGCGAGATCGGCGTTGACGTCGAACTCGAAGGGCACCGTCGGTCCCTGGTAGCTGGTGCCCTCGATGAGCACGAAGTCGTGGCCCTTCTCGTAGCTCTTGTAGGCCTCGAGGATCCGCTCCAGCATCTGGTCCTGGCGACCGGAGGTGATCAGGTCGGTGGCCTCGCGGTCCGACAGGCCGACCATCGCCTTGCGGTCGCACTCGATATCGAAGACCGAGCAGATCAGCTCGACCAGCGGGTCGCCCTGCGGCCGCGACTCGTCGCCGTAGCGGCCGATCGGGCGGAAGTAGCCGACGCTGTGGATCTCTCGCACCAGCAGCGACATCAATCCGAGGACAACCGCGCTCTTGCCGGCGGCCGGGCCAGTGGTGGTCACGTACAGGTTCTTGGACATGGTGCTGAGTTCCCTCGCGAAGAGTAGCGCCCATCGCGGGGCGCCCGGCAGGCTGGCGGGCGCGCCCGAGGGCCGGGCAAGCCTACCACGGCCGCCGCCGGGAGTCACCGCGCGTCGGCGTCGGCGGGGCGCGCCCCGCGCCGAGATCTGACCGTGCCGGCGGGCCTCGTGACGTGAGTTACAATGTCGTGGGGACAACGTGACGATCGGGATCTTCCAGAACACCGGCGGCCGCGGCCGTCGCCGCCGAGCCGGGCGAAGGGCGGGCTGCCGGTGAAGGTGTTGGTGGTGGGGTCGGGGGGGCGCGAGCACGCGATCGTCCACGCGTTGCGCAGATCGCCCGGCGTTGAGGAGATCTACGCGGCGCCTGGCAACCCCGGGATCGCCCAGATTGCCGACCTGCTGGCGGTGGCGCCGGACGACCTGCCGGCGGTCGCCGACGCCGCGACCGATCTGCGAGTCGATCTCACGATCGTGGGCCCGGAGCTGCCGCTGGCGTACGGCATCGCCGACGAGTTCGCACAGCGCGGGCTGCGGCTGTTCGGCCCCAGCCAGCGGGCGGCAGAGCTCGAGGCGAGCAAGGTCTTCGCCAAGCAGTTCTGCCTGCGCCACGGGATCCCGACTGCCGCTGCCGAGATCGTCGGCTCGAGCACCGAGGCGGCCGCGGCGGCGCGCCGGCGCGGTTTCCCGCTGGTCATGAAGGCGGACGGGCTGGCCGCGGGCAAGGGCGTCCTGATCGTCCGCGACAAGGCCGATCTCGAGTCGGCGATCGACAGCCTCTTCATCAGCCGGCGATTCGGCGACGCCGCGACGCATGTGATCGTGGAGGAATGCCTCGAGGGCACCGAGGTGTCGTACATGGTGATCAGCGACGGCACGAATCTGGTGCCCATCGCCACCTCCCACGACTACAAGCGTGCGCTCGATGGCGATCAGGGGCCGAACACCGGCGGCATGGGAGCACACTCCCCGGCGCTCGTGATCCCCCCGGGGACCAGCCGCCACATCCTCGACAGCATCGTCCAGCCGACCATCCGGGGCATGGCCGACGAGGGCCGCGAGTATCGCGGGGTGCTCTACGTCGGCCTCATGCTCACCGATCACGGCCCGTCCGTGCTCGAGTTCAACTGCCGCCTTGGCGATCCCGAGACCCAGGCCATCCTGCTCCGGCTCGACGACAACCTGGCCGACGTGGCGCGTCACGCCGCCGACGGCCGGCTCGATGTCGCGACCCTCTCGTGGCGGCGGGAGGCGGCGGTCTGCGTGGTGCTGGCAGCGGCGGGCTACCCGGGTATGCCGCACAAGGGCGATGCCATCACCGGCATCGACGAGGCTCTTGCGCTGCCCGGTGTGACCGTCTACCACTCCGGAACCAAGCTCAAGGACGGGTCGCTGGTCACCGCGGGCGGCCGGGTGTTGTCGGTGTGCGCGCGCGCCGTCGATCTCGCCGATGCGATCGACCTCGCATACCAGGGCGTCGGCGCGATCCGCTTCGAGGGCATGCAGTACCGAACCGACATCGGTGTCGATACCCTGGCGGCGCTCGGGGGAGGCCGTGGTGAGCCGGGTTGACGTGGTGCTGCTGATGGGCTCGTCGAGCGACTGGACGCACCTGCGGCCGGCGGTCGACGTGATGCGGGAGCTCGGGTTGTCCTGCCGGGTCCACGTCACCTCCGCTCACCGGACGCCGGAGCGGACGATCGAGCTCGTGAGATCGTCGGAGCGGGACGGCTGTCAGGCGTTCATCTGCGCTGCCGGCATGGCGGCGCACCTCGCCGGCGTGGTGGCGGCGCACACCGTCGTGCCGGTGCTCGGCGTGCCCCTACCGGGCGGCGTGCTCGACGGCGTCGATGCGCTGCTGTCGACCGTGCAGATGCCCGGCGGCGTGCCAGTGGCGACCTTCGCGGTCGGCTCGGCAGGCGCCCGCAACGCCGCCTTCTTCGCCGCCCAGATCGTCGCGGGAACTCGCCCCGAGGTGGCCGCGGCGCTGCGCCGGGCGCGTGCGAACGGCGCCGAGAAGGTGCTCGCCGCCGACCGGGAGCTGCGCTCGGAGTGGGATCAGGGTGGTGGCTGAGCTGCCGGTGGTGCCTCGGGAGTGCCCATTCGCCGCCCAGCGCGGCGAGTGGCTGCCGGTCCTGCTCGATCCCGACCTGCCGCCCCTGCCGTGCCGCTCCGGCGGACTGGAGATCGGGCACGGCGGGCTGTGCGTGGTCGAGACCGCGGACGGGCTGTTCCTGGGCAGTGCCTCGGCGTTCACCTCCCCGGTGCTGAGCGACCCGCGCGGCGCTCCCGGCCGGGTGGTGCGGCGCGCCACGGCCGACGATCAGCGGCGGCGGGGCGATCTCGAGCACCTCGAGCGGGAGATCATGTCCTACCTGAGGCTGCGAACCCGTGAGCTGGGCCTCGAGATGCGCCCCCTCAAGGTGCGGCTGCCGCTCGCCGGGCGCAAGGCCGTGATCTACTTCACGGCCGAGCAACGGGTCGACTTCCGGCCGCTGCTGCGGGAGATCGGGCGCCGATACCGGCGGCGCGTCGAGATGCGGCCGCTCGGCGTCCGCGACGGCGCCAAGCTGACCGGCGGCCTCGGACCGTGCGGCCGCTGCCTCTGCTGCGCCACCTTCATGGACCGCTTCCACTCGGTGACCGTGCGGATGGCGAAGCGGCAGAATCTGACCCTCAACCCGACCAAGATCTCGGGCATGTGCGGACGGCTGATGTGCTGCCTCGCCCACGAGGTCGATCAGTACCCGTCCGCCAACCGGAACGCCGAGTGACGGCGGCCAGCGGGAACGTCCAGCCTGCCCGGCGAGACAGCACGCACAGAGTCTGCTAGGCTATCTCAAACCAAGCGGCGACACGATGCCGACCCCCGCCAGGCCGATGACAGGAGTCTCGCCATGTCAGACCGGAAACTGATCCGCCCTTCGATGACCGAGATGATGGAGCGGTTCCCGACCCGCGCCAGCGGTCGTCGCAAGCAGGTGCCGGCGGAGCAGACGAACGCAGAGAGCTTTTACTACTTGAAGCAGATGCAGGGCCACACCCCGATGGTGGTCGTGCTCACCGACGGCACCGAGCTGACCGGCTGGATCGAGTGGTACGACAAGGGCTGCATCAAGCTCAATCGCAACGACGCCCCCAACCTGCTCCTCTTCAAGCACTCGATCAAGTTCATGTTCAAGGAGGAGGAGCGCGATGGCCGTCGCCGTCGCCGCACGCCGCCGCCTTCGAGGGGCTAGGGGCTAGGATCGAGCACCCAGGAAAACTCGCCCGAGCGGACGGGGGCTCGCGAGCCGATCGGGCACGGAAGCACCCCCGCAGCTATGCGCTCTCCTCGCGCAGCAGCTGCTCGATGCGGCGGATCACCTCGTCGAGGGCGAGCGCGCTGTCGCCGCCGCCGGGGATGATCAGATCGGCCCAGCGCTTCGACGGCTCTACGAGCTCCTGGTGCATCGGCCGCACGGTCTCGAGGTACTGGGTGATGACCTCGTCAACGGTGCGGCCGCGCTCCGCGAGGTCCCGCCGGAGCCGCCGGATGAACCGCAGGTCGGCGTCGGTGTCGACGAAGAGGCGCAGGTCGAGAAGCTCGCGCAGCTCGGGAATCGCGAGCGTCAGGATCCCCTCGACCAGCACCAGCGGCCGCGCCTCGAGTCGCTCGACGGCGGTCAAGCGGCGGTGGTGGACGAAATCGTAGACCGGCAGCTCGGCGGGACGGCCGCGCTTGAGTGTGCGCACGTGCTCGGTCAGGAGCTCGGTATTGATGGCTGACGGGCGGTCGAAGTTGTGGTGGACGAGCTGCGCATGGGTCAGGTGCACAAGGTCGCGGTTGTAGCGATCCTGGTTGATGTGGGCGACCCGGTCGGCGCCGACCCGGCCGAGAATCGTCGCCGCAATGGTGGTCTTCCCCGATCCGGTCCCGCCCGCAACGCCGACGCAGACCGCCATCGCGCCGTCAGCCCCGGCGGGGCGCCAGCGCTTGTCGGTTCGGCGTCAGCAGCGGGAGCGGCGGCACGATCAGAGGTACTTGATGGTCTCGCGGGCAGCCGCGGCGTTCGATCCCTCGGGCGCAACCTCGAGGTAGCGCTGGAGGTGGGCCTTGGCACCTTCCATGTCGCCGCTGCGCAGCAGCACCATGGCGTACTCGAAAAGGCACTCGGGGAAGGCGGGGTCGGCCGCGAGGCACTGCTCGAGCAGCGGCCGGGCGTGCTCGTCGTCGAGGGCGTTGAGGTACTCGGCCGCTTGGTTGAACAGGGTCGTGGGGTCGTCGGGGTTGAGCTCCTGGTAGCGCGTCATGTACGCGTGGTGGCCCTCGACGTCGCCGAGCTCCTTGGAGGAGTTGGCGGCGATCGCGAGACACTTGATGTTCTCGGCGTCGTGCTCGAGACAGGACTTGGCGTTGGCGAGGGCCGAGGCGTGGTTGCCGGCACGGTAGTCGATGTCGGCCAGGCCACCCCAGGCCGCCGCGAGGCCGGGGACGGCCGCCACCGCCGCGCTGAACTTGGCGCGGGCGGCGTCGGTCTGGCCGGCGCGCAGCAGCTCGAGGCCCTCCTCGAGCTCCTTGTAGCCGGGCTGCTGGAGAAGCTGCAGCTGCTGGGCGGCGGCGGCCTCGGTCTCCGACTGCAGGGTGAAGGTGAACTCGTTGTCCATGGTGCCGATGCCGACCTTGATCGCGTGGTCGTAGGGCGCGTGGCCGGCTGCCTGGACGTGGAAGTTGTAGCTCTTGGTGGCGTCGAGGAGGAGCAGACGGAACTCCCCGTTCTGCTCGGCCTCGAGGACCTTCTTGAAGGTCGGCGCCTCGGGGCAGGTCACAGTGATGGTGGCGCCCGGGATCGGTTTGCCGGTGGTGTCGACCACCGTGCCGGAGACTCGCGCCTGACCCGACGCGACGGCGACCGAGGCGGAAAGTCCGATCATCAGCACCGAAACCGCGAGCCAGCGGACGAGCTCACGCATCGTTCACCTCCGCCCGGCCAGGATACTCCTGATCATGGGTCGTCTCAAGATCGGGGCGGTCCGGCCTCAGTCGCCGCCGCGCACCATCGCCCGCAGCACGTGCTGGGCCACGGTCGGGTTCTCGCGCAGGCGCCGCATCGAGTATGGGTACCAGTCGCGGCCGTACGGCACGTAGACGCGGAGCCGGTGGCCGGCGTCGATGATGATCCTCCGCAGCTCCCGATCGACGCCGAGCAGCATCTGGAACTCGTACTGGTGGCGCTCGAGCCCGAGACGGTCGATGGTGCGCATGCCGGCGGCGACCAGGTAGGGATCGTGGGTTGCGATGCCGACGTAGCAGCCGGCCTCGAGCAGGGTGTCTACGGCATAGATGAAGTTGGCGCGGATGGTGTCGAAGTCCTTCCACGCGACCGTCCGCGGCTCGCGGTAGATGCCCTTGCAGACGCGCACGTTGGGCCGGATCGGCAGCAGCTGACGGAGATCGGCGGCGGTCCGCCGCATGTAGGCCTGGAGGACCGCGCCGACGTTGCCGCGGGCCGCGAGCGTCGCCCGGTAGATGCGCAGCGTGGCATCGGTGGTGGTGCGGTCCTCCATGTCGATGCGCAGGAAGTTGCCGAGGGAGGCGGCGCGCGCGGCGATGGTGTCGACGTTGGCCGCGCACAGGTTCTCGTCGACCTTGAGCCCGACCAGAGTGGGCTTGATCGACACGTTGGCGTCGATGCCCTCGGCGGCGATCCGCTCGAGCAGGCGCGTGTACTCGTCGACCGCGGTCTCGGCCTTGGCGCGCTCGACGACCTCCTCGCCGAGCACGTCGACGGTGGCCATCGCGCCTTCTGCGTTGAGGGTCCGGATCGTCGCAACCGCATCGTCGAGCGCCGCGCCGGCGACGTACGGCCGGGCGAAGTAGCCGACAATCGGCTTCGGAATCAGCGGGAGCCCGTGCTTGACCAATTGGTCGAAGACGCTCATGTCGCTCTCCTGGCATCGGGTGTCACCGCCATGGCGGCGCAGTACACGGTGTCGGCCCCGGCCGCCAGCAGAGCCTCGGCGGCTCGGCTCAGCGTGGTGCCGGTCGTGGTCACGTCGTCGATGATCAGCAGGCGCCGGCCGGCGACCGATCCGGCGGCGCCGAAGCAGCGCCGCGGCAGCATCTCGCGCTCGGCCCGGCTGCGGCCGGTCTGCCGTCGGAGGCCGCGGCGCTTGAGCAGCGTTCGCACCGGCAGGGAGAGCTCGCGCCCCGCCACCAGGGCGAGGGTGGCGGCCGCTGGCCAGCCGCGCCGGAGTCGGCGCAGTGGGTGCGAGGGGACGGGGGCGATCAGCTCGATGTCCGAGGCCCAGTCCTCGACGGCGATCCGGGCGGCCAACCGCCGGCCGAGCGGCACCGCGAGCTCGTCGCGGCCGTGGGTCTTGAGGCCGAGCACCGCGCTGCGCAGGGCGCCGTCGTACTCGCCCCAGGCCACGGTCCCCTGCTGCACCGGAGCCTGGCGTTCGCAGGCAAGGCAGGGCTTCACCTCGGCGTCGCACGGGGCTGCACAGTGCGGGCAGGCGGCGCCCGCCCGCGGTATCACCGTCGACCAGCACGCGCCGCACAGCCCGACCGCATCGCCGCCGATCGGTTCACCGCAGTGCAGGCACAGGCAGGGGAGGAGAGCCTCGCACGATGCCGAGATCACACCCGCCAGCCGCACGTCGGACATCCTAGCAGAGACTGGGCTGCACGGCTGCTACCGGTTGCCGCGACTCGGGACCGCGGCCGCCGTCCACGGTCGTTGGCGACGTCATGGTTTGCGCCTCCTCCCAGAAACCTCAAGGAGGCAACCGCGGCGGGCTGCCACCGAAGCCCGATATACTCGACTCATGGTCGTTCTCCATCACGAGCTGCAGCTTTCGACCAGCGGCCACGGGCAGGTGGTCGACATCACCGCCGATCTCGGCCGCTGGCTCGCCGATATTGGTGGGGCGGAGGGGATGGTGAGCGTCTTCGTCCCGGGCTCGACCGCGGCGGTGACGACGCTCGAGTTCGAGTCGGGGTGCGTCCGTGACCTCGACGAGGTGCTCGAGCGCCTGGCGCCCTCCGGCCAGCCCTACCACCACGACCGCCGTTGGGGCGACGGCAACGGCTTCTCGCACCTGCGCGCCGCTCTGCTCGGCCCGTCGCTGACCGTGCCGGTGGCGGCCGGCCGTTGCCTCCTCGGGACCTGGCAGCAGGTCGTGCTCGTCGAGTGCGACCGGCGGGCGCGGCGGCGCCGGGTCGTGTTGACCTTCGTCGGCGAATGTGAGGGCGGTGACTGATGCCGCACATGGTGCTGGCGGGCGAGATCGAGCTGGCGGCGGTGGTGGTCCCGGAGGAGGTCCACCGCTGGGGCCGGGCGGTGATCAAGACCGAGGGCAGCTGGCGGCGGTGTGGCGGCGAGGCGATGCTCGTCGAGGGCGTGGTCGTGGAGTTCGCACGCCCGCTCCGCCCGGTGGCGCTGGTGGCGCCGCACCACGGCGACACCATCGTCCGGCTGTGGCCGGTGGCGCCGGTCGAGCGCACCCATGCGGTGCAGCGGTGGCTGGGCCTGCTTGCGGTCGCCCTGCAGCGTCAGGGCGCGGGCCCGCTGACGCTCACCAACATCCCGGCGGATCTCTGGCACGATCTCGGGCTCGCGGTGACGCCGCCGCTCGCCGGCTAGCTACCTGTTCATCTCATCCTCGAGCTCCTGCGCCCGCTCCTGCTGGCCGCTCTGCAGGTTCTCGAGCCGGTCGCGCACCGCGTCCACCGGTGAGGTTCCGATCGGCTCCCCGGCGAGGGCGGCGCGCGCCCGGTCGAGGTGACGCTGGGCCGAGCTGAGCGAGGCCGAAGCCGCGCTCGTGCGCGCGGCGCGCAGTTCTCCCGCGGCAGCCCGCAGCGCCGCGGCCACGGTCAACGCGACGCTCGGCGACGGCGCGGCCTCGGCCCACGACGCGGCGGTGGCCGCGATCGTCGTCAGTTCGTCGGTGTGGTCGGCGATCGCCTCCGGGTGGTCGACGAGCAGCTGCATCGACGACGCCATCCGGGCGGCGAGCTCGGGGTCGAAGCGGCGACCGGCCGCGCCTTCCTCGCGCAGATCGGTGGCGATCGCCCGCACCGCTTCGAAGCTCGAGGTTGCGTCCTCGCGTTGCAGGTAGAGGACCGCGGCCAAGGTGATCAGAACGACGATGAGGAGCAAGCCGAAAATGCGCATGGCTGCCTCCGCGGGGCGAGTATAGCCAGCTGTAGGGACAGCGGGGGTACGGCTCGTCGTCACTCAGGGCGTGGGTCGACGTGGACGGCTCTCGCTCGGCTTCGTGCCCGTCTCCGTCTCCGATCAGGGCCTGCCGGGTGTGGAGGCGGCGTCGGGCACGGGCCCGGACTCGGGATGGCCCGGGCGACCGACCGGCGGATGCGCCGACTTCGCGGCGACCACGCCGACCGTGGACGCGATCGCACCCTGGTAGCTCGGGTCGCCGGTGGTCTGATCGACCACCGAGGCGTAGGGGAAGACCCGGGCGTCATCCGGTCCCTCCGCGAGGTAGAACACCAGGCTGCCGCCCTCGACGGCCGTCGGCAGCCGCTGCTGGACGTGGCCGAAGGGCGGCACCTCGAACTCGTGCGTGGCCAGGATGTTGCCGGCGCTGTCCTGGACGTCCACCCGCACCACCGTCCAGTCCGACGACCACGACGCGGCGCCGATATTGCAGCGGAAGAACTCGCCGTCGTTGAGGATTCCAGCCGCGTACCCGTAGCGCTCCCAGTCGACCCCGAGCCAGTAGTCGATGCCGGGCAGGGTCTGGGCGAACTCGCCCTCATGGCTGCGCGGATCGAGGGTGTAGGTCCGGGAGGTGACCAGGAAGTGGCAGCGCTCGATCGGGTCGCAGTCCAGCGCGGTGTCGGCGTAGACCATGAGGGCCGCGGTCCCGTGGTGGTCGAAGGCGGCCGGGCCGAGCACGTCCCAGAGGTTGACGGTCTCCCACGAGGCGAGGGTGACCAGGATGGCGGGCGCCTGCAGGTTGGCGGTGTTGGAGGGCAGCATCTGGACCACCACCGGCAGGTCGTACTCCTGGGGGTTGTGGATGGACAGGTCGGTCCTCCAGAAGGTCCCCCCGACGCCTCCGGTGTGCGCCGCTGCCGCCACCATCCAGTCGGCGGCGAGCTGGGCGTGAGCGGGCAGGGCGACGAGCGTGACCAGGGCCAGGATCGAGCCGGCGTGTCGCATGGCGACCTCCTTGACCAAGAGATTGCACGTGGCGTGCCAGCCGCAGCCATGCACCATGCCGGGGATCGGTGAAGCGGACGTCCTGCCGAGTGGACAGGGGGGCGTCGGTCAGGACGCCGTCAGCTCGCAGCCGAGCGCAGGTCGCGCTTGGCAATCGTCTCGCGGACCGCGGCGGCCGCCTCGGCGAGGCTGCCGTCGGGCAGCATCGCGGCGAGCAGATCCGAGTCACCGGGCACGGTCGCGGGCCAGACGTGGGCGGTCGGCAGCGCATCGCGGCCGAGGTGCAGGCAGGCGCCGAGGTGGGTGACGAGCGAGCCCTCGAAGAGCTGGCGGATGGCCGGCGGGAAGTCGGCCATGTAGGCGAGGCTCCGGCCGAGGCGCCGGGGCAGCTCGCGGACCAGGGTGCGCTGCAGGTGGGGGTGGAACACCGGCAGTGTAGACAGCACCCACAGCACGAGGTCGGTGGGGACTGTCACCAGGTGGGCGGCGAGCTTGGCGGCGCCGGGCGACACCCCACAATGCGGTGCGGCGGCGGTGGCCGCAGCCGACCACGACACGGTGGCCTCCTCGACCAGCTCGTCGATGCGGCGGGCTGAGGGTCGCAGCCAGGTCTCGTTGTCGACCATCTCCTGCCACAGGCCGAGCTCGTCGGCGACCTGCGCGAGCTCGGGCAGGGTCTCCGGCGCCTCCAGGTGGGGGCTGCGGATGCAGCAGGCCAGCACCATCTGGTTCCAGACCCCGTGCGGGAGCCCCTCGAGATCGACGGGCTCCTGCCGGCTGAGGCGCTGCGCCACCCGGCTCGCCTGCGAGGTCGGCAGCGGCACCAGCCCTGGGCTCGACGTCAGCCAGTCGGCAAGCACGCCCAGGATGTTCCGAATCGCGGTCTGGATCTGCACCATCTCCTCGCCGTCGACGCGGTCGCCGTCAGAGATGCCGTTGCGGATGAGATCCCAGAAGAAGACATCGAAGGCCTCGCCGGAGAACTCGGTCGGGAAGAACTCCTCGGGCGGTGTGTCGTGGCCGTTCTCGTCGCTGCGGCGGGCGGCCTCGAGAACCAGTGTGTTGGGCTCGACCCGCAGGGTGAGGCCGAGCAACGAGGCGACCGGGTACTTCGGGTCGAACACGAAGCGGACCTCGCCGGTTGCGAGGACACGGCTGGTGATGGTCTCCGCGAGCCGGGTCAGGCTGCGGCGCAGCCCCTCTGGGGAGAAGCCGCCGCGGTCGACGAGCAGGTTGGTGAACAGGGTGCGGCGCAGCAGCGAGACGCCGAGCAGCCGGCGCAGCTGCGACACCGGCAGCAGGCCCTCGGTCGCCAGCCAGCTCGCCAGCCGCTCCTGGGGCACCGACGACGACACGTAGACGATCTGGCCGTCCAGGAAGTCGAGGTGCCGCTTGCTGTGGGGGCCGATGAGCGTGAGTCGACCATTCAGCCGGCCCAGCTGGAGCCACTGCAGCAAATCCCCCAAGTGGAGGCGGTCGAGATTACCTTGAATCACCAGTCACCAGTATACAACTCTTCATAGCGTCCGGCACGAGGTGTCGCACGAGTGAACACCTCCAGGGGAAACCACCCCAGCCTACGGTACCATGACGCGGTGCGGTTGCTACTCCTCACCGCGCGGCCCGACACCGAGGCCAACCGCCGTCTTGCCGCCGCCGCCCACGACCTCGGCATCGAGGCGGCCGTGGTCGACGCCGCCACCCTGGCCGCGGTGGCCGGTGGCCGGCCGACGCTCTTGGAGCGTGGCGTCGACCTCCTCGACCCCGCGCCGAGCGCGGTTCTCGCCAGGGTCGGCAACTGGCGACCGGACAGCGTGCTCGCGGCGCTCGAGACGGCGGTCGATCGCGGGGTGGCGACCCCCAACCCGCCCGAGGCGATCCGAATCGGGCGCGATCACTGGCGGACGGTGCGGATGCTCGCGGCCTCCGGGCTGCCGGTCCCCGACACCGTCGCCGGCGCCGATCCGGAGTCGCTGGCGAGCGCCGCGGCCGAGCGGCTGGGCTTCCCGGTGGTGGTCAAGCAGCGCCGCTCGCGGATGGGGGTCGGCGTCATCCGCTGCGCCGCCCGCGACCAGCTCGACGCCGTGCTCGACTCGCTGTGGCGGCTCGGCGACGAGGTGGTCGTGCAGCGGTTTCACGACGCCGGGGGCGAGAGCCTGCGGCTGCTGGTCGTCGGCGACCGGGTGGCGGCGAGCGCCCGGCTGCGCGCCGCCGCCGGCGACTGGCGGTCGAACGCGGCGCGCGGCGGCCGGGCGGTCGGCCACCAGCCGAGCCCCGAGGAGGAGCGCCTGGCGGTCGCGGCCGCGCGCGCGGTCGGACTCGGCCAGTGTGGCGTCGACCTCCTGCCCGGCGAGCGGACGGTGGTGCTTGAGGTCAACCCGACGCCCGGGTTTCAGTATCTCGAGGCGGCGAGCGGGATCGACGTGGCGCGCGCCCTGGTCGAGGACGCTGTCAGAAGAGGGGATAGAGTCTAGGGGCTGGGATCCAGGGCTCGCCCCCCACCCGTTTCCGTCCCATTCCCGGATCCCGGTACCCCGGGACCGCGGTTACTCTGCCGGCGCCGGCGCGGAGAGGGTTCGCCCGGCGAGCTCGCGATCGAGCATGAGCAGGCCGTGCGGGCTGCCCTCCATCATCCGGACCTGATGGAACAGGGTYTCCGCGGTCGCCTCCTCCTCCACCTGCTCGTTGACGTACCAGTGCAGGACCACCGTGGTGGCGTGGTCCTTGACGGAGCCCGCAAGGTTCACCAGCTCGTTGATCCGCGCCGAGATGTGGCGCTCGTGGTTGAGCACCGCCTCGACGGCGTCCGCCGGCGACGCCCACTCCCGCCGGGGCGCCTCCATCGCCGCCAGCTGGACCGAGCCGCCGCGCTCGTTGAGGTAGTCGAACAGCTTCATGGCATGGCCGAACTCCTCCTGGGCCTGGATCCGCATCCAGTGGGCAAAGCCGTCCAGGTGCTGCACGGAGAAATACGCCGAAACTGACAGGTAGAGGTAGAAGGAGAAGAACTCGGCGTGGATCTGCTCGTTGAGGGCTTTCTCGACCTTGACGTCCATGGTGTCATCCTTTCATGCGCGGCCGCTCCGCCGCCGTCCGCCCGCCGCACGTCCCAGGCGATTATAGCGGGCCGCCCGCCGCCGTCGATTCGCGGCCCCCATCCAGCCCCCGGTCCCTCCCCTGGCCCTTAGTCCCTGGGCGGCTGGGATGGCGGACAAACGAGCCGGGCGATGTCCGAGAGCGGGACCGCGTCGATCCACGGCCGGATGTTGTTGGAGGCGGTGGGCTGAGCCCACAGCAGGCCCGCCCGCCGTCCCTCCGGCAGCGGCCGGCCGGCGAGCCAGACGATGGCGACGGCCGCTACGGCGAGCGCCGCGAGGAGCAGCCAGCTGGCGAGTGAGAGCGGGCGCAGGCGATGCACGAAGGCCGGCGGGTAACCGAACCACGCCGTGCTCAGAGCGACCACCACCGCCGCTCCCACGGCGAGGGCCGGCGGGGGCGGCAGGGCGCCCAGCAGCGCCGTCGCCGCCGCCACCCACGCGGCCGCCGGCAGGGCGAGGTGGAGCATCACCGTCGCCAGGCGCAGCGCCCGTCCGGTGTTGGGGCGTCCGATGCGGAGCAGGCCGAGCAACCGCAGGGTCGGCGGCACCGCCGCGGGGATCGCCAGCGCCGGTGCCAGGAAGAGCAGCGGCGCGGGCAGCCGCCACAGCTCGAGCCAGCGTGAGAGATGGCCGTCCAGCGGGTCGAGCAGCGGCAGCCAGGCGAGCCCGATCACGGCACAGGCCCAGCTGAGCTGGACCACGATCAGCTCCGCGGCAAGCGACCGCGCCCGCGGCAGCAGCGGGATGGCGGCGAACGCCACCAGTAGCGGCAGCACCACCGAGCCCGACCAGTAGCCCAGCGACTCGAGCTCGGTAGCGAAGTCCAGGGTCGGCTGGTTCACCAGGGCCCAGACCTGGCGGTCGAAAGCGGTCGAGATGCCGATCCAACCGCAGCCGCCGGCGAGCGCGCCGATGCCCTGGCCCGCCACCGCGAGGAGCAGCGCGCCGGGGAAGGCCGCGACCGCCGCGAGCAGGCCATAGAGCAGTCCCTTGGCGGCCATGACGTCGACCTCTCGGCGCATCCCCGGCATGCTACCATGGGCCGGACATGAGGTCACAAGAGCCCTCTTTTCAGTCTTTTGTCGTGATCGGGGTGACGGCCGCCGCGCTCCTCCTCGGGGCCGCGCCGGCGGCTCCCCAAGCGCTCCACAGCGAGCGCTTCTCAGGCGGCAGCGAGCTCGTGTTCGTGACCCAGCCACTGGCCGGGGCGACCACCCTGGCCTGGCCGCAGGCGGACGGCGGGACCCACGCGATCACCCTGGGCCAGCTCAACCTGGTGCCAGACGCGGAGAGCGCGCTCCTCGCGGTCGACCCGCCGCCGCCGGTGGTGGTTGTGGTCGGCGGGAGCCAGCTCGGCGAGCTGGCGTCGGCGATCGAGCGGGCGGTTGGCGGGCGGGCCGCCGCTCCCGCTCCGGCTGGCCGGCCGCTGATCGACGAGGGCGGCATCGATCGCCGCCTGGGTGCCTCGGACGGCGAGGCGACGGTTCGCATCGAGGTGCCGCTGCCGCCGCCGGCCGACTGGCGGCGGAGCACGGTCGAGGTGCTGTGGGAGCTGATGCCGGAGTTGCTGTCGGGGGAGCACCCGGGCTACCGGACTCGGCTGGAGGGCGAATGGGGGGTGCTCGAGGGCAACGTCGATGCCGACCTCGTCGACCTCGAGCTGCGCCAGCTTCGATTCGAGATCGCGCGGATCGGCGAGAGCGTGGTGCTCGACGGCCGCCGGGTCGAGGCGGCGCGGTCTCGGCTCGAGGTTCGGCGGCGGGCGTTGCTCGCGGCCCATCCGGACGGCGCGCGGGCAGTGCTGGAGCGCTGGCAGGGCGGCGGCGTGGCCGGGGTGCGGGAGTTCCTGTTCGGCATCGTCTCCGTGACCGAGGCCACGGTGCGCGAGGCAGCCCGGACCTGGTTGCCCCAGCACCCGGGGCGGGCCGTGCTCGTGCTCCCGCCGCGGGTCTTCAACCCGAGGTTTGCCCCGGGGCCCGAGGTGGTGACGCTCGGCAACGACGCCACGGCGGCGGTCCTCGAGCGGGAGATCGCCGGCCTTGCCGTGATCAACTTGCGGCCGATCCTGCTGCCCGACCTCGACGGTGAGTTGTCGGCCACGGTGCTGGCGCGGGTCGCGGCCGAGCTGCGCGCGTCCGAGGCGCCCCCGGGCTGGATCCGGGTGCTCGGCAGTCCCGCCGCGCTCGAGCTCGCAACCTCGCCGGAGGGGCTGCCCGAGCTGGTGGAGGTCCTGCAGGAGGCTCTCGACAGGGTGGCGGCCGATGACCGGTCGCTCGCCGTGGAGGGCTCCTCGGCGCGGCGGCGCGCGCTCGAGCTGATGTCGGGCGTGCTCTCACTCGGCGAGGGCGGCGAGCTGTCGTCCTCGGCGCTGCTGCGGCCGAGCAACCTCGCGGTCGGCGTGGTCGCCCCGGATGCCGAGACCGCGGCCGAGGCGCTTGAGAAGTTCGGTCTCGGTGGTCCGGCCCGCCCCGCGGCGGCGATGGGCCAAGCGGTGCAGCCGGTGCCGAAGACCCGCGAGGCGGCGCCGGGCGACGACTCGGCGCTGGCCGTCGCCCTCGATCTGGGGGTGGCCACCGACGAGCTGACGGCGGCCATGGCCGGCGAGGTCCTGGCGAGACGGGTCGCGGCGCGCGGGATCGCCCGCGACGTCGAGCTGCTGCGGCCGCTGGTGCCCGGCCGCTCCGTTCTCGTGCTGGTGGTGCAGGCAGCCGGGCCCCTCGACGCGCTTGAAAAGGGGCTGGCGCGGGCGTGGAGTGCGTTGACCGCCGCCGTGGGCGAGGACGAGGCCGCTGCGGTCGGGCGCGCGCTGGCGGCGCGGCTCGCGGCGGATGCGAGCGGGCCGCTCGGGCAGGCCCGGCGCTGCGCGGCATTGGCCGCCGGGTCCGGTCCGTGGCGCAACGCCGAGGACCTCGAACGCGAGGTTCTGGCGCTTACGGCCGAGGAGCTGTCGGCGGTGCTCAGACAGCTGCCGCCGTGGCCGGAGGCGACGACCACCGGCGCCGGGCTGCTGCCAGTCCCCGGGGCGCCGCGGCGCTAGCGCGCGCCCGGCTCGGCGGGGCGGCGAGGCTGGCGGTCTGGGGAGGGCGGGCGCGGCCCGGGTTACCATGATCCTTCGACGGAGCCCTCGGGGAGGCGATGTGAGCGACGGAGAGCTGCAGCGACAGGTGGAGTACCTGACCAAGGGGTGCGTCGACGTCATCCCGGTAGTGGAGCTCGAGGCCAAGCTGCGGCGGTCGCGGGAAACCGGCCGGCCGCTGTCGGTCAAGGTCGGCTTCGACCCGTCAGCGCCTGACCTCCACCTCGGCCACACGGTGGTGATCCGCAAGATGCGCCACTTCCAGCAGCTCGGCCACCGGGTGGTGTTCCTGATCGGCGACTTCACCGGGCTGATCGGCGATCCGACCGGCAAGAAGGCGACCCGCCCCCAGCTCACGCGCGACGAGATCGAGGCCAACGCCGCCACCTACCGGCGGCAGATCTTCAAGCTGCTCGACCCGGAAGCCACGGTCATCGACTTCAACTCGCGCTGGCTGGGTGCGCTCAGCTCGGAGGACTGGATCCGACTGGCGGCCACCGTGACCGTCGCCCAGATGCTCGAGCGCGAGGACTTCCGCAGCCGCTACTCGAGTCAGCAGCCGATCGCGTTGCACGAATTCATGTACCCGCTCGCCCAGGCCTACGACTCGGTGGCGCTTTCGACCGACGTCGAGCTTGGCGGCACCGACCAGCTCTTCAACCTGCTCATGGGGCGGCACGTGATGCGTGAGCGCGGGATGGAGCCGCAGGTCGTGATGACGCTGCCGCTGCTCGCGGGCCTGGACGGCAGCGAGAAGATGTCGAAATCGCTTGGCAACTACGTGGCGGTGGAGGACCCTCCGGGCGAGATGTACGGCAAGCTGATGTCGATCTCGGACGAGCTGATGTGGAACTACTGGCTGCTGCTGACCGACCGCGGCGGCGACGAGATCGGCGCGCTGAAGGCGGCGACCGCGGCCGGGTCCCGCCACCCGATGGACGTCAAGAAGGAGCTCGCGCGCACCATCGTGAGCGAGTTCCACAGCGCGGCGGCGGCGGTCGAGGCCGAGCAGGAGTTCGAGCGCGTGTTCTCGTCGCGCAACCTGCCGAGCGACATTCCGGAGGTGACCATCGCCGTGGATGGCGCCACGGTCCTGCTGTCGAAGCTGCTCGTCTCGGCCGGGCTCGTGCCCTCCAACTCGGAGGCGCGGCGGCTGATGGAGCAGGGCGCGGTGCGGGTGGACGGCGAGGCGCTGCGGGACGCCAGGTCCGAGCTGCCGACCGACCGCCCCGGTGCCCTCCTCATCCAGGTCGGGAAGCGGCGCGTCGCCCGCGTCACCTTCTCCCGGTAGTCCGCTTCCCGGCCCGCTCTCGTCACGGCGGAGCCGGAGGCGAAGCCGGATCCGCGCCCGAATGGCGGTGTCTGGGCGACCGTTACGGGGCAGTCCTGCCCCCGAGCGAGCGTCACCCGCCTGACTTGGACAGCGTGTCGGCGTCTGGATCTTTCTCGGCTCCCGGTCGCCAGGACCGGGATCAGAAGAACGAGGTCTCCTGCTCGACCTTCTGGCCCTCGTCACTGAGGCCCTGGATCTGGATCGAGATGAACGAAGGCCGGAACTTGTGCTCCTGGCAGATCCGGCGCAGGCGCTCGTCGAGCTCGGCGTCCCAGAACTCGATGATCTTGCCGGTGGCGGTGCACACCATGTGGTGGTGGCCGCCGCCCGGCTCCATCTTCTCGTAGAAGTAGTGCTCGCGGCCGAGGCGGCTCTTGCGCACCAGGCCGCACTGCACCAGCAGGTCGAGGGTGCGGTAGACGGTGGCGCGCGACACCTTGCGGTTCTTGGACTTCATCCGCGCCAGCAGGTCGTCCGCATCGAGGTGCTCGTCGCTCGCGAAGATCTCGTCGAGCAGCGCGAGGCGCTCCTGCGTCACCTTGAGGTTGTTCTCCCTGAGGTGCTGGATGAAGAGCTTCTGGGCCCGTTGTGCGAGTTTCGTCATGTTCCTAATCCAGACTCATTTTCAGTGTCTCAGCCAACAGTAGTGACCCTGCAACACGATGTCAAGAGGAGCGGTCCACCATCCTTCTGGGCAGCTCGCGCCTGCCGCCCCCCACCATCGGCGGGCCCTCACGACGGGATCCGCCCCGGGGCTGGCCGCGGGCGGTGCGCTCGCGGCGGATTCGGCAACTTGTCGTGGTACCTGGCCGGTGCTAGTGTCGCAGCCGATTGTTCAGTTGGGGAGGAGCATATGGGCTATCCGATCTGGGACCTGGCCATCGGTGGTTCGTTGCTGATGGCCCTGGTGGCGATCCCGCACGTGATCGTGTCGCACTTCGCGATCGGCGGGGGCCTGCTCATCGCGCTGACCGAGACCCTCGCGGTCAAGCGCGGTGATCCGGAGCTGCGTGGGCTCGCCAAGCGATCGTCGCTGATGCTGATCCTGGTGTCGACCGTGTTCGGGGCGATCTCGGGGGTCGGGATCTGGGTGGTGGCGGGGCTGGTCTCACCGGGCGCGATCTCGGCCCTGATCCATACCTACGTCTGGGGGTGGGCCATCGAGTGGGTGTTCTTCGTGCTCGAGATCGTGGCCGCCCTCGTCTACTACACGACCTGGGACAAGATCTCCAAGGGCGCGCACCTGCTGGTCGGCTGGCTGTACTTCGTGGCCGCCTACCTGAGCCTGGTGATCATCAACGGCATCATCACCTTCATGCTGACGCCCGGCCGCTGGCTCGAAACCGGCGCCTTCTGGGACGGCTTCTTCAACCCGACCTACTGGCCGAGCCTGGCTCTGCGCACCGGCCTCTGCCTGATGATGGCGGCCGCCTTCATGGTGTTCCCGGCGATGCGCGCCGCTGCCGCCCACCGCGTCCGCCTGGTCCGCTACCTCGGCTGGTGGTTCGCGGCCGGGGCGCTGGTCAGCTATGCCGGCTACCGCTGGTGGGAGGCCGCGCTCCCGGACTCGGTCCATGCGCTGTTCCGGGGCGCGACGCCGAAGCTCGCGACCCTGGCCGCGACCCGCCACTTCGCGCTGTGGTCGCTCGCTACGGCGCTGGCGCTGGCGGTGATCATCCTGCTCCTTCGTCCCCGGCTGGCGCGGCCGGTGACCGCCGCGGTCCTGGCGGTGGCGGCCTTCGCCTTCTTCGGCGGCTACGAGCGCCTCCGGGAGGGCGTGCGCAAGCCCTTCCTCATCCACAGCCACATGTTCTCCAACGGACTGCGGGTGGCCGAGATCGCGGACGTCAACCAGCGCGGCGTGCTCGCCGCCGCGGGATGGGCCGGGCAGGCCGCGGCCGCGGACCCGGCCGACACCGGCCGGCAGGTCTTCCGCGCCCAGTGCGCGAGCTGCCACACCCTCGACGGCTACCAGTCGATCCGGAAGGCGCTGCCGTCGGTCGCCGACGCGCTGGCGGTGGCGGCGGACGACCCTGCCGGCTCGGGTGCGCGCGCCTACCGCGAGCAGTGCACGGCCTGCCACCCTGACGTGAGCTACCAGGACATGAAGGGCATGTTGCCGAGCGCGGATGAGATCCGCGGTGATCCGGGGATGATCCGCGACCTCAACCAGGGGATGATCGCAGCGGCGGTGGTGAAGCTGCGCGCGATGGGCGAGGTCTACCTCGCGGCCGACCGGACGACGATGATCGACACCAGCCCCCTGCATTCCCCCTACATGCCGCCGTTGGTCGGCACCGAGGAGGAGGCGGAGGCGCTGGTGGCCTACCTCGCCAGCCTCGCCGACGGCCGCGAACCCCGGATGGCGATGAAAGGAGGCGAGTGATGAACCCCAACCTGATCCCGGCGCTCGACCCCGCCGGCCTGCCGGGGCCGCCGTGGCTGTTCCACGTGCTGCTTGTCTTCACCTTCTTTCTCCACATGCTGTTCATGAACCTGACGCTGGGCGGTACCCTGCTCGCCGCGGTCGCGCACTTTGGGGGCGGCGGCCGGCGCGAGGACCCGCGCGGCGCGCTCGCCGGGCGGCTGATGGCGGTCAACAGCTACGGGATCTCGCTGACCATTACCACCGGCATCGCGCCGCTGCTCTTCATCCAGGTGTTGTACCAGCCCTACTTTTACACCGCGACTATCCTCATCGCCGGGGCCTGGCTCGCCATGCTCCTCCTGCTCACCCTCGGCTACTACTCGGCGTACGTTTACAAGTTCCGGGGTGCGCCCGCGCGCGGCGAGGGCGGGGGGCTGTGGCTGGTCGCATCCGCCGTCATGTTCCTGCTGATCGCGATGGTGCACGTCGCCGTCCACCTGCTCCACTCCCAGCCCGAGCGCTGGGCTGACTTCGCGAGCGGCGCGGCGTGCGTGCTCACCGATCCCACCTACTTTCCGCGGCTGCTCCACTTCGTGCTGGCCGGGATCGGCTTCGCCGGGCTGGTGGCGGCGTGGTGGGCGGTGCGTCAGGCGCGGGCCGGCGCCGAAGTCGAGCTCAACACGGCGATCGCCTCCTACACCTGGAAGTGGGTGCTGTGGGCCACCGTGCTGCAGGTGGTCGACGGCTTCGTGCTGCTGCTGCTCCTGCCGCGGCCGCTGCTCATCGGCTTCATGCAGGGCGGCGCGGCGACCATGATCCCGCTGACCCTTGCCATCCTGCTCGGGATCGGGCTGCTGGTGATGATCGCCAGGGTGACAAACCCGGTGGCGAGCCCGGGCGTCGTGTCCGGGACGCTGTGGGCGATGGTGCTGACGATCGCGGTCATGAGCATCACCCGCCACCAGCTGCGGGTGCTCTCACTCGCGCCGGCGACGACGCTCTCCGAGCCGGTAGTCGCGCCGCAATGGTTCAACTTCTCGCTGTGGGTGGTGCTGCTCCTGGCCGGCCTAGCCACGGTCGGCTGCATGGTGCGGCGGGTGCTGACCTCGCCGGCAAGCGGGGCCGACGCGGCCTGATCGAAGGGCCTGCCGCCCGGCTGGCACCCGCGGCGAAGCGGCCGCGGGTGCCGTTGGCTGGCCGCGGCTCGATCGCGCGGGCGGGTGTCGATTGTTTGCATGATGTATACGCATTGTATACAATGACGGATGTGAACGCTGAGGCGACCGCCGCACGCGGCACCCGCCGGACCATGGCCGAAGAGGTCTACCTGGCCCTCAAGCGCGACCTCATCACGCTGCGCCACAAGCCGGGGGCCGCGCTCACCGAGCAGGGCCTCGCCGAGCGCTATGGCTCGAGCCGGGTGCCGGTCCGCGAGGCCTGCCGCCGGCTCCAGCAGGAGGGGCTGCTGAAGGCGGTCCCCTACAAGGGGTACTTCGTCGATCGGGTGTCGCTCAAGGACATCTACGACAGCTTCGAGCTTCGCCTGGCTCTCGAGAGCCACGCCCTCTCTCGGGCCGCCGAGCGCGCCACCGACGCCGAGCTGGGCCGACTGGCGGGGCTCGCCGGCACCGAGTACACCTTCCACGACTGGGAGTCCTACACCGAGTTCCTGGAGCGCAACGAGGACTTCCACGTCCAGCTCGCCGCGCTGTCCGGCAACAGCCGCCTGGTCGCGGTCCTGCGCGACCTGATCGGCGCCATGCAGCGGTTCTTCATGCTCGGCCTCGACCTCGGCGACTTCGCGGCCGAGATGCGCGGCGAGCACGAGGAGCTGGTGGCGCTGCTGCAGGCAGGCCAGGTCGACGCCGCCGTCGCCTGCCTTCGGCGGCAGATCCTGGCCTCGCGCGACCGCATCCTGAAAGCGCTGGCGAGCGGGCGCATCGATCTTCCCCTGGAGTGAGGTGAGCGATGACCGACTACGTCTACCTCGACAACGCCGCGACCACGTTTCCCAAGCCGCCCGAGGTGATCCGGGAGATGTGCGACTTCTACCTGACGCGCGGCGTCAATCCGGGCCGCACCGGTTTCGATCTCGCGCTCGAGGCCGAGCAGACGGTGCTCGAGGCCCGCGCGGCGCTGACCAGGTTCTTCGGCGGCACCGTGCGCGACCGGCTGGTCTTCTCGCTCAACGTCACCGACGCGCTCAACCTGCTGATCGGCAGTGCACTGTCACCGGGCGATCACTTCATCACCACCTGCCTCGAGCACAACTCGGTGCTGCGGCCGGCCTACCAGCAGGCCGGGCGGGGCGTCGAGGTCGATTTCGTGCCGTTCGACGAGCATGGCTACGTCGACCCGGACGACATCGCCGCCCGTATCAAGAGCAACACCCGGCTGGTGGTCATGAACCACGGCTCGAACGTGATCGGCACCATCCAGCCGGTGGCCGCAGTCGGACGGGTCTGCCGCGAGCGCGGCGTGCTGTTCGCGATCGACGCGGCGCAGACCGCCGGCCTGGTCGGGATCGACATGGCGGCGATGAACATCGACGTCGTCTGCTTCACCGGCCACAAGTCGCTGTTCGGGCCGACCGGCACCGGCGGCATGTACGTCGCCGAGCATGTCGACATCTGGCCGTGCCGGTCGGGCGGCACCGGGGTCAAGAGCGCGCTCAAGACCCAGGTCGCGGAGTACCCGTGGCGGATGGAGTTCGGCACCCTCAACACGATGGGCATTGCGGGCCTGCTCGCCGCGCAGCGTTGGATCGCCGGTCGCGGCGGCGTCGCCGCCATCTACGAGCACGAGATGGCGCACGCCCGCCGGCTGCGCGACGGGCTGGCCGCGATCGAGGGTGTCCGCCTGTACTGTGCCGACATGGAGCGGGACCATCTGCCGGTGTTCGTGTTCAACGTCGACGGCTTGCCGGCGGAGCAGACGGGACAGCTGCTCGACGTCGAGCACGACGTGATCACCCGCACCGGCCTCCACTGCGCGCCCCGGGTCCACGAGGGCATCGGGACCTTCGAGGCGGACGGGACCGTCCGCTTCTCGCCCGGGATCTTCACCACCGACCGTGACGTCGAGCGGGCGATCAATGCGGTCGCTGACATCGCCCAGTACGCGCGGCAGCGGCATGCGCGGGCAGGCGCGAGCGTCACGGCGGCGACCTGAGCCGGCGGCGCGGCGGCCGCCGGTGGCCGCTGCTGGTCTCACACCTGCGTGCGTCCCGCGGTCCACGCCTGGGGCGTGAAGGTCTGCATCTCGAACGCGTGGATGGCGGTGGCCATCGATGCAGCTCGCGTCGGAGCTCGCACCGATCACGATCGATGGCCTGCTCCGGGTCGTGGTCGTTGACGGGAGGAATGTGGCACCGCGGGGTCCGGGGGCGTGGGGAGGTTCTCCGGCTGCTCGCGTTCCAGGTTCGCGCCGCGAACCGAAAGGGCTACTTGGGCTCGGTCGTGTCGTCGTCGTTGGATCGTTTGCCGGAGGAGGCGTCGTCCTGGCCGGCGCGCATCGATTCTTTGAAGTTGCGGATGCCGTCGCCGAGGCCCTTGCCGAGCTTGGGCAGCTTGTTGACGCCGAACAGGATCACGACGATGACCAGGATGATAATGAGCTCGGTGACACCGATCGATCCCAGCATGGTGTCCTCCTCAACCGTCCCAGTCTAGCAGAAGGTCGACCACCGCACCCGGCAGAGCGAGCCCGTCGGCAGCAGCCGCCAGCTGGGCGGCGAGGCTGCCCATCCAATGCGTGTAGTCAGTGCGGCCGGCCGCCTCGAGCCGGGCGAAGGTGCCGAGGACCTTGAGCGCACGCTGCGCGCGGACCCGCGGCCAGCGGCGCTCCCAGCCGGTCGCCGCGGCGGTGCGTAGCGCCCACGCCACGCGCAGCCGCTCCCGCTCGCCCTCTGCCAGCAGCTCGGGCATCGCCCGCTCCTCGAGCAATGACACCGCGTCGTAGGCGTCAGGGCCGAGCAGCGCGTCCTGGGCGTCGATCACCGCCACCTCGCCGGTCGCGACGAGGTACAGGTTGTTGAGGTGGTAGTCGCGGTGGCAGATGCGCTGCGGATGGCTCGCCACCTCATCGGCAAGGTCGTCCAGGAAGCGGACGAGCGCGGGGCTCGGCGCGACGCCGCGGCGGTGGCGGACGAAGTGAAGCTCGAAGCCGGCGAGCTCCCAGCGCAGCCGCACCGCGTCGAGCGGCCGGTTCCAGCCGGGCAGGCTGGCCGTGGGCTGGGTTGCGAGGACCTCGAGCGGCGCGAGCAGCCGCGCTGCCAGCCTCTCCCGCTCGGCCGGGGGCGCAGCGCGGAGAACGGCCTCAGCGTCGGCTGCGCCGAGGTCCTCGAGGACCACCCGGCCTGCGCCGAGGTCCTGGCCGAGGACCGCCGGCAGCCGCAGCCCGCGGTCCGCGAGCCAGGCCGTCACCTCAAGGTCGCGGGCCAGAGTGGCGGCCGCGTCGGCCGGGTACTCGGCGAGGATCGCGGTCGCCCCGTGGCGGTCGGTCAGCCGGAAGTAGCGACGGGTCGAGGCGTCGCCGGCGAGCGGCTCGCGCCGCACCCACTGTGGGTCGTCCGCGCGGGCCGGCGGCAGGCTAGTCACGCGGCGCACGCTACTACAGCGGTCCCGGCGGGGCAACGCGGGGTGCGTCCGGAGTAGGATGGGAAGACCGCGCCGACGGGGACGGTTGCGGGGAGGGGAGGATGGATGGAGGAGTCTCGGACCAAGCGATTGCAGGAGCTGCTCAAGCGGCTCGGCCAGGCGGTGCACGGCTCGGTCGTGCAGTCCGACGAGGTTCGCGACTGCCTCGAGGAGCTGCACGGAGAGGGGTGGCGGGCCGTGATGCTGCTCGAGTCCACGCTAGCCTGTCGTGACTCCGGGGACGTCCACGCCGAGGAGGGGACGATCCACATCCATGTCGATCCGTCGCAGGTCGCGGCCGGCTATCGGATCGACGCCGACGACGCGAGGCTGTTGGCGTCGCTCGGGATCTCGCCGACCCGTCACCGGACCCGCTCCTCCCGCCGCCTTGAGGCCGATGACGAACCTGGTCGGTAAGCCGCCCGCAGAGATCCAGAGGGAGCTGGCGCCGTACTGCGACCGCCCGTTCCGCAGCCGGCAGGTGGCGCACTGGATCGTGCAGCGCCACGCCACCTCGTTCGACGAGATGACGAATCTCCCGGCCGACCTGCGCCGGCGGCTGCAGCGACTTTTCACGATCCACGACCCCGAGCTGGTGGAGTCGACGGCGAGCGGCGACGGCGCGCGCAAGTTCCTGTTCGCGCTCGACGACGGCGCCAGCGTCGAGGGCGTCGCGATGCCGGAGGACCGCAAGCTGACGCTGTGCCTGTCGTCGCAGGCGGGGTGCGCGCTCGGCTGCCGCTTCTGCGTGACCGGGGTCCTCGGTGCCGGCCGCAACCTGCGGCCCGACGAGATCGTCGGCCAGTACCGGGTCATGCTGCAGGTCTCCGGTGGGGACAGCGAGCGGGTCAACATCGTGTTCATGGGCATGGGGGAGCCGCTGCTCAACACCGACCACCTCGGCACCGCGCTCGACGTGCTCGGCGAGCGGGTGAGCCCGAAGCGGATCACCGTGTCGACTGCCGGCATCCTGCCCGGTATCCGGTGGCTGGCCGCCCGGGAGCGGCGGCCGAAGCTCGCCATCTCGCTCAACGCGCCCGATCAGGAGCGGCGCGCCGAGATCATGCCGATCAGCCGCCGCTACCCCCTCGACGAGCTGATGCGGGAGGTCCGCAGCTTCCCCCTCGAGCGGGGCCGGCGCGTCACCTTCGAGTACGTGCTCATCCGCGGTTTCAACGACGCCGCGGCCGACGCCTCGCTCCTGGTCCGGCTGCTCGCCGGCATTCCGAGCAAGGTCAACGTCATCCCTCTCAACGAGGACCCCGACCATCTGGCGGGATGGCGCCCGCCCGAACCCGAGACGGTCGACCGCTTCGGCCGGGCCCTGGCCGAGGCCGGCCTGACGGTCACGGTGCGCTGGTCGCGCGGCCGCGACGTGGCCGCGGCGTGCGGCCAGCTCAAGGGAAGGCGGCTGCGGGACGTCTCGATTGCGCCCACACACGCCGGGCCGAGTTGACCCTCAACGTCTGACCGCCCCCACACCTCGTGAGTGAGCTCCCGCTGGATTTGAACCGCGSAGAGCKCAGAGATCRCGCAGAGCGCAGAGACGGAGACGCGAGGAAGGCSGGAGCCCACATCGCGTCCCGCGCCTTGGCGGTTCGGCCGGCCGTCTCCGCGTTCTCAGCGGTCTCCGCGGTTCAGCCGCTCCACTGCCCCACTGCCCCACTGCCTCACGGCSCCGCATGGCTCTCTGGAGAGGGCGGGAGATTTTCTCCGTTATCCGCCGTCCGCCATCCGCCAGACCAGGGACCACTGGCGGCCGGCGGCGGCGCCGTCGCGCCGGTACGAGGCCAAATCCGGCGTTTCGACGGTGCAGGGACCGACGGTCTGCACGCCGCCCACGCCGAGCGCGGCGAGCTGTGCCGCCAGCAAGGAGCGCAGGTCCACGTGGTCGCCGGCGAGCCAGGCCGGCCGCGGCACGCCGGTCTGCGCCAGCGCCTCGATCACCTCGGGCCCGACCTGGTAGTGGCGGCCGCACACCGCCGGGCCGAGGAAGGCGCGGAGCTGCCTGTGATGGCCGCCCGACTCGCTGAGCCGGCGGACGGCTGCGGCGACGATGCCCGCGGCCGCGCCCCGCCAGCCGGCGTGGACCATGGCGATGGCGCGGGGGCTGACCAGAGCCACCGGCACGCAGTCGGCGGTCCACACCACGAGCCCGCAGCCGGCGCGGGAGGTGACCAGCCCATCCGCGTCGCCGATGCAGTCGACCGGATCACCGCCGCCGTCCTCGACCGCCAGCACGGTCGCGCCGTGCACTTGGCGGGCCCAGCGAATCGACCGCAGGACGGGCGCGAGGTCGGCCACGATCGCTGCGGCTCGCTGCTGTGGCGGAAGGCGCTGGAGAGGCGGGCCGAGGCCGAACAGCACGACCGCGCCGCCGTCCTCGAGCTCGAGCGCGGGCTCACCGGCGACCCTTCTCTCGATGGCTGCGATCTCCCGCGTTCGGTGCACCGGCATTCCCCTTGAGGTCGCGGCACCAATGGTACAATCTCGGCGCCGCAGGAGAGGACGATCGGGCTGGCCGGACGACGGGATTGGGCCGTTGCCCGCTCGCGGCAGGCGGCTCGGGGGCTGATCGACCGGTGATACGACTGCGCAGCGTCGACAAGGAGTACGACGGTCGAAAGGTCCTCCGCAACCTCGATCTGCAGGTGGACGCCGGCGAGTTCCTGTTCGTGACCGGCCCCTCCGGCGCCGGCAAGACGACGCTGCTCCGACTGCTCTACGCCGCCGAGCGTCCGACCGCGGGCGAGGTCTGGGTCGGGGGGGAGCGGGTCGACAACATTGCGCGGGCCCGGCTGCCCGGGCTGCGGCGCAAGGTCGGGGTGATCTTCCAGGACTTCAAGCTGCTGCGACGCAAGACGGTCCTCGAGAACATCACGTTCGTGCTGCGCTTCCATGGCCTCACCCAGCGTGAGGCGCACCGCCGGGCCTACCTGGTGCTCAAGCGGCTCGGCCTGCACCACCGCCAATCCGCCCTCCCGGATGCGCTGTCGGGCGGCGAGCAGCAGCGGGTCGCGATCGCCCGCGCCCTCGCCTACCAGCCGCGGCTGATCCTGGCCGACGAGCCGACCGGGAACCTCGACGCCGACCTCGCGGGTGAGCTGCTCAGCCTGCTCTGTGACATCAACTACCAGGGCGCGACCGTCATCCTCGCCACCCATGACAACAGCCTCCTCGAGTCGATTCCGGCGCGGGCCATCGTCCTCCACGGCGGGGCCATTCACTACGACGGGATGTGGCCGCCATGATCCGGCACGCCCTTGCCGAGGGCTGGCTGCTGCTGCGCCACCGCGGCCTGGTCAGCCTGTTCCTGGCGCTGGCGCTCGCGATCCCGATCGGCCTTGCCGGCGTGACCCTGTCCGTGATGCGCTGGCTCGAGCCGGCGGTCGGCACCGTGGATCGCGCCAATGTCGTCGCGGTGCTGCTCCACCCCCAGATGGGCGACGCCCAGCGCGCGGCGTGGCTCGAAAGCCAGCGCAGGGATCACCCCGAGTGGCGGCTCGAGGTGGTGGCGCCCGAGCAGCTCGCCCAGCGTCTGATCCACTGGTTTCCCTACCTGAAGGACCTGCTCGAGCGTGACGGCGGGGCCATGCTGCCGCCGCTCGTCGAGATCACGACCGCCGATCCGGAGTCGGTCGCGGTCCTCGAGCGCAGCCCGGCGGTGATCGCGGTCGGCCCGCGGACCCCGCTCACCAGCCTGCTCGGCCGGGTGTCGCGGGGGCTCGGCATCGCGTTGGCAGCAGCCAGTGTGGTGCTCCTGATGTCCGCCGTGCTGCTGGCCGCCGTCTGGGTCCACCTCGAGCTCTACCGCCACGCCGACGAGATCACCATCATGCGGCTGGTCGGTGCCACCGAGTCGACGATCCGGGGGCCGTTCCTGGTCGCGACGGCGGCGCCGGGCCTGGTCGCCGGCGCCCTTGCCGCGCTCGGGACCTCAGCGGTGGCCGAGGCRTTGTCCGGGATGGCGGAGGTCCTGGGCCTGCCCGGGCTGACCGTCGCGCCCGGGCTGCTGGTCGCGCAGGCCGGCGCGGGCGTGGTGCTGCCGCTGGCMGCGGCGGCGATCACCCTGATGCGGCACGCCGCGGTTGACGACGAGTAGCGTGGGCCGACGCTCCTCGAGGGCTGACCTCCCGGTTCCCGTCTCCGTGCCCGAGTGACCTCTCCGCTCTGGAGAGTCTCCTTCGGAGACGGAGACGGAGGGTGGTTCACCACAGCGCGGGACAGAAAAAGGGCGCCTGTGCGGGCGCCCTTCGTTGGTTGGATTGACAGGGTCTACTGGGGAGAGGCCTTCTTGAGCGCCTCGAGCTGCTTGCGCAGCTCGTTGGCCTCGTCGACCTCGCCGATCGCCTCGAGCTCCCTGATCTGCATCTCGAGGGCGGCGAGCCGGCGCTGGTACTCCTGGTCGGCCTGGGTGTTCTGGGCCTTGGCCGCGGACTTCGACTGCATCTCGGCAACCTTGCTGGAGTTGCCAGCCTCGCGGTAGGCGTTGACCGCCTTGTCGTAGTCCGTCTTCTTGTCGTAGACGTAGCCCATCTGGTTGTAGATCTGTGAGCGCAGCTTGCCGGTGGCGCCGATGTTAAGGGCGGCCTGGAGGTCCTCGATGGCCGGATCGAGCCGGTTGAGGGAGGTGTTGCACTGGGCGTGGTAGAAGTGGACCAGGGCGTTCTGCGGCTGCGCGGCCTTGGCCTGGTCGAACCAGCCGAGCGCCTTCTGGTACTCGCCCGCTCCGAGCCAGGCCTCGCCCGCCAGCAGCTTGTGCTCGAAGGTCGGCTGGGAGGTCGCGAGCTGCTCGGCGAAGCGGCCGGCCTCGGTGTAGAGCTGGTCCTTCTGGGCGCCGGAGGCGCGGCGGGCGGCGGCGATGCCGCTGGTGATGACGCTGCGGGCGATCGCCTCGTCCTTGGGGTTGAGCTCGGCGGCCCGCTTGAATGAGGCGTAGGCCTTGTCGTCCTCGCCGTTGGCGCTGTAGGCGCCGCCGAGCGCCTGGTGCAGCGCGGCGTTGTTGGGATCGGCCCTGAGCTGGTTGGCCACGATCGGGATCGCCTCGGCGGCCCGGTCGGTCCTGGAGGCGGCCTGGGCGAACAGCTGGGCGTAGGTCGAGCGGAGCTTGGCGTCGAGCGAGCCGATGTCGACGGCCTTCAGCGTGGTGTAGGCGTCCTGGGCGCGGTTCGCCTGCATCTGGGTGTAGCCGAGCCCGATCTTGAACGAGCCGTCGGTCGGTGCGAGTTCGACCGCCTTCTGCAGGCTGGCGAGCGCCGGGCTGACGTTACCCAGGGAGCGCTGGCACAGGCCCAGGTAGTAGAAGCCCGGGGCGTAGTCCGGATTGGTCTGGGTGACCTCCTCGAACTCCTTGGCCGCGGTCGCCCAGTCGGCCTTCTTGTAGGCCTCGATGCCCTTGGTCCACTCGGCGTGAGCCGAGACGGCCAGACCTCCGGCGAGCAGGAGGGCGACGAGGCCGACCAGCCCGGGGCGGTGCGAAAGCGTCATGATCCACAGCCTCCCATGGGGTCTACGGACGCGGCCGTTTCCCCGTTCAGTCCTACTAGTTATACGGCCGGCGTCACTGCAGGTTGAACCGGACCGTCAGGATGTACAGCACCTCGACCGGCTTCTCGTTGAGCGTGGACGGCTTGAATCTCCACGACCTGACCGCGTCGACCGCCGACTCGGTCAGCCCGAGCGGCAGGCCGCGCAGCACCTTGACGTCCGTCACCGTTCCGTCCTTGCCGATGATGCACTCGAGCACCACCACGCCCTGGATGCGCGCCCGGCGGGCGGCCTCCGGGTAGAGCGGGACCGGCCCGCTGAGCTTCTCGGGCTCGGTGATCTTGCCGCCGACCACGAAGCGGATCGGCCCTGTCGGCTCGGCCGACGGCGGCGCCGGCGCGGCATCGGGAACGCCGAGGATGAGGTTGTCGTCGGCGATGAAGTCGATGTTGTCCTCGGGCGCCTCGTCACGGATCGGCTCCGGCTCGTCGGGGGTCGGATCGGGGATCGGGACCTTCTTGGTCCTGGTCCGCAGGATCTGCTGCTGCTGTTCCTGGCGCGGCGGCGGCTGCTTGAACTTGACCTGCTTGACCACATAGACCTTGGCCCTGATCGCCTTGCTCTCCTTGACCGCGGCGGCGAAGCTCGGCCAGGTGATGACGAACATCGCGAGGTGGAAGATCGCTGCCAGGACGAACGCGATGCGGAGGAACTTTCGGTCGGACTCCTCCTCACGGGCGATCATTTCGATCACCGTGGGCGGCAGCTCGGGCTCGCCGGAAGTGCGTGCCGCTGGGGGTTTCTGCTCGTCAACCATGAGCCACCTCCCGCTACTGTCCAATGCCGAGCATGGTCCAGATGTTCTCGATCTCGCGCTGGGTCGGGATCGAGATGTTATCGATCTTCATGCCGATCTTGTCCGGCGCCTGCCGGAGCTCGTCGAAGACCGCCAACATGTTGCCGTAGACGGCCCCTGGATCGGTGCGCAGGATGACCGGCTTGCTCGGGTTCTGCTTCAGCTTCTCGGCGACATAGGGCAGCAGCTCGTTGATCGGCATCTGCCTGCCGTCGACCTGGATCACCGGCGGGCCGTCGACCGGCCCGGGCAGGACGAGCACGTCGATCGACTCTTCCTGGGAGATTTCGGCCGCGGTCGTGGTGTCCTCGGGCAGTGCGAAGTCGATGCCGCGGTTGGACGAGAACGCCATCGTGACCATGAAGAAGATGATCAGCAGGAAGGTGATGTCCGCCATCGAGCCGGTGAAGATCTCGGAGTCGAGCGGCTTCTTTTTGAACTTCATGGCGTCCCCCTACTGCTCCACAGTCTTCTGGTCCGACAGCAGGTAGATGTTCTTCACCTTCGACTGCTTGAGGGCGTCGAGGACCGCGTCGAAGCGCTCGTAGGGCACTTCCTTGTCGGCCTTGATGATGAAGTCCTTCTCCGGGTTGCGTGCGACCTCGGTCGAGGCAAAGGTCACCAGCTCCTCGTCGGTGCCGATCGGCAACGACATCTCCTCGCCGGTGGAGACGCGGATCAGGTAGCCCTCGCGTCGCGAGGCGATCGCGATCCAGGCCGGCTTCTCCGACTCCGGGATCGTGACGCGGACCGTGGTGTCGGGAAGGTCCACTTGCGTCTTGTCCAGCTCGACCTTGTAGGTGATCACGAAGAAGATGATCAGCAGGAAGATGATGTCGGCCATCGAGCCGGTGAAGACCCTGGCCTCCGTCTTCAGTGATCTGCCGCGAAAGAGAATCATCGCGGACTCCCTTCTCAGGCGGTCACGCCGGTCCCGCCGCCCTTGCTTTCCATCTCGATGAAGGTCTCGAGCAACATGTTGCTCGCGGTCTCGATGTCGCGGACATACCGGGTGACCTTGGTCGTGAAGTAGTTGAAGGCGATCTGGGCCGGGATTGCGATGATGAGGCCGGCAGCGGTCGTGATCAGCGCCTCGGAGATACCGGCTGCCACTGCGCCGGGGTTCGACAGACCCTGAGTGGCCAGGGTGCCGAAGGACTTGATCATGCCGCTCACCGTCCCGAGGAAGCCGAGCATCGGCTCCACGTTGGCGGTGGTCGCCAGGATCGAGAGCCGCCGCTCGAGCCGGTCGAGCTCATACAGGGCGGCGTTCTCGATGGTCTTCTCGATGTCCTGGCGGTCGTGGCCGTAGCGCAGCAGTCCCGCCTTGGTGACCGATGCGACCGGCCCGCGGTACTGCTCGCAGACTTTGATCGCTTCCTTGACGTTGCGGTTGACCAGCAGCGCCTTGCGGACCTTGGTCAGGAACTCGTTGACGTTGACCTTTGCCCGGTTGAAGACGATGAAGCGCTCGATGATGACGGCCAGGGCGATCAGCGAGAACAGCAGGATCGGCCACATGAAGATTCCGCCCTGGATGAAGTAGGTGTACACTTGACCTAACACTGTCGACCTCCCCTAGTTAAGAGTCTTGCGGCCAGGATGGGTTCCACCCCACCCGGAAGCACGCCGTCCACGAATCCTAGCACGTCCACGACGCCACACCACCAGCCTCAGGATCAGAAAGGAATCCGGCATCTAACCTCGCGGTCAAGGCAGCGGATCCTAGCACCATCAACGGCGGCCGTCAACGACCAATCTCGACCGATTCGAGTGGAGGTGGGTGAGGCCGACGGCGATGGCGTCGGCCGCGTCCCGCGCCGGCTCGCTGGCCAGGCTCAACAGGTGCGTCACCATGTACGCGATCTGCTGCTTCTCGGCCCGGCCGTGGCCGACGATCGCCGACTTGATCTCGGCCGGCGAGTAGGAGCTGGTTGCGATCGCCGATCGCCCGAGCACGGCCAGAATGACGCCCCGGCTCTCGGCGAGCGCCAGCCCGGAGCGCGGGTTGCGGCCGGAAAAGGACGACTCGACGGCCGCGCAGTCCGGCCGCGCCCGTTCGACGACCTCGAGGAACCGCCGCTCCAGATCGGCGAGCCGCGCGGCGCGGTCGTCGCCCTTCGGGCGCACCACCCCGGACGCCTCCAGCCGGTAGCGGTTGCCCTCGGCGACGACCAGCGCCCACCCTGTGGCGGACGAACCGGGGTCGACGCCGAGCACGCGGGCGGCCATGATCACGCGGGCGGGGCCGACGCTGCCATCGGCGTCAGAGGTTGGCCATGATGTCGTCGTCGATGTCGAAGTTCGCCCAGACGTTCTGGACGTCGTCGTGGTCGTCGAAGGCCTCCATCAGGCGCAGCATCTGCAGAGCCGGCTTGCCCTCGAGGCGAGCGGTCGTGGACGGCTCCATCGAGAGCTCCGCCGTCTCGATCTCGACGCCGCGCTCCTCGAGAGCCTCCTTGACGCGGTGGAGGTCCTCGGGCGCGGTGGCGATGCTGTAGTAGTCGGCATCGGAGGTGTCGAGGTCCTCGGCGCCCGCCTCGAGCGCGATCTCCATCATCGCGTCCTCATCGGGCGCGGCGCCGCGCGGGATCAGGATCGACCCCTTGCGGGCGAACAGCCACGACACGCAGCCGTTCTCGCCGAGGTTGCCGCCGTGCTTGGAGAAGAGGTGGCGGATCTCCGGGGTGGTGCGGTTGCGGTTRTCGGTCATGATCTGGAGCATGACCGCCACGCCGCCCGGCCCGTAGCCCTCGAAGGTGAACTCCTCGTAGGTCATGCCGGGAAGCTCGCCGGTTCCCCGTTGGATCGCSCGCTTGATGTTGTCGGCCGGCATGTTGGACGCCTTGGCGGCRGCCACGGCGGCGCGCAGCCGCGGGTTGGMSTCGGCRTCGCCGCCCCCCTCCCGCGCCGACAYSGTGATCTCGCGGATGATCTTGGTGAAGAYCTTGCCGCGCTTGGCGTCRGCCTTGCCCTTCTTGTGCTTGATCGTGCTCCACTTGCTGTGTCCGGACATGGCGCCTCCGGGCGCTCGGCCGATGGGCGGCCGAAAAGCGCCGGTATTATACAGCCTTGGTCCTCTGCCTGCAGCCTGCGCGTGTTGACTTTGAGGGGGGCTTTCTCATAATGAAACTGGGGCTCCTGCAGCCGCCGCGCCATCCGAGAAAGGCCTCATGAGAGCAAACATCCTGCTGATCGACTATGAGCACCGCTCGGTGGATCGCGTCCGGCGGGCGCTGGCCGAGACGGAGCACCCGCTGGAGATCGCCGGCGACCTGCAGAAGGCGGTCGAGATCTGCGCCCACTTCGAGCCGCGGCTGGTCATCATCACCGCCGAGCTCCCCGGCGTCAGCGTCGACGACGCCATCACCCAGCTGCGGGCGCGCGCCGGCCTGCGGGCGACGCCGTTCCTGATCGTGATGGCCGGCTACCACGGAACCGGCAGCGAGGACGACGCCGCCCGCCTGGGCGCTCAGGACATCCTGCCCCGCCCCTACAGCAGCGAGGCGCTGGTGGAGAAGGTGGAGCGGCTGGTGCGCCTCGAGGTCGGTGGCCCCGCCGGGCAGGCGATCCCCCCGGAGACGCTGGACGCCCTCCGGCGCAGCGTCGCCGGCGGCGGCGCCTCGCTGACCTCGCACGACCTGTTCGGCGACATCCTGTCGGACGTCGAGGGCGAGGAGCCGGAGAAGGGCGCACCGCCCGCCGGGGCCCCCCCGGCCCCGACGCCGCCCGCCGCTGCCCCGAAGTCATCCAAGCGCGGGGTCGACGAAGCGCTTGCCGAGGCCCTCGGGGCGGCGGCCGCCAAGGCGCCGGTCCCGCGCAAGCCGAGCTCGGCGGAGCGCGACGTCGACAAGATGCTGTCCGAGACCCTCGCCGGTCTCGACATCCAGCTGGCGGGGGCCAAGGCCGCGCGCCGGCCCCGGCCCGAAGCTCCGGCGGCGCCTGCAAGCCCGCCGCCCGCCGCGCCGGCGCCTCCTCCCGAGCTCGGTCCGATGCCCGAGCTCGTCGAGCCGTTCGGCGAGCCGCGGCCCGCCCCACCAGAGGCGGCGGAGCCCGTTCCACCGCCGGCCGGGTCGCGCTTCGGCCAGTACGTCCTCGAGGAGCGCGTCGCCAAGGGGGGCATGGCCGAGGTCTTCCGCGCCCGCATGATCGGCGTCGAAGGGTTCCAGAAGACGGTCGCCATCAAGCGCATCCTGGCCGACATGGCTGGCAACGACGAGTTCGTCACCATGTTCATCGACGAGGCCAAGCTGGCGGCGCAGCTCAAGCACCCCAACATCGTCGACATCTATGACCTGGGCAAGATCGATCGCTCCTTTTACATCGCCATGGAGTACGTGGAGGGCCACGACCTGCGCGACGTGCTCGCCCGCTGTCGCACAGCCGGCGTGACGGTGCCGGTGCCGCTCGCGCTCCACTGCGCGGCCCAGCTGGCGTCGGCCCTCGACCATGCCCACAACACCCGGGACTTCTCCAACCGCGATCTCGGCCTGGTGCACCGCGACGT
>PQAJ01000102.1 GCA_003105185.1 Holophagae bacterium
GCACGGAGACGGGAATCGGCCGAGCGCGCCCCTGCTACGATGTTTCCGGGAGGCGAGATGAACCCACTGCGCAGCCTCTGGGACGGCTTCGGCCAGGCGGTGTGGCTCGACTACATCGAGCGCGAGCTCGTCACCGGCGGCGGCCTGCAGCGGCTGGTCGCGGCGGACGGCGTCCGCGGCGTGACCAGCAACCCCTCGATCTTCCATCAGGCGATCACCGGGGGTGAGGCGTACGGCGAGGCGATCGACGCGCTGCTCGCCGAGCGGCCATGGCTGTCCACGAGCGAGCTCTATGAGGCGCTCGCCATCGAGGACATCCGGGCCGCCGCCGACGTGCTGGGGCCGGTGTACGAGCAGTCGGAGGGCGGCGACGGCTTCGTCAGCCTGGAGGTGTCGCCGCGGCTCGCAGCCGACACCGCGGGCACCGTCGACGAGGCCCGCCGGCTGTGGCGGGAGGTCGCCCGGCCGAACCTGATGATCAAGGTGCCGGCCACCCCCGCTGGCCTGCCGGCGGTCGAGCAGTTGATCGCCGATGGCATCAACGTCAACGTGACCCTGATGTTCTCGCTCGGCCACTACGAGGCGGTGGCGGCGGCCTACCTGCGCGGCCTCGCGCGCGCCGCCGAGCCGGCGTGGGTGGCGTCGGTGGCGTCGTTCTTCGTCAGCCGCGTCGACACCGCGGTCGACGCCGAGCTCGAGGCGCTCGACACCGCCGAGGCGCTGGCGCTGCGCGGCCGCGCGGCGGTCGCCAACGCCGGCCTGGCCTACCGCCGCTTCCGGGAGATCTTCCACGGCGACGCCTTCGCAGCCCTGAGGCGGCGCGGCGCGCGGGTGCAGCGCCCGCTGTGGGCGAGCACCAGCACCAAGAACCCCAGCTACCCGGACGTCAAGTACGTCGAGGAGCTGGTGGCGCCGGAGACGGTGAACACGATCCCGACCGCCACCCTCGACGCCTACCGCGACCACGGCCGTCCTCGCAACGCGCTGGCCGAGGTGGCCGACGCGAGCATGGCCGAGCTGGATCGCATCCGCCGCCTCGGCGTCGACATCGACCGCGTCACCGAGCAGCTGCAGGTGGAGGGCGTGGCTGCCTTCGCCCGCTCCTTCGACCAGCTGATGGCGGCGCTGGAGGCGGCGCGGCTCCTCCGCGCCGGCTCGTAGAGCCTGGAGCCGCCGATGTGCGGGATCATCGGCTACGTCGGGTCCTCCGAGGTGGTGCCGGTCCTCCTCGACGGGCTGCGGCGGCTCGAGTACCGCGGCTACGACTCGGCGGGGATGGCGGTGCTGACCGATCACGGGCTCGAGATCCTGCGCGCCGCCGGCAAGCTGCACGCCCTCGAGCAGCTCGCCTACCAGCGGCCGCTCCACGGCCRYCACGGGATCGGCCACACCCGGTGGGCGACCCACGGGGCGCCGACCGAGGCCAACGCCCATCCGCAGACCGACGCCRCGGGGRCGATCGCGGTCGTCCACAACGGCATCGTCGAGAACTACTCCGAGCTGCGCCAYGAGCTGGTCGCGRCCGGYGTCAGSCTGAGCTCGGACACCGACACCGAGCTCATCGCGCAGCTGCTCGGCCGCGAGCAGGGCGGGCTCGGCGAGCGCGTGCTGCGCGTGCTCCCGAGGCTGCGCGGCCAGTTCGCGGTGGTGGCGGTCCACCGCGCCGAGCCCAACCTGGTGGTGGGCTTCCGCCAGGGCCCGCCGCTGGTCGTCGGGCTGGGCGACGGCGAGAGCCTGGTGGCGTCCGACGTCACCGCGTTGCTCCACCGGACACGGCGCGTGCTCTACCTCTGCAACGGCGATGTCGCGTTGATCCGGCCCGCCTCGGTCACGGTGGTGGACGCCGCCGGGGCGCGGGTGGAGCGGCCGGTGGAGACCCTCGACTGGGACGCCGCCCGGGTCGAGAAGGGCGGCTTCCGCCACTACATGCTCAAGGAGATCTTCGAGCAGCCCGACGCGATCCGGAACACCGTCCTCGCGCATCTCGACAGCGAGCGCACCGGGGTGGTGCTCGACGATCAGGGCTTCGCACCCGGGCGGCTCGCCCGCCTGCGCCGGGTGCACCTGGTGGCGTGCGGCACCTCGTGGCACGCCGCGCTGGTCGGCAAGTTCTTAGTCGAAACTCTCGCCGGGGTGCCGACCGACGTCGAGTACGCGTCCGAGTACCGCTACCGGCAGCCGCTGCTCGACGAGGCAACGCTGGTGGTCGGCATCACGCAGTCCGGAGAGACCGCCGACACCCTGGCCGCGATGGAGCTGGCCCACGCCGGCTCCGCCCTGCTCGGGACGATCTGCAACGTCCGCGGCTCGTCGGCGTGGCGGCTGGCGAGCGCGCGCCTGCTCACCCAGGCCGGCCCCGAGATCGGCGTCGCCTCGACCAAGGCGCACACCACCCAGCTGGTCGCGCTGGTCCTGCTCGCGATGGCGCTGCGCTCCGCGCGCGGCCTAGCCGATGGTGCGGACCGCGAGCTGCTCGGCGAGCTGCAGCGGCTGCCGCTCCATGTCGAGCAGGTGCTGCAGGGCGACCGCGAGCTCTACGCCCGCGGCGTCGCGGCGCTGAGCGGCCGCGACTCGCTCTTCCTGGGGCGCGGCATCCTCTACCCGATCGCGCTCGAGGGCGCCCTCAAGCTGAAGGAGCTCAGCTACCTCCATGCCGAGGGCTATCCGGCCGGCGAGATGAAGCACGGCCCGATCGCGCTCGTCGAGGAGGGTTACCCGGTGCTGGCGGTGGCGCTCGAGACACCGACCCGCGACAAGCTGCTCGGCAACCTCCGCGAGGTCAAGGCGCGCGGTGCGGCGGTGCTGGCGGTCGCCGAGGCGGACGCCGCCGAGGTCGCCGAGCTGGCCGACCTCGTGTTGCCGGTGCCGCTGGTGCACCCGCTGCTGCAGCCGGTGGTGGCGGTGGTGCCGCTGCAGCGGCTGGCCTACGAGGTGGCGATCGAGCTCGGCCGCGACGTCGACCAGCCCCGCAACCTCGCCAAGTCGGTCACCGTCGAGTAGCCGGCCGCACACCCAGCTCGGCGCTGTCCTGACCTCGGGCGCTGTGGTACAACTCCACCCCCATGGCCGATCTGCTCGACGACCTCAACGAGCCGCAGCGCGCGGCGGTGAGCCACGGCGAGGGGCCGCTGCTGGTGCTGGCGGGCGCCGGCTCCGGCAAGACCCGCGTCCTGACCTACCGGGTCGCGCATCTCATCGAGCGCCGCGCGGCGGCGCCGCACGAGATCACCGCCGTGACCTTCACCAACAAGGCCGCCCGCGAGATGGCCGAGCGGGTGCAGCGGCTGGTCGGCGGCCGCCTCGACGGCGGCTTTGTCGGCACCTTTCACCGCTGGGCGCTCGAGCTGCTGCGCCGCCACCCGGAGGCCGCCGGCCTGCCGCGCCACTTCGCGATCATCGACGCCGACGAGCAGCGCGCGCTGGTCGGCAAGGTGCTCAAGGAGCTCGGGCTGGACGCCACCGAGCACCCGCCGCGCGCCGTGCTCGCGCGCATCTCGGGTGAGGTCAACCGCTGCCAGGACCCGGCCACGCTGGGGGCGCGCTCGGGCGACGAGGTGACGCCGCGGGTCTTCGAGCGCTACCGGGCCCTCAAGGCGACCGCCGGAGTGGTCGACTTCGACGACATGCTGCATCGCGCGCTCGCGCTGCTGCGCGCGCAGCCGCTCCTCCTTGAGGCGGCGCGGCGGCGCGGCCGCTGGCTCCTGGTCGACGAGTTCCAGGACACCAACCGGCTGCAGATGGAGCTGCTCGCCGCAGTGGTGACGCCGGCCGGCAACATCACCGCGGTCGGCGACGAGGACCAGTCGATCTACGGCTGGCGGGGCGCCGAGCTTGAGAACATCCTGTCGTTCGAGCGCCACTTCCCGGGGGCGCGGGTGGTCGCGCTCGAGGAGAACTACCGGTCGAGCCGGCCGATCCTCGACGCCGCCGGCAGCCTGATCGCCCACAACGCGGCCCGCCGCGGCAAGCGGCTGTTCACCCGGCGGCCGGGCGGCGACCCGGTCCGGCTGTACGTCGGCGACGACGAGCGCGCCGAGGCGCGCTGGGTGGCGGACTCAATCGAGGAGCTCGCCCGCTCCCGCCCGCTCGGTGAGATGGCGGTGCTGGTCCGGACCAATGCCCAGACCCGCCCCTTCGAGGAGGAGATGACCCGGCGGCGGGTCGCCCACCGGGTGGTCGGCGGGCTGCGCTTCTGGCACCGCAAGGAGGTCCGCGACGCCCTCGCCTACTTGCGCCTGCTGGTCCGTCCCGACGACGTGGTCGCCTTCGAGCGGGTGGTCAACGTGCCGGCGCGCGGCATCGGGTCCGCCACCCTCGACGTGCTCGAGCGGCACGCCGCGGCCACCGGGCTGCCCCTGCCGGCGGCCGCGCGCCAGCTCCCGGATGCCCTGACCCGGCGTGCCCGGATCGCGCTCGAGGGCTTCTTCAAGGTCCTCGGGGACGCGGCCAGCCAGCGCGAGCTGCTCGACCCCGGGGACTTCGTCGGCTGGCTGCTCGAGGCCTCGGGCCTGCTCGCGCTGGTCGACGGCGACGACGAGGAGCGGGTCGCGCGCCGCGAGAACCTGCAGCAGCTGGCCGCGGCGGTGGCCGAGGCGGCGGCGCGCGGCCAGGAGCTCGCGGACTTCCTGGACGCAGTGGCGCTGCTTGAGGAGGGCGACGAGGAGGCGGGCGCCGAGGCGGTCAGCCTGATGACCCTGCACGCCGCCAAAGGGCTGGAGTTCGACGTCGTGGTCCTGGCCGGGCTCGAGGACGGCCTGCTGCCGCACGCCAACTCGCACGACGACCCCGGACGCCTGGAGGAGGAGCGGCGGCTCGCCTACGTCGGGATGACGCGGGCCCGGCACTGGCTGGCGCTGACCGCGGCGCGGGCCCGATTCCTGTTCGGCTCGCGCGCGCCGTCGCGGCCGTCGCGCTTCCTGCTCGAGCTGCCGACCGCCGCCATGCTCGACGTCTCGGACGTCCCGCTGACGATCGCGGCCGCGGAGCGCCGGGTCCGGAACGACGAGCTCGCGGCGCCGGTGGGCGTCGCCCGACCGCTGCGACCGGGGCGACCCGCCGCGGCCACCGCCACCGACGCCGCCGGCCAGGGTTGGCGACCCGGCAACCGGGTTCGCCACTCGAGCTTCGGCACCGGCGTCGTGCTGTCCTGCCAGGGCCGCGGTGACAATCTCAAGCTGGTGGTGTACTTCGACCGGGCGGGCCGCAAGACCCTGGTGCCGACGATCGCCAAGCTCGAGAAGGTGTGAGCCCTGCCGCCCRGCGGCAAGTGGGATACCATCGGGCGGGCACGGGCACGGAGACGGGCAGGGAGACGGAAGCGGRCGCAGGTGTACGAACCCCTCTTCCCCRACCCCTCAACCCGCAGCTCGAACGGAGACAGTATGAAAGCCCTGAAGCACGAATGGCACCACACCACCGTGATCGCGGTCCGGCGCGGCGGCACGGTCGCGGTCGGATCGGACGGCCAGGTGACGTTGGGGACCACGGTCATGAAGCACGGCGCGGCCAAGGTCCGGCGGCTCGCCGACGGCCGGGTGCTGGCCGGCTTCGCTGGCTCGGTGGCCGACGCCCTGGCCCTGTTCACGCGGTTCGAGGCCAAGCTCGACGAGCACGGCCACAACCTCGAGCGGGCGGCCGTCGAGCTGGCCCGCGAGTGGCGGACCGACCGCGCGCTGCGCCATCTCGAGGCGCTGCTGATTGCGGCCGATCGCTCGACCACCCTGCTGGTGTCGGGGACCGGCGAGGTGCTGGCGCCCGACGACGACGTGGTGGGGGTCGGCTCCGGCGGCAGCTACGCGCTGGCCGCGGCGCGGGCGCTGATCGCCCACACCGAGCTGACGGCGCGCCAGATCGTGGAGGAGTCGCTGCGGATCGCCGCCGCCATCGACATCTACACCAACGACCGGATCACCGTCTTGGAGCTGACGTCGTGAAGTCGGATGCCCTCACCCCGCGCGAGATCGTGGCCGAGCTCGACCGCTACATCGTCGGCCAGAACGCCGCCAAGCGGGCGGTGGCAGTGGCGCTGCGCAATCGCTGGCGGCGCCAGCAGCTGCCGCCCGAGCTGCGCGACGAGGTCGCGCCCAAGAACATCATCATGATCGGCCCCACCGGGGTCGGCAAGACCGAGATCGCGCGCCGGCTGGCGCGTCTCACCGGCTCGCCGTTCCTCAAGGTCGAGGCCTCCAAGTTCACCGAGGTCGGCTACGTCGGCCGCGACGTCGACTCGATCGTGCGCGACCTCGTCGAGGCCGGAATCCAGCTGGTGCGCGAGGAGCGAGTGAGGGAGGTTCGGGTGCGGGCGGAGCGGGCCGCCGAGGACCGGCTGGTCGACCTGCTGGTGGTGGCGAGCTCGGGTGTCGCCGACTCTCTCGAGGAGCGCCGGCGGACGCTCAAGCGGCAGCTCCGCGAGGAGCTGCTCGAGGACCACGAGATCGAGCTCGAGGTGTCCGAGTCGCGGATGCCGACGCTCGACATGTTCACGCCGCAGGGCATCGAGTCGATGGGCATCGACCTCAAGGACATGTTCGGGGGCATGTTCGGCCGCAAGGCGCGCAAGCGGATGCGGGTCGCCGAGGCGCGCCGGATTCTGCTCGTCGAGGAGGAGGACCGGCTGATCGACCGCTCCCAGGTCGAGCAGGAGGCGCTGCGCCGGGTCGAGCAGGCCGGCATCGTGTTCCTCGACGAGATCGACAAGATCGCGTCGCGGGAGGACGCCGCCCGCGGGCCCGACGTCTCCCGCGAGGGGGTGCAGCGGGACCTGCTGCCGATCGTCGAGGGCTCGACCGTCGCGACCAAGTACGGCGCGGTCCGCACCGACCACGTGCTGTTCATCGCCGCCGGCGCGTTCCACGTCGCGAAACCCTCCGACCTGATCCCGGAGATGCAGGGCCGCTTCCCGATCCGGGTCGAGCTCGAGCCCCTCGACGCCGCCGACTTTCGGCGGATCCTGGTCGAGCCAGAGAACTCGCTGCTCCGGCAGTACACCGAGCTGCTCGCCACCGAGCAGGTCGAGCTGCGGTTCGCGCCGGGCGCGGTCGAGGCGGTGGCCGAGATCGCCGCCGAGATCAACTCATCCGCCGAGAACATCGGCGCCCGGCGGCTCTACACGGTGATGGAGAAGCTGCTCGAGGAGATCTCGTTCGACGCGCCGGCGCGGGCGGGCGAGGTCCACCTGGTGACCGAGGAGTCGGTGCGCGGGACGCTGGCGCCGCTGCTGCGTGACCGCGACCTGACGCGGTATATTTTGTAGCGCAGGCTTCCAGCCTGCGGTCCTCATGGACGGCGGTTGACCGTGAACGACAGCTCTCTCGTACGATTGCTGCGTTGGAGCGCAGGCATCTTGCCTGCTTGTGGCGCAGGCTTCCAGCCTGCGTTGGTTCTGACCCTGGCGATCCTGGCGATCCTCCTCACCCTGCCCGGCTGCGGGCGCAAGGGCGACCCCCTGCCGCCGCAGATCCGCCGCGCTGACGCCACCCGCGACCTCACCGTCTTCCAGGAGGGCCCCGAGGCGGTCCTGAGCTGGAGCTATCCCTCGATGACCTCGGCGGGCGGGCCGTTGCCGGACCTCGAGGCGGTCGAGGTGTGGCGGGCGCCGATCCCGCTCGGCCAGGAGCCGCTCGGCGCCACCGCCGAGGATCGGGCGATGCGCGGCCGGCTGCTCGAGGCCCAGGGCGAGAGGATCGCGTTGCTCGGCTCAGCCGGCCTCGACGACGCGACCCGCGGCCCGGCGCTCTCGCTGCGGGACGACCTCGACGCCTGGCGGGCGGTGCACGGCGCCGAGCAGCCGGTGGTGCTGTGGTATGCGGTGCGCACGATCTGCTGCGGCGGGCGGCCGTCGGAGTATTCCAACATCGCCCGGCTGGTGCCCCAGCTGCCGCCGCCGGCGCCCCAGGACCTCGTCGCCCGGCCGGAACGCGAGGGCATCCGGCTGAGCTGGCTTTCGACCGGCAACACCACCACCATCGTCGAGCGGTCCGGCGACGGCCAGGAGTGGGCAGCGGTGACCGCCGAGCCGGTGACCGTGCCCGAGTACCTCGACGCCAGGGCGCAGCAGGGGAGGCAGTGGAGCTATCGCCTGCGCGCCGTCGGCAAGACCGACGGCGAGGGCCGGGTGGTGGGCGAGCCCGGGCCGGTGGTTGCGGTGGACTACCCGGACCTCTATTCGCCGGCCCCCCCGACCGAGCTGGTGTGCCTGCCCGAGGAGACGCGGATCAGCCTCCGCTGGCAGGTCGCGCGCGACGCCGCCGGCTACCGCATCGAGCGCCGCGTCGGCGGCGACGACTGGCAGATGCTGGTCGAGCTCCACGACCGCGCGGAGTTCGCCGACGAGGCGCCGCCGGTCGGCGCGCTGACCTACGCGGTGCGGGCGGTCGACGCTGCCGGCAATCGCTCCGAGCCGGCCGAGTGCACGGCCCTGCAGGGGATCACTCGGTGAGCGGCCAGCTCTTCAAGGTCGAGGCCTCAGGCAACGACTTCGTGCTCGGCGTGGGCGACTGGGCGCGGCGGCTTGCCGGCGAGCCCGAGCTGGCGGCGCGGCTGTGCGAGCGCCGGCGTGGGGTCGGTGCCGACGGCGTGCTCGCGGTCGAGCCGGTCGGACGCGACCGGGCGCGGCTGCACTACCGCAATGCCGATGGCTCGCACGCGCTGTTCTGCGGCAACGGCACCCGGTGCGCGGCGCGGGCTGCGGTCGAGCTGCTCGGCCTCCCGCGCCGGCTGACCATCGAGACCGACTGGGTCGCGCTGCCGGCCGAGGTCGACGGTGCGGTGGTCACCCTGGAGCTGCCGACCCCGGCGCGACCGCCCCGGGCGGTCGAGCTCGAGGCGGCGGGCCGCCGCTGGCGCGGGTGGCTGCTCGAGGTCGGAGTGCCGCACCTGGTGCTGCCGGTCGACGACCTCGAGGGCCTCGAGCCGGCCGTGGTCGCGCCGCCGCTGCGGCGGCATCCCGACCTCGGTCCGGAGGGAGCAAACGTCAACTTCGTGTCGCCGCGCGCGGCGGGGGAGATCGCGCTGCGGACCTTCGAGCGCGGCATCGAAGGGGAGACGCTGTGCTGCGGCTCGGGCGTGGTGGCGGCGGCGCGGGTCGCGATGGCGCAGGGCGCTCCGCACCGGCTCGTGCTGCGGCCGCGCTCGGGCGATACGCTGACCGTGGAGGCGCTCGGCGATCCGGCGGGGAGCCCGGTCCGGTTCAGCGGATCGACGCGCGTGGTCGCCGAGCTCGCACCGAGCGCGGAGCTGCTCGCGGGCGGCTGACCTCCGCCGGTTCTCGCCGTTGCCGGGGAGCCGCGATCTCGGTCTCCTCAGACTCCGAGCAGCCGCCAGCCGAGGGCCAGAAGCATCCCGGCCAGGGCGCCGGCGGCGAGGTCGTCGGCGACGATGCCGATCCCACCCGGCAGCCGTTCGAGCGGTCGCACCGGCCACGGCTTGATGACGTCGAATGCCCGGAACAGCAGGAAGCCGACGCCGGCGAACAGCGCCACGTCGCGCACGCCGCCGAGAGCGGCGAGAGGCAGGGCGACGAGGAAGCACAGCCACTGTCCGGCGACCTCGTCGATCACCACCGGCCCGGGGTCGTCGACGCTGCGGCGAGCGCCTTCCAGACCGGCGGCCCAGACGCCGACCGCGGTCGCGGCCACGGTCAGCGCGACGGTGACGGCGGCGAGCTGCCAGGGCCCGCCGAGGACGAGCGCCAGCACCGACCAGAGGAGCGTCGCCGGGAGCGAACCGGCGGTGGTGCCGGGTGCCGGCAGCCGGTCGCCGAGACCACCGACGGTGGCGATCAGGCGGGCGGCGCGGGTCGTGGCGCCTGAGGGTGGCTGCGCTGGCACGCCGCGATCGTAGCAGAGGCGCAGGACGCGGATCGTTGCGGAGCGTTTCTCAAGGTCTCGGTGCCCGTGCCCGTTCCCGCTCGTTCGCCCCGTCCTCGAGAACGCTTCGCGCCGATTCTCTGGAGGCGCTCCCCGAGGTTACTGGCGGCCGGCGGCCGCGGTGACCAGCCGTCACCAGCGGGTGGCCGTAGGCCGCAAGCTACTGCGGCCACGGCCACAGCCGTCGGCAGGTTGCCACCTTTGGCGATTTCAGGTCTCGAGCACCTCTTGAGGAGGAACGTCGTCCGGAAATCGCCAAAGATGGCACGCCCGCAGAACGCACTCTCCTCGTACTCGCCTTGCCTCCCGGGCACGGGAGCGGCCGCGGAAGCGGAAGGATGGGTCAGCGCCGGGCGAGGGCGTCGAGCAAGCGCCGGTGGAAGTCATTGAAGCTGCCCGAGGAGCAGCCGAGCACGACGTCGCCGGCCGCAAGCTGCGGTGCCAGCGCCGCCACCGGGTCGTCGTCCGGCACCAGCGCCTCGACGCCCCGCCTCCGCAGATCCTCGGCGAGGGCGCGGCGGTCGAGCACGAGCGACGGCTCCAGGCGATCGCGGTGGAAGGGCACTGCCACCAGCGCAAGGTCGGCGCCGGCCAGCGCCGCCGCGTAGACATCCTGGAAGGCGCGCCGCGCGGCGGTGATCGAGCGCGGCTCGAAGGCCACCACCAGCCGGCGCCCCGGCCAGCGCTGGCGGGCGGCGGCGATGGTCGCGGCGAGCGCGGTCGGGTGGTGGGCGAAGTCGTCGACGACGGTGACCCCGGCCGTCTCGCCGATCACCTCGAGGCGGCGGACGACCCCCGGAAAGCGTGCCATCGCCGCCACCGCAGATCCCGGCTCGACGCCGCAGGCGGCGGCGGCGGCCACCGCCATCGCCGCGTTGTGCAGGTTGTGCTCTCCGGCCATCGGGATCTCGAGCCGGTGGTCCTGCCCCTGCCAGCGGATGGTGGCGGTCGAGCGGTCGGCGGTGTGCGCGGTGGGCGTCAGCTGGAGGGTGGAGCCGGGCCCGGGTCCGACCGTCACCACCCGGGCGGCGGCGTCGCAAGTGGCGGCGAGTGCGGCCTCGCTGAAGGCATTGACCACGACCGCGCCGTGGCGCGGCACCATCGCCGCTCCGGCCCGGAAGGCGGTCAGCACCGCGTCGAGGTCGCGGTAGATGTCGCCGTGGTCGAACTCGACCGGGCCGAGCACGAAGAGGTGCGGGCGGTAATGGAAGAACTTGGGCCCGCGGTCGAAGAACGCCGTGTTGTACTCGTCGCCCTCGATCACGATCTGGCGGCCGCCGCCGCGGCGGTAAGGGCGGCCGCTCCAGCGCGGCATGCCGCCGATCAGGAACGAGGGGTCGCAGCCGGTGGCCTCCAGGATGAAGGCCAGCATCGAGGAGGTGGTGGTCTTGCCGTGGGTCCCGGCGACGACCAGGCTGTCCTGGCCGCGGGCGAGCACGTAGTGCGCCACCGCCTCGGCCTGCGAGAGGTAGGGGATGCCCCGCTCGAGCACGGCTGCCACCTCGGGGTTGCTGCGGGGGACGGCGTTGCCGATGACCACGCGGTCGATGTCGGCCGGCAGGTGGGCGGGGTCGAAGCCGAGGCGGACCGGAATATCGAGTTCCGCGAGCACGGTACTCATCGGCGGGTAGAGTTGGCTGTCGACGCCTTCGACGCGGTGGCCGAGGGAATGCAGCAGCCCGGCGAGCGGTGCCATCGCGGTGCCGCCGATCGGGAGCAGGTAGAGGTGCTCGGTGGGGTAACGATCCTGCAAAAGGGCCCTCCTGCTGCTTGTCGCCCGATCGGTCGGTCCCTACGATTGTCGGTGGTTGCGCGGACGATGACAAGGAGGAGCGAATGTTGAGGACAACGTCCAAGCTGATCGCGGCAGCTGCCTGCTGCCTGATCGCGAGCGCGGCGGTTGCCCAGGGTGCGGGCCCGAAGATGGTGGTGCCGGAGAAGATCAAGGACATGGGCACGGTCGCCCAGGGGGCGGTCGTGGACATCACCTTCGCGATCTCCAACGAGGGCACGGAGCCGCTGCAGATCAAGGCAGTGCGGCCGACCTGCGGCTGCACGGTCGCCGACTATGACAGGGAGATCGCGGCGGGCGGCACGGGCGCGGTCAAGGCCAAGCTCGACACCAAGGACTTCTCGGGTCCGATCTCAAAATCGATCCTGATCATGACCGACGATCCGACCGAGCCCACCCTGTCGGTGGTCATCAAGGCCAACGTGCAGCCGATCGTCGAGGTGCTGCCGCGGCCGCTGATCCGCTTCAACGCGGTGCAGCGCGAGCAGATGACCCAGAAGGTCGTGGTGGTGGCGACCGACGCGACGCGCGCCTTCAAGGTCACCAAGGTCGAGTCGGACGTCCCCTTCCTCGTCACTGAGGTGCGGCGGCTCGCGGGCAGCGAGCTGATGGCGGACAAGCCCGGCGACCAGTACGAGGTCGCGGTGTCGCTGGCCAAGGACGCGCCGGTGGGCCCGGTCAGCGGCACGGTGACCATTGCCACCGACCACCCCAAGGCCGAGCAGGTGACGGTAAAGGTCTACGGCGTCGTGCGCGCCCTGGTCCACGTGACGCCGACCCAGCTCGAGTTCGGCAGCGTCGAGGCGAAGGCGCGCCCAGGACGGAACCTGATCGTGGTCAACAACCGGACCGACGGCGCGGCGGTGAAGGTGACCGGCGCCACCGTCGACGACCCGGCCTTCGAGGCCTCGGTGTCGACCATCGAGGAGGGCCGGAGGTACCAGGTGGCAGTCACGGTCAAGGGCGATGCGACGGTCGGCCCCCACAACGCGACGCTCACGGTGAAGACCAGCGACCGCGACTTCCCCGAGCTCAAGGTGCCGGTGAAGGCGAGCCTGCGCTAGGAGTTCATACCGCATTGGCCTTTTCGGCGGGTATGGTCGACCGAAGCGCAGGTGTTCGGCCACTGCGGCACGAACTCCTCGCGATGCGCGCAGCGCATCTCGAGAAGGGTTCGGGGCAGAAGCCAACCACAACGACCCCATCAGGAGCGAGCACCGGGGCCCATGCGCTACACGCTCCTCGTGCACTCGCGAGGACACCGGCCGGGCACGCGAAGCCGTCGCCGTGGACGGCGACCGCAGGTCCGGCCGGTGGGTGCGCGCCGTGCAGGGAACGAGGGACATGACGCTGCTGCGGACCCTGGGCATCGAGACCTCGTGCGACGAGACGGCGGTGGCCGTGCTCGACGGCGAGGGGCGCATCGAGGCCGAGGCGATGTCGAGCCAGGTCGCAGCCCACGCCCGCTACGGCGGCGTGGTCCCCGAGCTCGCGTCCCGCGAGCACCTGCGGGCGCTGCCGTGGCTGACCAACCAGGCGCTGACCGCGGCCGCGCGGCCGCCGGAGCTGGTGGCGGTGACGGCCGGGCCTGGCCTGGTCGGGGCGCTGCTCGTCGGCGTCCGCTACGCGGCGGCGTTCGCGTGGGGCCGGTCGCTGCCGATGGTTGCGGTCGACCACCTCGAGGCCCATCTCGCCTCGCCCTTCCTGGATGCCGGTGGCGGGCCGGCGGCGCCGATGCCGGAGCGGGTGCTGGCGCTGGTCGCCTCCGGCGGCCACTCGAGCTGGTACCTGATCGACGAGGGCGGCTCGCACCGGCTGTGCCGGACCCGGGACGACGCGGCCGGCGAGAGCTTCGACAAGGTCGCGCAGGCGCTCGGACTGCCCTACCCCGGCGGCCCGGTCGTGGATCGGATCGCGCGCGACGGCGATCCGCGCGCCGTGCCGCTGCCGCGGCCGCGCCTCCACGACAGCCGCCTCGACTTCTCGTTTTCCGGCCTGAAGTCGGCGGCGGTGCGCTGGATCCGCGAGCACCAGCTCTCCGCCGCCGGCGCAGCCGACCCGGGCCGGCCGGTGCGCGACCTGCTTGCCTCATTCCAGCGGGCGGTGGTCGACCAGCTGCTGGCGCCGCTTCCGGACCTGGTCGCGGAGCACCGCCCGGAGCTGGTGACGGCGTCCGGTGGGGTGGCGGCCAACAGCGAGCTGCGGCGGCGCCTCGCGGAGCGGGCCGATGCCCTAGGGATTGCGCTGCGGCTGCCGCCGCCGCGGCTGACCACCGACAATGCGGCGATGGTCGCCCGGGCCGGGCAGCTCGCGCTCGCGCGCGGCTTCTGGTCCGACCCGCGGCGAGTCGACGCCCGGCCGCGCGAGGCCTGGCAGCCGCCGGGCATGCGCGGGCTATCGCCCAGCGGCGGGGGAGTGTAGGATTCCGGGGATGAGCGGCAGGAAGTCGGCGCTGCGCGAGTACTACGAGGCCATCCTGGTGGCCTTCATTCTGGCGCTGTTCGTGCGGACCTTCGTGTTCGAGAACTTCAAGATCCCGTCCGGGTCGATGGAGGACAACCTCCTGATCGGCGACCACCTGGTGGTCAACAAGTTCATCTACGGCCACCACCACTCGTCGCTCCTCCACCGGCTGTTCGCCTACCGCGCGCCGGAGCGGGGCGACGTCGTGGTCTTCAAGTACCCGAACCAGCCCCGGCGCGACTTCATCAAGCGGTGCGTCGCGGTGGCCGGCGACACGGTGGAGGTCCGGGACAAGGTGCTGTACATCAACGGCCAGGCCCAGGACGAACCGTACGTGGTGTTCAAGGGCGATCAGGCGGGGCGCAAGCGGGGGCTGCCGGGCGACAGCTTCGGACCGCGGGTCGTGCCGACTGGCACCATCTTCTGCATGGGTGACAACCGCGACAACTCCCTGGACTCGCGGTTCTGGGGGCCGGTGCCGCTGACCTACGTCAAGGGGCGGGCGGTGCTCATCTACTGGTCCTACGAGGCGAAGCGGGACGACTGGGAGTGGCGGGGCGTGCTCTACCGGATGAAGCAGCTCGCCGAGGTGTTCGTCAACTTCTTCACGAAGACCCGCTGGAGCCGGTCCTTCCAGCTCATCCACTAGCCGGCATTCCTCACCGCCCTCCTGCACCGAGGCAAGAATGACCGGTAGGCCGTGCCTGAGGAGGTCGATGAGGAATGCGGGCTGTGGAGAGAATCAGGTTTGTGGTCTATTGAGGTTGGGTAGCGCAGAGGAGTTGGTTACCGCCCCACCGTTGAAACCTGCGACCACCCTCGGCGTGCCGGGACCCTCAAACTCAACCTGCTCAGGAATACGCTCTGTGGGCAGAACTCCGGCACCTTTCTTGGTGGTAAACAGGTTTCACGCCGACATTTCCCATCAAGACCGGAGCGTCGCTTCGTCCCGCAGTGTTACCATTTCAGAGTGATCGGTACGGAGGCCTGAGCCGATGGACAGATGGCGCAGCCAACGGGGGGACGTCCCGGTCGGATGCCTGATCGGGTTTGTGGTGGCCGTGGTCGTCGCCTTGGTCGCGATCAAGACGATCCCGGTGATGGTCTCGGTCGGCGAGTTCGACAAAGAGGTCAAGGCGTACGCCGATCGCGCGAGCCGCCCGGACTATGACGACAAGCGGATTCGCAAGGACCTCGCTGCGATCGCCGGGGACCTCGACATCCCGATCGGCGCCAAGGACATCTGGATCAACCGCGCGGGCAACCGGATCAAGATCCGGATCACCTACGACTACCCGATCGTGTTCCCGGGCTATACCTACGTGTGGCACAAGGAGCACTACGAGGACCGGCCGCTATTCTGAGGCCGCACGGGTCATCTCCTCGAGAATCCGCCGCGCCGCGTCGAGCGGCACCGGCGCGCCGGTGATCGGCCGGCCCACCACCAGGATGTCGGCGCCCGCGCGCACCGCCTCGGCCGGGGTCGCGGTCCGCCGCTGGTCGTCCTGACCGTGCCCCGCCGGCCGCACGCCCGGCGTCACGATCAGGAAGTCCCGGCCGCAGCCGGCGCGCACCGCCGCCGCCTCGCGGGCCGATGCCACCACCCCGTCGACCCCGCTGCTCTCTGCCAGTCGAGCCCAGCGCAGGACCGTGGCCTCGGCCGAGCCGGGCAGGGCGAGCTCGTCGAGTGCGGCCTGGTCGAGGCTGGTGAGCAGGGTGACCGCAATCACCCGCGGCGGCTCCTGGGCAGCGCCCTCGCGCGCGCCCTCGACGGCGGCCTCGAGCATCGAGCGCCCGCCGCAGGCGTGGACCGTGACCATGCGCGCGCCGCTCGCAGCGACGTTCGCCGCCGCCCGCCGGACGGTGGCCGGGATGTCGTGCAGCTTGAGGTCGAGGAAGACCGGCACTCCCAGGTCGGCGACCCCTTGGACCAGACGCGGCCCGTGAGCGACGAACGCCTCGAGCCCGATCTTCATCCAGCCGGCCGAGCCGCTCAGCGCCCGTGCCGTGTCGAGGATCCAGCGGCGGTCGCTGCCGTCGAGCGCGATGCAGAGCTGAGCTGAGCGTGACGTCATGTCCTCCTCCGGGCCTCGGAGAGTGTACCTCGCTGCTACCATGATCTCCTGATGGCTGAACGGCAGGGATGGCTGTGGATCGACGCCGCCGCGGCCGGCGCGGCGGCCGGCGTGCTGGCCGAGGTGATGGTGTTCCGCCTCAACCCGGAGGTGTCCCAGCACGCGACGGCGGTGCTCATCGGAGCGCCGCTGTGGGCGACCTGGGGCGCCCTCGGCTTCGGCCTGCCGTTGCTGGCGCTGGGGGCCGGTCTGCGCGCCCTGCGCCGCCGTCGCGACCTCTGGCTGGCGCCCGAGCTGACCGCGGTCGCCTACCTGGCCGCCGCGGTGATCTGCTTGGTCAACGCCGACCTCCACGAGTTCCTGCTTTCCTCTGTCGCGCTGCGCGTCCTCGCCCAGGACGGCGTGGCGTGGGCGGTGGGCTTGGCGCTCGCGCTGCTCGGCGGCGCCGCGGTGCGCAGGGCGGGCGCCCCGACCCGGCTCCGGGTCGCGTTCGCCGCGGCGATCATCGCGCTGCCGTTGGCGCGGATGCTGCTGCAGCCGACGCCGCCGGGGTCGCCGCTTGAGGTGGCGGCGCGGCCGATCGGCGCGCCGACGCAGCGACTGCTGGTGGTCGGCGTCGACGGTCTGGACGCGGCCGTCCTGCTCGGCCGGGTCGACGACACCCGCGCGCCGCAGCTGGCGGCGCTCGAACGCCGCGGCTGCTGGGGGCCGCTCACGCCCCACCGGCCGCACCTGCGCCGGTCGGCCTGGACCTCAACCGCGGTCGGCAGCTACCCGGGCCGGCACGGGGTCAAGTCGAAACGGGGCTGGCTGCTGCCCTGGCTGCCGGGGGAGCCGCTGCGCCTGCTGCCGTGGACCCCGCAGGGGTCGCGGCTGATCCTGCCGTGGGGGCTGGCCCGCGAGGTGACGCCACCCGCCGCCTCGGTGCCTCCGCTGTGGGAGCGCCTGCGGGCGTCGGGCGTTCCGACCGCGGCCGTCGACTGGCCGGGGATCTGGGGCGCGACGGTCACCCTCGAGCCCTGGCGCCCCGCTGACCGGCAGGATCTGGAACCGGCCGTCCGGTCGTCGCTGGAGTGGGCACTGGAGCCGTTTCCCGAGCAGGCCCCGGCGGTATGGCGAGCGGTCGGCGGGGACCGCGGCAGGGTGGCCGCTGCGCTGGCCGCGCTCGAGGCGGGCGCGGGCGACGTCTGGATTCATCTCGAAGTCCTGTCGGCCGCGCGCACCGGGCTCGAGCCGCTGAAGCCCCGCCACACTCGGGAGCGGGAGGTGGTCGAGCTCGCGCTGCAGCTCACTGACGATCACCTGGGAGCGCTCCTCGCCGCGGCCGGAGACGGCGCGACGGTGGCGGTCGTCGCGCCCTATGGGTTGGCCCCGCCCACCCCCTGGGAGCGGCTGCAGCGCCTGCTCGGCATCGGCGGCGCCTGGCGGGTCTCCCCCGACACCAACCCCGACGGCGTCCTGCTGCTGGCGGGCCCCGGGGTCGCGACGGGCCAGCGGTTCGCTGGGGCGCGGCTGGCGGACGTGGCGCCGACCCTCTGCTACCTGCTCGGCCTGCCGACCGCCCAGTACATGGAGGGCGGGCTCATCGTCGACGCGATCGCGCCCGAGTTCCTGTCCGCGCACGCGCTGCGTGTCGCGGAGTGACGCGGCAGGTCGTGGGTGGAGGACGCTGAGGAACGGGAACGGGGCCCTTCTTCTCGCGGCGCTGCGGCGCCGCTCGCTCAGGGCAGGCTCCTCGGGCGCGGATCCGGCTTCGCTTTCAGCTTCCGGCTTCGCCTTCGGCGACGCCGTGAGACGTCGCCGTGACAGAAGCGGAAGCGGGGATGAGAACCGCGAGCTCGATCCGAGAGCGGTGCGATGGTAAAGTCTCACCGAATGAAGAGCCTCTCGGTCGTGATTCCGATCTACAACGAGGAGCGGACCGCGGCGGCGCTGCTCGACCGGGTTGTGAGCGCACCGCTACCGGCGGCGATCGAGGCGCTCGAGGTGGTGGCGGTGGACGACGGCTCGGCCGACGGTACCTGGGCCCGCATCGAGGCCTGGCAGCCAGCCCTGAGGGCCGACGGCCGGCCGGTCGCGCGCCGGCTGCTGCGCCACGAGCGCAACCGCGGCAAGGGCGCCGCACTGAGGACCGGCTTTGCCGCGGTGTCCGGTGACGTGGTCCTGGTGCAGGACGCCGACCTCGAGTACGACCCGTCGCAGTACCCGGCCCTGCTCCAGCCGATCCTCGACGGCCACGCCGACGTCGTCTACGGCTCACGGTTCCTCGGCGGCCCCCACCGGGTGCTGTTCTTCTGGCACTATCTCGGCAACCGGTTCCTGACGCTGGTCTCCAACATCTTCACCGACCTCAATCTGACCGACATGGAGACCTGCTACAAGGTTTTCCGCGCCGACCTGCTGCGCAGGCTCGAGCTGCGCGCGAACCGCTTCGGCTTCGAGCCCGAGGTCACCGCCCGGATCGCCCGCACCGGTTGCCGCATCTACGAGGTGCCGATCTCTTACCACGGCCGGACCTATGCCGAGGGCAAGAAGATCGGCTGGCGGGACGGCGTCGCCGCGATCTGGACCATCCTCAAGGTCAACACCTGGGCGCGTCAGCGCCGTTGATGGTAGCTGGGGTCGATCTTCACCCAGGCGACGGCGGCGGAATCGAACCCAGTCCGCCGAGCCCAGCGTTCTAGTCTGGAGAGCAGCTCGTGTCTTTCCTCCGGGGTCCCGAACTCCGGCCGATCGAGCTCCCAGCCGCGGGGTGCCTTGCCGGAGCGGCCGTTGACGGTCGGGACACCCGTGGCAAGCGCGACCCACGCCGCCTCGTCGTGGACGTGCTCATGCCACCTGGCCCCCTCGACGAAGAACAGAAACGAGCCGGCGTCGGTGGGTACCCGCCAGGCGAGACTCGCGATCCGCACGCGGTTGGCCTGCTTGTCATAGGTCTTGGTGCGGTGTGACTGCTCGGCGGCCACCGCAAGCGCCAGCACAACGACGGTGACTCCCCGCCTCGCCCCCGCCAGCCGATCGAAGACAATCGCCAGGCCGAGCGCGGCGGGGAAGAGCGTCATGAGACCGACCCGAGCGACCGCCCGCATGGCGGCCGCCGGGGGCAGCAACTCGCGCACCAGCAGCCACGGGCTCCACCCTCCCGGCAGCACCACCGTGAGAAAGACCAGACCAGCGAAACTGACCAGGACCAGCTGCACCTCTCGACGACGGCGCCCCAGCCACAGCCCCCAGGCTGCTGCGGCGAGCGTGACGCACCCGAGGCCGTTGTTCTGTAATGGCTTGCGGTCGAATTCGAGATGGAGCCTGGCCTGCAGGTCGCCGTAGAGGCGATTGGTGCGACCGGTCAGAAACCACGACAGCGCCCGCGGGTAGGAGACCCGATGTGCGGGCCGGAGCCCCACCTCGGAGGCGGCGGTGGCGTAGCCGATCGCCGCCGGAGCGGAGAGGGCGGCGGCGCACATTGCCGTCACAATGAGGGGCACGGCGTGGTGCTTGAGGGCGGTCAGGGCCGAGGTGCGGAGGCGCGGCACGAGCAGCGCCCAGATCGCCGCAGAGGCTGCCGCCAGCACGAAGACCACCAGCGGATAGATGGCCGTGTACAGCTGAGCCACGACACCGAGCCAGAGCAGCGAGCATGCCCCCCAGGCCTCCGATCGTGAGCGAGGCCGCGTGGGCTGACGGAAGGTCGCGACCGCGCCGGCCAGGGCCGCCAGCAGAAAGAACCTCGCCACCAGCTGCTGGTGGACGATGTTCACCATCATGGAGCTCGCGAAGGCAAACAGATAGGCCCCCACCGCGGCGCCGACGACGCTCGCGCGCAGGCCCCGCCGCAGCAGCAGGTAGGCAGCGACGAAGTTGACGCTCCAAACGGAGATCATCCAAAGCTGGTACGCGGTCTCCGGCTCGCAGCCCAGCCACCGCCACGGCCAGTACAGCGGGGCGACGCCGAACAGCAGGTCGGTGTAGAAGGCGGCGTGCTGGAGCGGATGGAAGATCGGCGGCGACCAGAGATCCTCGGCCAAGGGCATCCCGCACAGCCACCGGTAGCTGTGCTCGAGGGTGAAGTTCACCAGCCGGGTGTCACCGAGATCTCCCTGGACCAGTCGGAAGCCGCTCGTCAGGGTCTCCCAGCAACTGACGACGAGTCCGACGGCCAGTGCGATCGCCGGAACCAACCACGCCGTGACCAGAGCTGCGGGAGTCCCTCCATCGTCGGCGCCGATCGGCCCGGCGGGCGGGTGGTGCCGGGGGATGGGCGGGTCTTCCACTTGTCGTGTTCCTCCGCTATGTTAGCGCGTGCGGTCAGCCACGAAGGGGAACCGCAGTTTTCATCCAGGGGAGGCGATGATGGCGCGACGCACGGTGGTGGTGATGCCCGGTGACGGCATCGGCAAGGTGGTGGCGCCCGAAGCGCTGCGGGTGCTCGAGGCGGCCGGCTTCGAGGCGGACTGGATCGAGGCCGACATCGGGTGGGACCTCTGGATCCGCGAGGGCAACCCGCTGCCCGACCGCACGGTCGAGTTGATCGACCGCCACAAGGTGGCGCTGTTCGGGGCGATCACCTCCAAGCCGAAGGACGCCGCGGCGCGCGAGCTCGCGCCCGAGCTGCGCGACAAGGGGCTCGTTTACTACTCGCCGATCGTCGGCCTGCGCCAGCGCTTCGACCTCGACGTCTCGATCCGGCCCTGCATTACCTTCCCGGGGAACCCGCTCAACTTCATCCGGCGCGGCCCCGGCGGAACCGTCGAGGAGCCGCGGGTCAACGCGGTGGTCTTCCGCCAGAACACCGAGGGCCTCTACGGCGGAGTCGAGTGGACCAACCCTCCGGACCAGGTGTGGGACGCGCTCAACACGCATCCCAAGTTCAAGGCCTTCCGGGAGGTCCCGCGCGAGGACCTGGCGGTGTCGACCCGCATCCTCACCCGCGCCAAGTGCCGCCGCATCATCGAGGAGGGGTTTGCCTACGCCGACCGCCACGGCTACACCAACGTCACCGTCTGCGAGAAGCCGAACGTGATTCGCGAGACCTCGGGCATGATGCTGGCCGAGGCGCACAAGGTCCACGAGCGTTTTCCACACATCCAGCTCTGGGACACCAACATCGACGCCCAGATGATGTGGCTGACCAAGAACCCCGAGGACTACGGCGTGGTGGTCGCCAGCAACATGTTCGGCGACATCATCTCCGACGGCTTCGCCGGCCTGGTGGGGGGGCTCGGCTTCGCAGCCTCGGCCAACATCGGACGTGACGTCGGGATCTTCGAGCCGACCCACGGCTCGGCGCCCAAGTACGCCGAGCTCGAACCGTCGATCGTCAACCCGATCGCAATGGTCCTGTCCGCCGTGCTCATGCTCGAGTGGCTGGGCGAGGCCGCGTGCGCCGAGCGCATCCGGACGGCGGTGGCCGCGGTGGTCGCCGAGGGGCGGGTCCGGACCTACGACATGCTCAAGCTGCGCGGCGGCGCGCAGGCGATCGCACAGGGCGCGGCTACGACCTCGCAGATGACCGACGCCATCATCGAGAAGCTGTAGCGGCAGGACGGGGCAGAGGGCGAGCGCATCCTGCGGAACGCGCTATCCTAGCCCCAGATCCTGATCCCTGGCTCCTGGCCGTGACGGAGTCCGCCATGAAGAAGCCCAAGATCACCGAAGCCGCCGCCGGACCGCTCGGCGAGGATGTACGTTCGGACGTCCACGTCCACTACCGGCCGGGCGCGGCGCCGCTCTCCATCGCGGTCACGTCGAAGGTCGACTACCTCTACGGCGGGGCGATTGCCGCTGCGGCGCAGCGCGTCGCCGACGCCTTCGCGGTCACCTCCGGGCGCCTCGAGATCAACGACCAGGGCGCGCTCGAGTGGGTCCTGCTGGCCCGCCTCGAGGCCTGCCTGCGCCGCGCCGGCTGCGCCGGTGAGCCGGTGCTGCCCGGGCCGGCGCCCGGCGCCGACGCGACGCGGCAGCGCGAGCGGCTGCGCCGCAGCCGGCTCTACATCCCGGGCAACCGCCCCAAGCTGATGCTGTCGGCCGGCCTCTACGGCGCCGACGGACTGATCCTCGACCTTGAGGACTCGGTACCGCCGGCCGCCAAGGACGAGGCGCGGCTGCTGGTGCGCAACGCGCTGCTCGCGCTCGACTGGGGCGGCTCGGAGCGGATGGTGCGGATCAACCAGGGCGCGGTCGGCGACGACGACCTGGCGGCGATCGCGCCCTGCAACCCGCACCTGATCCTGCTGCCCAAGGTCGAGGAACCAGCCCAGGTCCGCCACGTCGCCGACCGTCTGCGCGAGCTCGCGGGCGGGGGCGAGGTGCCCTTCCTGATGCCGATCCTGGAGTCGCCGGCCGGGATTTTCCGCGCCCGGGAGATCGCCGCCGCCGACGACTCGGTGGTGGCGCTGACGCTCGGGCTCGAGGACCTGTCGGCCGAGCTCGGCGCGCCCCGCACCGCCGAGGGCTGGGAGAGCTTCCTCGCCCGTCAGACCACGGTCTACGCGGCGCGCGCCGCGGGGGTGCAGCCGATCGCATCGGTGTTCTCGGACATCCGCGACGAGCAGGCGCTGGCGCAGTACGTGCGCCGCGAGCGGGGCCTCGGCTTCGACGGCATCGGCTGCATCCATCCCGGCCAGATCGAGGTCGTCCACCGCGAGATGACGCCGAGTGAGGCCGAGGCCGAGCGCGCGGTGCGGATCGTGCGCGCAGCCCGCGAGGCGGAGGCGAAGGGCCTCGGGGCGGTCGCGGTCGGCAGCAAGATGGTCGATCCGCCGGTGGTGCGGCAGGCCTTCCGGACGGTCGAGCTGGCGATCGCGGGCGGCGTGCTGGCGGCGGACTGGGAGTCGGCGGGATGAGCGGAGCACTGCAGCTCTCGGTCGGTTGCCGGGGGCTTGGTTGGGAACGGGAACAGGTACGGGCACGGGCACGGAAAAGGGCACGAGGTCACATCACATGAGCCATCAGCTGGAGAGGAACGCGGCCGGGCGGCTGGTGCCGGTCCGGGTCAACGGTCGCGACTCGGTGCCCTATCAGGGGGTGGACAGCTACCGGCCGTCCGGTCGCAAGGCGGGCCCGGGCATCGCCACCTGCCTCGACCACCCCGAGGACGGCGACAAGCGGGCAACCTCGCTGCGCTCAGCCCTCGAGCAGGTCGGGCTCGCCGACGGGATGGTCGTCTCGACCCATCACCACCTGCGCAACGGCGACYTGGTCGCCAACATGATCTTCGACATTGCCGCCGAGYTCGGCCGGCGCGACCTGATGTGGTTCCCGACCGCCTCCTTCCCRGTCCATGCAAATCAGATCAAGCACCTGGACAGCGGCGTGATCCACCACATCGAGGGCTCGATGAAYGGGCCGCTCGGCGACTACTGCWCSMRGGGCAAGATGCGCGGGCTCGGSGTGCTGCGCTCCCACGGCGGCCGCTGGCAGGCGATCCAGGACGGCGAGGTCCGCATCGACGTCGCGGTCATCGCCGCGCCGACCGCGGACCCCTTCGGCAACGCCAACGGCCTCGCCGGACCGGCGGCCTGCGGGCCGCTCGGCTTTGCCCTCGCCGACTCGATCTACGCCGAGCGCGTCATCGTGGTGACCGACGCGCTCGTCCCCTTCCCCTGCCTGCCGTGGCAGATCCAGGGCAACAACGTCGACGTGGTGGTCGAGGTCGACTCGATCGGCGACCCGACCAAGATCGTCTCCGGCACGACCCAGCTCACCCAGAGCCCGGACCGTCGGCGGATCGCCGAGCTCGCGGCCCGCTTCTGCGCCGCGGCCGGGATCATGCGCGACGGCTTCTCCTTCCAGGCCGGGGCCGGCGGCACGACGCTGGCCTTTGCCCTCTACCTGCGCGACCTGATGCGCCGAGCCGGGGTGAAGGCGCGGTTCGCGCGCGGTGGCTCGACCGAGCACATGGTCGAGATGCTGGAGGAGGGCCTGGTCGAGTACATCCTCGACGGTCAGACCTTCGACCTCCACGGCGTGCGCTCGATGCGCGACAACCCCAGGCATTGCGACACCTCGCCGTTCACCTCGTACAACTTCCACGGCAAGGGCAACTTTGCATCCATGGTCGACGTCGCGGTGCTGGGCGCCACCGAGGTCGACCTGGAGTTCAACGGCAATGTCGTCACCCACTCCGACGGCCGGCTGCTGCACGGGATCGGCGGCTGGCAGAACTGCCTCACCGCCGGCTGCTCGATGCTGCTGGTGCCGTCCTTCCGCGACCGGATCCCTGTGATCGTGGACCGGGTGACGACGCTGTGCGGCCCGGGCGAGCTGATCGACGTCGTGGTGACCGAGCGTGGGATCGCCGTCAACCCGCGACGGGCCGACCTGCTCGACGCGGTCGCCGACAGCGACCTGCCGATCCGTCCGATCGCCGACCTCAAGGCCGAGCTCGACCGGCTCTGCGGCGTGCCGGCTCGCCCGGTCCTCTCCGAGGAGCCGGTGGCCGTCGTCAAGTGGGTCGACGGCACGGTCCTGGACACGGTGTGGAGGGTGTGAGGCATGGAGAATCCGAAGCGTCGGCAACAGTCGCATCCGTTCCCGTACCCGTACCCGTACCCGTTCCCGCGCCCGGCAGGCGTGGCGAGCGCGAGGAGCGGGCGTCCTGCGGGCGTGCCATCTTTGGCGATTTCGGGGCGACGTTGCTCCCGAGGAAGTGCTTGAGACCCGAAATCGCCAAAGGTGGCAACCCCGGGAAGCGCTTCCGGAGAATCGGCGCGAAGCGGCCTCGAGGACAGCGCGAACGAGCGTGAACGGGATCGGGCACGGACGGGTACCGGCGCACTTGCCACCAGCCCCCCCGAGGCGTATACTCCGCCTTCCCCGGCCCGCCCGGGGCCGAGTGGAGGTC
>PQAJ01000103.1 GCA_003105185.1 Holophagae bacterium
CGATGGCGCCCGCCATCTCCTCGCGCACCATCCCGGCCACCGCCTGCGCGCGGCCCTCGTCGACCTCGAGCAGCAGCTCGTCGTGGACCTGGAGCAGCATGAGCTGGCCCGGGAGCTCCTCGCGCAGCCGGCGGTCGACGGCGATCATCGCCTTCTTGATGAGGTCGGCGGCGCTGCCCTGGACCGGCGTGTTGATGGCGACCCGCTCGGCCGCCCCACGCGCGGCGAAGTTGCCGCTGGCGAGATCGGGGACCGGACGGCGCCGGCCGAGCAGGGTCTCGACGTAGCCCCTCTCGCGCGCCGCGGCGAGGGTGCGCTCGCGGTAGGCCTCGACCTCGGGAAACCGCTCCTGGAAGCGGCGGATGTACTCGCCGGCCTCGGCGCGCGAGATCCGCTGCTGCTGGGCGAGGCCGAATGCGCTCTGGCCGTAGACGAGGCCGAAGTTGACCGCCTTGGCGAGCGTCCTCATCCGGCGGGTGACGGCTTCGGGCGCGACGTTGAACAGCCCGGCGGCGGTCTCGGTGTGGATGTCGGTGCCGGCTGCAAACGCCTCGGCGAAGCCGCCTGTGCCGCCGCACAGGTGGGCGAGGATGCGCAGCTCGACCTGGGAGTAGTCGGCGGACACGAACACCCTGCCGGGCGGCGCGACGAACGCCTGCCGGATGCGACGGCCCTCGTCGGTGCGCACCGGGATGTTCTGCAGGTTGGGATCGGTCGAGGCCAGCCGGCCGGTGGCGGCGGTGATCTGGGAGTAGTGGGTGTGGATGCGGCCGGTGGTGGGGTTGATGAGCGCGGGCAGCGGGTCGACGTAGGTGTTCTTGAGCTTGACCAGCGACCGGTAGTCGAGGATCGCCTGCGGCAGCGGGTGCTGCAGCGCGAGCTCGGAGAGCACCGACTCGTCGGTCGAGGCGCCGGTCTTGGTCTTCTTGACGACCGGCAGGCCGAGCCGGTCGAACAGCACCTCGCGCAGCTGCTTGACCGAGCCGATCACGAACTCTCCGCCCGCGAGCTCCCAGCAGCGGCGCTCGGCGTCGGCGATGCCGACCTCGAGCTCGTCGGCGAGCGCTGCGAGTACCTCCCGGTCGACCGCGATGCCGGCCAGCTCCATCCGCGCGAGGACCCCGATCAGCGGCAGCTCGAGCTCGCGATAGAGGCGGTCGAGCCCCTCCTCGACGAGGCGGGCGCCGAGCTTGGCGTCGAGCAGCCAGGCGACGTGCGCGTCCTCGGCGGCGTAGTCGCGGGCCATCCCGAGCGACACGTCGGCGAASGACGCCCCCTCGCCGAGCGCCTCCTCGAACGTGATCATGCGGTGCTCGAGGTGGACGAGAGCSAGGTCGTCGAGCTTGTGGGAGCGGCGGTCCGGCGACAGCAGGTAGTCCGCGATCAGGGTGTCGCCGCCGACGCCGCCGAGCTCGACGCCGTGGCGGCTCAGAACCTTGATGTCGAACTTCAGGTTCTGCCCGGTCTTCCCGATCGCCGGGTCCTCGAGGATTGGCGCCAGCGCGCCGCGCACCGTCTCCCAGCCGAGCTGGACCTCGCCGGTGGTGTGGCCGACCGGCACGTACCAGGCGACCGCGTCGTCGCAGCAGAAGGACAGGCCGACAAGCGCCGCAGCCATCGGGTCGAGCGCGGTGGTCTCGGTGTCGATGGCGAACCGGGGCGCCGCCGCCAGCAGCGACGCCAGCTCGTCGAGCTCCGCGGCGGTGGTCACCAGGCGGTAGGCGCCACGGTCGACGCCGGCCATCTCGCCGCCGAAGTCGCGCAGCAGGCCGCGGAACTCGAGCTCGCCGAACAGCGCGCGGGCACGGTCGGCCGGCGGTGGGAAGGCGAGCGCGAGCTCGTCGAGCGTGACCGCCACCGGCGCGTCGGTGCGGATCGTCGCGAGGTGCTTCGACAGGTAGGCGCTGTCGCGCTGCTCGACCAGCTTGGCGCGGGTCGCGGCAGGGGCGACCTCGTTGATATGAGCGTAGATGTCGTCGAGGCCCTGCCAGGTCGAGAGCAGGGCCTTCACGCCCTTCTCGCCGATGCCCTTGACGCCCGGGATGTTGTCCGACGAATCGCCCCAGATGCCGAGGGCGTCGGGCACAAGTGACGGCGCGCAGCCGAACTTCTCCTCGACCTCGCTCCGCGCGATCCGGCGGTCATTCATCGAGTCGTACATCGAGACGTGGTCCGAGACCAGCTGCATGAGGTCCTTGTCCGAGCTGACCAGGACCACGTCGAGTGAGTCCTCGTGGCGCCGCGCCAGGGTGCCCATGACGTCGTCGGCCTCGAAGTCGTCGAGGCACAGGTAGGGCACGTCGAAGGCCTCGGCRAKGCGSGCGAAGTGCGGCATCTGGGCRCGCAGSGCCTCCGGCATRTCSGGCCGSGTGCCCTTGTASGCGGSRAACTCSYGGTCSCGGAASGAGCCGCCCTYGGGRTCCCAGGTGATCGCCAGGTAGTCCGGCCGGTGCTCGCGGATCAGCTTGAGCAGCATGTTGGTGAAGCCGAACAGGGCGTTGGTGGGGAGCCCCTTTGAATTCGCCATGCCGCCGATCGCGTAGAAGGCGCGGAACGCGAGGTTGGGCCCGTCGATGAGGTAGAGGGTCTTGCGCTTGGTCGTCTCGGTCATGCCGACAGTGTAGCGGGACGAGGAGGGGGGTTGGGAGAGGTGAGACAGGAAACGTGATGCCGGCAGGATGCCGGCGC
>PQAJ01000104.1 GCA_003105185.1 Holophagae bacterium
TAGCCCGAGGTCTCGCTCCAGGCCGCCGTGTCGCCGGACTCGAAGCCGTCCCTGAACAGCAGATCCGGATCAGGGGTCGGCGTCGGAGTGATGGTGGGCGTCGGCGTCCAGGTCGGGGTGTTGACCGGGGTAAAGGTGGCGGTCGGCGTCGGCGTGAATGTCGGTGGACCCGTGGGCGTCGGGGTCGGCGTTCGCGTCGGAGTAGGGGTTGGGGTTCGCGTCGGGGTCGGCGTCGGCGATGCCGCACAGCTCGGGTCGGCCTCGTCGTAGAGCAGGTCGCCGTCGTTGTCGAGGCCGATGATGCTGGCGGCAAAGTGCTCAGGGAATCCCGGTGCAGGGTTGCACGGATCCGTAGGCTTGCTGGGGTGGGAGGGGTCGGGCGAGAAGTAGTACGACGGGTCAACGTTCTCCGCTGGCGGTGTCGGATCGCCCGAGTGGCAGGTCGCACAGGTGAAGCCGTTGGAGTCGGGTCCGACCCCGGCGTTGGCATGGTGGGCCCTCAGCCCGGCCCCCCAAAGCCCGTTGCTCGGGTTGCCCGGTGACGGGTTGGCGCCGTGGCAGCCGACGCATGACTTGGGTTCCAGCCCATCGCCGCCGGTCGACTGGGCGAGGTACACCGGCAGCCGCGAGCTGCCGATGTGGCAGGTGTCGCAGTCGCCGCTGAGCATCGTCGACCGGTGCACCTCGTGGAGGTTGCCCCACGGCTGCCCGTCGGACAGCGACACGTAATTGTCGGCTCGGAAGTCACCGTGGCACTCCCGGCACCAGGTGGCGTTGTCGTTCTGGCTGTACCGCTCGTAGGCGTGCCCACTGATGGCAGCCGCGATCACGATCCCGAGAACCGCAGCTGCGATCCGGTGAGCTGACTCCACTTTCCTCAACATGCCTGCCTCCATCCGTTCGTGTCAGCGTGGGCCGGGGTTCGGTCTCGTCGACGGTATCGGTTGAGGCGATTTCCGAATGTGACTCTGGTCATATGACTGGTTACTATTACTAGAATCCTGGCCAGGGTCGGTGCCGGAGGAGGCACGGGCGGCTTCGAGACAGCTCCCCGCCGGTCCCGGAGTTCGGCCCTCGTCTCCGGGTAGACTGGTCCGCATGGCAGAACCGGCCCAGCAGCTCGAGGTCGCGTGCTCGTCCTGCGGCGCTACCATCCTGATCGAACCGCTGCTGCGGACCGCGCGCTGTCCCTACTGCGACTCGCCATCGGTGGTGGATCGGCCGGCGACGACCGATCGGCCACGCCCGCAGTTCGCGATCGGATTCACGGTTGACCGGGCGCGGACGGCCGAGTCGATCCGCAGCTGGCTGCGCGGCAGGTGGCTGGCGCCGTCGGGCCTGCGGCGGGCGGCGGCGGAGCGGGTCCAGGGCATCTACCTGCCGGCCTACCTCTACTCGGCTGCCGTCGAGATCGAGTACTCCGCAAAGATCGGGGAGGCCTACGAGCGACCCCAGGTCGACCTGTCCTCGAAGCGGCTGCGCCGGGTTCGCGAGATCGAGTACCGCGACCTCGCGGGCCGGCATGCGTCCTACGTTTCCGACACCGTCGTGACGGCGTCGCGCGGCCTTCCCAACGCCGAGCTCGAGGCGATCGAGCCCTTCGACCTCGCGGCGCTGGTCGAATACACGCCGGCCCTGCTGTCCGGCTGGATCGCGGAGGAGCCGTCGCTCACCCGTGAGGATTGCCTCCAGCTCGCTCGCGAGGAGGTGCGGCGGCGGGCCGTCGGCACCATCGAGGGGTTCCTGCCCGGCGACACGCACCAGAGCACGAGTTGCCACACCTCGCTGCGCGACGAGTCCGCCGACCTCATCCTGCTGCCGGTGTGGGTCGTCGCGCTGCGCTACCACCCGCGCAGGCCGCTGGTCCGCTTCGTGGTCAACGGCCAGACCGGGAAGGCCTGGGGAGCGACGCCGCTGTCGTGGCCCAAGCTCGCCCTCATCGCGGCCGCGATCGCCGGCCTCGCCGGGTTGCTCGTCCTCGTCGGGCGGTTGCTGTGACCACGGCGGGCGATCCCTGCCGCCGCTGCTCGAGCCCGTTCGAGGACGGCGACCTGCGCTGTGCCGTCTGTGGTGCCGCCTCCCCGGCGCCGCTCGTCGACGACCTTGCCGAGGCGACGGTCGAGGTGCTGCGCTGCGAGGGCTGCGGCGCCGCTGTCGCGTACTGCGTCACTGCCCGCGCCCCGCAGTGCGCGTTCTGCGGCTCGATCGTCCGCCTCGAGGTTCCCGAGGACCCGCTCGAGCAGGCCGGGCTCATCCTGCCGTTTACCGTCGATCGGTCGCGCGCCGAGGAGAGCTTCCGGCAGTGGCAGGGCGGCCTCGGCTGGTTCCGGCCGGCCGACCTGCGATCGGCGAGCCGGCTGGAAACGCTGCGCGCCCTGTGGTGGGTGGGGTGGGCGTTCGACGTCGACGCTTTGGTCAGCTGGACTGCCGACTCCGACGCCGGGGCCTCGCGAGCGGACTGGGCGCCGCACGCCGGCCAGACCGAGCTCGACCTCGACGGCATCGTGGTCTCCGCGTCGCGCGGACTGACGCCGCGTGAGACCTCGCGCCTGCTGCCGAGCTACGACCTCGGCAGCGCCCGCGAGCGGGAACCCGGCGACGAGGCCGAGGCTGTGGTCGAGCAGTTCGAGCTGCGACGGGCCGCGGCGCGGCGGCAGGTCAGGTCGGAGCTGGAGAGACTGGTGGCCGGGCGCCTTCGGAACGGCGTCATCCCTGGCCGGCGCTTCCGCAACCTCCACACCTCGGTGCTGGCGCGGCGGCTGGTCACGCGGCGCCTTGCCTTTCCGGCGTGGGTCATCGCCTACCGCTACCGCGGCGCTCTCTACCGCTGCGTGCTGTCCGGTCAGGACGCCGCGTGCCTGCTCGGCGAGGCGCCGATCGCTGTGGCCCGCGTCCTGCTCGCGGTCCTCGGCGCCGTGCTCGGGGTTCTCGGCCTGGCCGGGCTGATCTCCCTGATCGCGTCGTGAACCACCTCCCAGCCGACTCCACTGCGGGCTTGTAGGGTAGGCATCCTGCCTGCCACCCTCAGCCCTCGGTCGAGAGGGCGGGAGGCTCAGCCTCCCCGCTTCCCTCGCCCGTCCTCGATGAGGCCGCGGAGCAGGCGCGCGATCCGCTCGAGCAACTGTGCCGAGTCCTCATCAAGGCCGCGCACCGTGAGCACGAAGTCGGGCGTCACCTCGGCGCGGGTCCAGCTCTCGGCGCTGGCCCCGTGCGGCGACTGGCCCGTAGCCCGATCGAGCCGGGCGAGCAGGCGGACCAGCGGGTGGGGCGGCTCGGGCAGGGGTGCCTGGCGAAGGGGCGGCCGCGCCGGCGTATCCGCGTCCACATCGTCGAACACCCGGCGGATCTCGAGCCCGGGCGGGCCCTCGTCGAGATCGATGAAGATCCGGCTGTCATAGCGGGCGGGCGCAGCCGCCGCGGGCGGCTCCTCTGCGGCCTCCGGCGGCGGACCGCTTGCCGCTGGTGCGTCGTGGCGATCCTCCGTGCGTCGCGACCGCTGCAGCATCGCTGCGGCGGGGTCAGCCGCGTGCAGCATCATCTGCTCCGGATGCCAGGAGCGCAGCCGTTGCGGCTCCGACTCGCGCTCGATGGCGTCGCCGGGCGACCTCTGCCGCTCGCTGAGGCGCCGCAGCCGCTCGATCCGCTCGCGCGGCGAGGCAAGCGTTTCCGGCCGGCCCCGCACCGTCCGACCGTACGGTGCGACCTCGAGCGGCTCCTTCCCGGAGACGATGTTCGCGATCAGGTGTTCGGGGACCCGCTCGAAGATCTCCCTGATGTCATCGAGGGTGTAGTTGCCGAGCTGGCCCTGGTCCTGTAGGCCGCGGATCTTCTGGATGAACAGCAGCCGGTCGACGAACTGCCGGGGGTAGCGGGTCTTCGGCCCGCGGCGACCCACCCGGGGCAGCAGGCCCTCCTGCACGTAGTAGGCGATCGTTCGCCGGTCGAGCCCGGTCTCGCGCTCGATCTCCTCCATGGTGTAGGTGCGTTCCTCCCACATCGTGATTTCAATCTAACGGCCGTGGAAACGACTGTCAAATCCTGTTGACTTTCAATGATAGTGTTATTATACTGTCAATTAGCGACAATATTCTGTCGACTTCGGGAGGTGCTCATGGAAGCGATCCAGAAATCACTGAAAGGAATCGAGATCGGTGAGGCGCAGCAGCACGGAAGCCTGGCCATGCTGCCACTGCTGGCCTCCTCCGAGGGTGGCGTCGACTACCTGATGGCCGGCGAGGCCCTGCGCTCCGGCGTGGCTCGGGTCACCGAGGTCTCGGAGTCGGGCCACGTCCCCGAGCTGAAGTTCAGCAATTCGGCCGACCTGCCGGTGCTGATTCTCGAAGGCGAGGAGTTGGTCGGCGCCAAGCAGAACCGCACCACCAATCTGACCATCCTGGCGCCGCCCCGGACCACGATCGTGATCCCGGTGACCTGCGTCGAGGCCGGCCGCTGGCACTACCAGTCGCGGGAGGCCGAGGTCTCCGAGCGGGTGCACATGGCGAGCGGGCGCGCTGCCAAGGCGGCCACCGTGAGCTACCACCTCCACCACGAGGGCGTCGCGCACGCCGACCAGGGACGGGTGTGGGACGACATCGGCTGCGCCGCGCAGTGCCTCGGCGTGCACTCGCCGACCCGGGCGATGAGTGACATCTTTGAAAGCCACCGCCCGCGGATCGACGAGTTCGTCGCCGCCTTCCGGCCGGTCGAGCGCCAGGTCGGCGCCCTGTTCACCATCGGTGGCGCGCCGACTGGCTTTGACCTCTTCGCCCACGGCGCGACCCTGCGGGCGATGCTCCCCAAGCTGGTGCGCAGCTACGCGGTCGACGCCATTCGCGTCGGTGACGGTAACGGCGCCGATCAGGAGAGAGCGCGCGCCTTGCTCGACGCGGCGGCGGCGGCGACTGTCGAGAGCTATCCCGCGGTCGGCCTCGGTGCCACGGTCCGCCTCTCCGCCGACGGCCTGGTCGGCGGTGGGCTGGTTCACGACGACCGCCTCGTCCACCTCGCTGTGTTCGCCGTCGAACGGGAGTCGTCCGCGCAGCGCGACAACGGGCGCGGCCTGGCGAGCCTGTCGGCCCGTCGCCGCTCCTACCGGCACTGATCTTGTAGGGTAAGCATCCTGCCTG
>PQAJ01000105.1 GCA_003105185.1 Holophagae bacterium
GACGCGGAGTACTTCTTCGGCCGGGAGGCCGAGGTCGAGGCGGTGTGGGGGAAGCTGCCGACGGCGCAGCTGCTGGGGGTGATCGGGGCGTCGGGGTCGGGGAAGTCGTCGTTCCTGGGGGCGGGGCTGGTCCCGGCGAGGCCGGAGGGGTGGGCGGTCGTGCGGTGCACTCCCGGGACCGCGGCAGTCGACGCGCTGCGCAGGGCGATCTATGCCGAGCTGCAGAGCTTCCCCGAGGCGATCCAGGATCTGGCCGCGGGAGGTGACTCAGCGATCGTCCAGGCGTTCGGGGCGTGGCGGCACGAGCGCGGGCAGGCGCTGCTGATCGTGGACCAGTTCGAGGAGCTGTTCACGCAGAACCTCGGCGAGGAGCAGCGGCGGTGTGCGGAGGCGCTGGGGCGAATTGCGCTCGATGCCGACGTCCACGTCCTGCTCTCGATGCGGGACGACTTCCTGATGCGCTGCCACGACCACGAGTCGCTGGCGCCGATCTTCTCCGAGCTGACGCCGCTCAAGCCGCCGGTGGGCGGAGCGCTCCGGCGGGCGGTGGTGCAGCCGGCGCTGCGCTGCGGCTACCGCTTCGAGGACGAGGCTCTGGCGGACGAGATCCTGGCCGAGGTGGAGGGGGAGCGCGGCGCCCTGCCGCTGCTCGCCTTCGCGCTCGCCCGGCTGTGGGAGAAGCGGGACCGCGAGAACGGGCTGATCACGAGGCAAGCGTACCGGGACATTGGCGGCGTCGGCGGCGCGCTGGCGCAGCACGCCGAGGCGTTGATGGAGCGGCTGGGAACGGAGCGGCACCCGATCGTGCGGGAGCTGTTCCGCAACCTGGTCACCGCCGAGGGCACGCGGGCGGCGCGCGACTCCGACGAGCTGCTGTCGGTCTTCCGCGAGAGTCGGAAGGATGCGGGCGAGGTGCTGCGGGCGCTGATCGACGCGCGGCTGCTGACCTCCTACGAGCTGCCGTCGGACGACGGTCCGGGCCGGCAGCGCGTCGAGGTGATCCACGAGTCGCTGATCTCTCACTGGCCTCGGCTGGTGGGCTGGCGGACCCAGGACGCGGACTCGGCTCGATTGCGGGACGAGCTGCGCCAGGCGGCGCGGCAGTGGCACGAGCACGGGCGGATCGACGACCGGCTGTGGACCGGCTCGCTCTACCGGGAGTATGCGGTCTGGCGGGAGCGCTACCCGGGTGGGCTCACCGAGCTCGAGGAGGCTTTCGCCGGTGCGATGGACGTGGCTGCGACCCGCAGGAGACGGCGACGAAGGATCGCAGCGGCGTCGGCACTCGCATTGGCGGTGGTGGTGGCGGCCGTGTTCGGCACCCTGTGGCGCCGAAGCGTGCTGGAGACGCGGCGAACCGAGGCCAGCAAGCTGCTCGCCCTCGGACAGCTGCGGCTCGCCGACCACCCGAACGCCGCGCTCGCCTATGCCATCGCGAGCCTCGAGCGGGCCGACAACGACCCGGCCCGCCGCTTCGCCGTCGAGGCGCTCTGGCAGGGCCCACCTGCGCTCTTCCTGCAGGGTCCCAACCCGTGGTCGGTGACCTGGAGCCCCGACGGCCGCTGGCTCGCCCTGGGCGGCAGCCAGGGAGTGGAGGTCCTGGAACGGGAGACCGGCGCGGCGCGACGGATCAGCTCGGCGCTCGAGCGCACGGTCGGCTTCACCTCGGACGGCCGGCGGCTGGTGACGCGCGCCGACGAGGGCGCGCCGCCCATGAGGCTCAACGTCTGGGCGCTGCCGGAGGGCCGGCTCGAGCGCACCCTGGGGCATGCAGAGGTGTCGGGCGCCGTGCTCGTTGCCGACCGCCTGCTGACCTTGACCTTCGACTCACCTGAGCCGATCCGGACGAGGTCGATCCCAGTACGCACACTCTCCCTCGACGGGACCACCGAACAGGAGCTCGGCCTCTGGAGGCCCAGGGGATGGGTGGCGTGGGACGTCGACCCGACCGGTACATTTCTCTTCTCGCTGCAGGGCGGCCGCCTGATCCAGCAGCGCCTCGACGACCTCTCGGCGCCGGGCCGGCTGGTCGGCACCCACGAAGGAGAAGTTGAGGTCTGGGTCTGGCCGTGGCGCGACCGAGCCGTCACCGGTGACAGCACCGGCGAGGTGCGCATCTGGGACGTGCCCTCGGCCCGTCTCGAGCGCACGCTCAGGAGCCCGGCGGATGCCGGCAACATCGCCCTTGACCCCCAGGGGCGGTTTCTCGCCACCGCGGGGCGGGGCGCGGGGCTGCCGCTCCTCTTCGACCTCACCGCACCGCGCGTGGCGCAGCCGGCGCCCCTGCTCGCCGATGTGGACGATCTCCTTCAGATGCGGTTCAGCCCGGACGGGTCCTGGCTCGCCACCGTCCACAACGGCAACGTGATCCTCTGGAACATGGCGGGCAGGCTGTCGATGGTGCTCGGCAGCCACGAGTCCATCCCCCCGCCCGTGGCCTTCACGCCGGATGGCGACCTGCTCTCCAGTTCCAACGACGGAGTTCTCAGGCGCTGGCCCCTATCACCGGTCTCCGTTGACGTCGTACGGGAGCTGTGGTCGGGGCCCCGTGAGTACCTGGCCATTTTCGCCATGGATCCCGCGGGGCGTTTCGTCGTGGTGAGCTGGGGTTCTCCGAACCAGATCATCGTCGTGCCCCTCGACGATTCGCCGGCCACGAGCCACCGGCTGAAGTTTCCGGAGGGGGTCAACTTTGACGTCCTGGGCGCCAGCCTGGACCCTGGCGCACGTTTCCTCGCCCTTGCGGCGTCCACGTTCGGATACCCCGAGCTGAACGGCGTCCGGATTCTCGACCTTTCAACCGGCGAGGAGCGCGTCCTGGACACCCACCCGGAGGGCCCCGACCGGTGCGAGGAGCCGGGGAGCAGTAACTGGGGGTACGCCGAAGCAGTTTGGCTCCGGGACGGCCGCCTGGTCTCGGACGGCGACGCGGGCTTGAGGATCTGGGACCTTGCGACCGGCAGCAGCCGCCTGCTGCGCCCGTGCCGGAAGCTCCAGCCGAGCACCGGCCTCGTGCTGCTCGCGACTCCCGACTCAGGAACGGTGTTGCGCCTCGACATGGCAATCCAAGTCGGGGAGACATCGTCGCTCTCGGCGTTCGATCTGGCATCGGGCGACGAGCGCGAGATCTTGTCCCACGGCAACCGGCTCGTCAGCCTCGACCTCGACCCCACCGGTACGATCCTCGTCACGGGGGACCGGAACGGTGTCATCCGCGTTGGGCCGCTGACGGGCGAGGAGCCGCACCTCCTCTTCGGCCACACCGGCCCGGTTTGGGTCGCGGTCTCACCCGACGGCCGCTGGATCGCCTCGAGCGACTCCGACGGAACGGCCCGGCTGTGGCCGATGCCGGACCTGACGAAACCGCCGCTGCACACCCTGCCCCACGACGAGCTGCTGGCCAAGCTGAAGTCGCTGACCAACCTCCGCGCGGTTCCCGACGAGACCTCCGGCACTGGCTGGAGACTCGAGGTCGGCCCCTTCCCAGGCTGGGCCACCGTCCCGGAGTGGAACCCGTAGAACCAAGCGACCGCGGCGCGTCGAAGGCTGAAGGGCGAGCCGCTACGTCTCTCAAGGCGAACCGAGCAGCTCCTCGACCGAGAGCGCGCGAACTCCGGGAGCCATGGCTCGCGGGCCGCCCGGGGCTCCCCGAGCCACGACGACGCACTCGACCTTACGAGGCTGCACCGCGGCGGCGAGGCGGTTCAGCGGACGCGCCATGTCTGGCGTCACGGTCCGGGTCCACTTCGCCTCGATAAGGCGAAGCGAGCCAGCCGGCCCGGGCACGACGAAGTCCACCTCGAGCCCCTGCTGGTCGCGGAAGTGGAAGATCTCCGGCCGCTTCCCGGCGTTGAGCAGGTTCTTGACGAGCTCCGAGGCGACGAAGCCCTCGAAGCACGGGCCCACGAAGGGCGAGCGTTCCAGCTCGGCGCTGCTCGCGAGACCCAGCAGGGCGCACAGGAGCCCGGAGTCGACCCAGTAGAGCTTGGGTGACTTGACGAGCCGCTTGCCGAGGTTCTCGAAGAACGGCGGCACCAGGAGGACATGGCCGGTGACCTCGAGAACCGCCAGCCAGGAGGTAATGGTCGGCACCGACACGCCGAGCGGCGCGGCGAGGTCGGTCTTGTTGAGGAGCTGTCCGTTGCGCGTGGCGAGCAGCGCGAGGAAGCGCCGAAACGTCGCGAGGTCGCGCACCTGGAGGAGTGAGCGCACATCGCGCTCGAGGTAGGTCTGGATGTACGACCGGAACCAGTCGCCTGCGCTGCGGGGCCTCAGCATGACCTCCGGGAACCCGCCGCGAACCAGGTTCCAGCGTTTGGTTTCCCGGTAGGACAGCGGCAGCAGCGTGAAGACCGCTGCGCGGCCGGCCATCGACTCGGACACGCCTTTCATCAGCGTGAAGTCCTGCGAGCCCGTCAGCAGCCAGCGGCCTCGTCGCGACGGCGCGCGGTCAACGAGCGTGCGGATGTACGGGAGGATCTCAGGCACATGCTGCACCTCGTCGAGGATCGCCGGGGTGCGAACGTCGGCGAGCCATCCGCGCGCGTCCGCGCGGATCCGCGCGATCACGTCGGGATCCTCGAGGAGGTGATACGACGCGTGCGGGAACGCGTGCCGGAGGAGGTAGGTTTTGCCGGAGCGCCGCGGTCCGGTCAGCACCAGGGACGGGAATGCTCGCGCGGCCCGCTTCAGCTTGGCGCCGAGCTCGCGTTCGATGTGGGCCATGGCGGCCTCCCTTGGTTCGGACTCGACTGTGAGCATTCTAAACCATCACTTTAGAATTATCAACAACTCAGGTAACTGTGGCCAGGCCGTGGTCGACTCCGAGGTGCGCGGCCGGCGGTGTGCGCAGCGCGTGCGACCCTGGCTCGGCTCTTGCGCCCGACATCCGCCGGCGTTAGAGTGATCTCAACAGAACAACTTGGAAGGGGGCCACCATGGCGATATCGGTGGCGTGTCGTGCGTGGGCGTTCGCTCTCAGCAGTGCCCTGCTCATGCCGTTCGCGCCGGGTGGCATTGTCCTGGCACAGGAGCAGGAACCCGAGCTGACTCCTGAGCAGCAGGAGGCCGTGGCGCAGGCGGAGGAGAGGTCGTTCGAGGAGGAGATCACGGTCACCGGGTCGCTGATCCCACGGCCGACCGAGGAAGCCATGAGCCCGGTCTCGGTGCTGGAGCCCGAGGAGATCACCTACCGGGGGATCACCCGCCTCGAGGATCTGCTCACCACCTTGCCGCAGGTGTTCGTGGCGCAGAACTCGACCATCACCAACGGCGCCTCCGGTACCGCAACCGTGGACCTGCGGTACCTTGGCCAGGTCCGCACCCTGGTGCTGGTCAACGGCCGCCGGCTGCCCGTCGGCGATGCCTGGGCCACTGTGGCGGACCTCAACTTCATCCCGGCGGCGCTGGTGAAGCGGGTCGACGTGCTCACCGGCGGCGCGTCCTCGGTGTACGGCGCCGACGCGATTGCGGGCGTCGTCAACTTCGTCCTGGACACCGACTTCGAGGGCTTCAGGGGCGGCGTCGAGTACGGCGTCTTCCAGCACGACAACCGCAACCAGCTGGCGCAGTCAATCAACGCGGCGATCGGATTCGACTATCCGACGGGAAACGTGTGGGACGGCGACATCGTCAGCGCCAACGCGGCGATCGGCCACAAGTTCGCTGATGGCAGGGGCCACGCCTCGGTCTACCTCGACTACCGCCACACCGAGGCCATCACCAAGAGCGAGCGCGACTACACGAACTGCGCGATGGACATCAGCCCGACCGGACCATACTGCACTGGCTCGGTGACGATCCCGGCGGGCCGTTTCGTGGTCTACAACCGGGACTACACGGACCGGGGCGACTACGTGCTCGATCTCCCGACCGGAGACCAGCTGCGCCCCACCACCGACGGCGACGTCTACAACTACGCTCCCTACAACTACATGCAGCGTCCCGATGAGCGATGGCTGGGCGGCGGCTTCGTCAACTACGTCTTCAACCCGCACATCGAGGCCTACGCCGAGGTCATGCTCATGGACGACTACACGGACGCCCAGATCGCGCCCTCGGGCGACTTCGGCAACACGGAGGTCCTCAACTGCGACAACCCGATGCTCAGCGAGCAGCAGCGCGAGCTGCTCTGTGAGCAGTGGGGCTACGCCGAGGACGAGTACGCGAACGTGTTCATCGCGCGCCGCAGTGAGGAGAGCGGTCCCCGGACGAGCATCATGCGCCACACCACCTGGCGATTCCTCGCCGGCCTGCGCGGCGACCTCAGCGACGCCTGGAGCTACGACGTCTACGGACTCTACAACCAGATGGTGAGCCCGCAGGAGTACATCGGCGACCTCAGCGTCACCGCGGATGGCCGACGCGCTCGACGTCATCGGCGACCCGGACGACCCGAGCACCTGGGAGTGCCGGTCCGGCAACGAGGGCTGCGCGCCCTGGAACATCTTCCAGGCCGGCGGGGTGACCCGGGAAGCGCTCGACTACATCATGATGAACATGGTCCTGGACTCCGGGACCAGGACCGAGATGGTCAGCGGTATGCTCAACGGCGATCTGGCGGAGTGGGGCCTGAAGCTCCCGACCGCCACCGAGGGCATCCGGATCGCGCTGGGCGCGGACTACCGGAGCGAGATGCTGTACATCCACCCGGACGACAACTGGGAGTCCGGCAACGGCTCCGGGCAGGGCTACCCGACGGTTCGCATCGACGGCAGCTACCACGTCGCCGAGATCTACCTCGAGGGCCTGGTCCCGATCGTGCAGGACTCGCGCGGGGCCCAGGACCTGAGCCTGGAGCTCGGCTACCGCGCTTCCGACTACAACCTGGCGGGAAGCCACCCCACCTGGAAGGCACAGCTCTCCTACGCGCCGATCGCGGGCGTGAAGTTTCGGGGCGGGGTGGCCCATGCGGTCCGCGCGCCCAACGGGGGAGAGCTGTTCAGCCCGCAGGGGCTCAGTATCGGCTACCAGGACCCGTGCGCCAACGATCCCGACACCGGCGTGCCCGAGGCGACCCTCGAGGAGTGCGTGCGCACCGGTGTCAGGCCGGAGCAGTACGGCCACATCCCGGCCGCACCGCCTTACGGCAACAACTACATCTTTGGCGGCAATCCGGCCCTGGACCCGGAGAGTGGGGACACGCTCACTGCCGGGATCGTCCTCACGCCCCGGGGAGCTCCGGGCCTCTCCGCGACGGTCGACTACTACGACATCCAGATGGAGGATACGATCAGTTCGTTCTCGCCGGAAGACATCATCTGGGAGTGCATGGAGAGCGGGGATCCCCTCGTCTGCGGCCTGATCCACCGCGACGCGGCCGGCACGCTGTGGCTCACGCCTGACAGCTACGTCCTGGCGATCAATCAGAACATCGGCGCGCTCGCCAGCAGGGGCGTCGACCTCAACTTCAGCTACCTCCTGCCCGTGGATGGCGCCGGTATCCTGAACCTGGGCCTCGTCGGCACCTATCTGATGGAGAGCAGCGTCGAGACCCCGTTCTTCGCCGTGGACTGCGCGGGCTACTTCGGCAACTCGTGCGGGGTGCCGATGCCGTGGTGGCGCCACCGCTTCGTGGCCACGTGGGAGACCACCTTCGACACCGTGTTCAGCCTGGGGTGGCGCTTCATCGGTCCCTCCACCAACGACGACGCCAGCCCCGACCCCGAACTCGGGGACCCCGGCTCGATCGAGGCGTGGAAGGCCAGCGGCGCCTACGAGCTCCACGCCTACAGCTACCTCGACCTGTCGGCGACGTACGACTTCACGAGCGGCATCCAGCTCACGGCCGGGATCAACAACATCTTCGACATCGAGCCGCCTCTCGGGCCGGGGCTCTGGGCCGTCGACTACGGGCCAGGCTTCTTAGGCATGTACGATCCGTGGGGCCGCTTCATCTACACGAGCATGCGCTTCGACTTCTAGCCCGCGCCAGGCTGGGAGACTGAGAGGGGCAGCCGTGTCACCTGCAAAAGCGACTCCCGCCGGGTGGCGGGAGTCGCGGAGCGATCGGTTGAGTCGAAGCGCTACAAGACCGCGTAGATGGCCGACTTCTCGCCGGCGCGGACCGCCGCGGCGCGGGCCGAGACCAGGGGCAACCCACGGTAGGCGAAGTGAATCGCGGCCTGCACCTTGTTGTGGTAGAAGGCCGCGTCCGGGTTGCCGGCGAGGAACGCCTTGTAGGCCTTCTTGTCGTCGGTGACGACGCCGGCTGCGGCGAGGATCTCGCCGAGCTTGGCCTTGGCGATGCGGGCCTGGTCGAGCAGGAAGTGGGCGCCGAGCACGGTGCCCACCATGTCGAGGATCGGGACCGCGTTGTAGATCGTGACCAGCATGCCGTCCGGCCGCTTCGGCAGGTCCTTGGCCATCGACTCGATCTGCTTCAGCGCGGCCGCCAGCATCCACGCTGCCTCGCCCATCTCGTTGTCGCTCTTGAGCGAGTTGAAGGTCTTCTCGGCCATGCCGAGCAGCTCGCGCACCGCCTCCCCGTCGCGCAGCCGCAGCTTGCGGCCCACGAAGTCGAGCGCCTGGATGCCGTTGGTCCCCTCATAGATGGTGGCGATCTCGGCGTCCCGCACGTACTGCTCGACCGGGAACTCCTTGGTGTAGCCGTAGCCGCCGTAGACCTGCATGCACCAGAGGCCGACCTGGACGCCCCAGTCCGAGGCCCAGGCCTTGCAGATCGGCGTCAGCACCTCGACGTAGGAGTGGTACTTCTCCTGCTCCGCGCCCTTGGAGATCCGGGAGAGGTCCTCGTAGAGCGCGGTCTGGTAGAGCAGGGCGCGCATCGCCTCGGAGTAGGCCTTGGAGGAGAGCAGGAGGCGGCGAACATCCGGATGCTCGATGATCGGCACCTGCGGCGCCGCCGGGTTGTCCCACTCCTTCCAGCTCCGGCTTTGCAGCCGCTCCCGCGCGTAGGTGAGGGCGGCCTGGTAGGCGCCGGCCGCGGCCGCCGATCCCTGCAGCCCGACCTCGATCCGGGCGCCGTTCATCATGAAGAACATCAGCTTCATGCCCCCCTGCTCCTTGCCGAGCAGGTAGCCGCGGCAGCGGCCGTTGCCCCCGAAGACGAGCGAGCAGGTGGGGGAGCCGTGGATCCCCATCTTCTTCTCGATGTTGCTGCAGTAGACGTCGTTGGACTCACCCAGGGTGCCGTCCTCGTTGACCCAGACCTTGGGGACGATGAACAGCGACAGGCCCTTGGTGCCGGGGGCCGCGTCCGGCGTGCGTGCGAGCACCAGGTGGACGATGTTGTCGGTGAGGTCGTGGTCGCCGGAGGTGATGAAGATCTTCTCGCCGGAGATCAGGTAGGTGCCGTCGTCCTGCTTGACGGCCTTGGTCTTGGCGGCGCCGACGTCGGAGCCGGCCTGCGGCTCGGTCAGGCACATGGTGCCGGCCCACTCGCCACTGAGCAGCTTCTCGAAGTAGAGGCCCTTCTCGTGATCGGTGCCGAAGTTGTCGATCATCATCGCGGCGCCGCGGGTCAGCATGATGGTCAGGCAGAGCGAGACGTTGGACCCGGAGAAGAACTCGGTGACGGCGGTGCCGACGACCTCAGGCAGGCCCATGCCGCCGGACGCGGAGTCGATCACCATGCCCATCCATCCGCCCTCGCGGACGGTCTGGTAGACCGACTTGAAGGCCGGGGGCATGGTCACCACGCCGTCCTTCCACTGGACGCCGATCCGGTCGCCTTCGACATTCGAGGGGGCCATCTGCTCCCGCGCGATCTTGTAGCCCTCGTCGAGGACCATCTCGACGCTGTCGCGGTCCCAGTCTCCGAACTTCGGCGCTTCGAGGAGCTTGGCGGTGGGCAGCCACTCGAAGAGCTGGAACTTCACGTCACGCATGTCAACGTCATAGGCCATGGCCAACCTCCACTGGTGCRCTCAGCCGGGCATCTCGATCGTGAATGAACACTCATTCATATTCGGTCCGCTGCGGCAAAAATGCAACCCTCTTGTGCCGGGGTGCGGCATGACTCGGYTCGCCGGGCGCGATGGTCGTGTSCAGTCGGCAATCGGGCAGCAGCCCACTGGACACGGGTTGCCGCCGCAGCGRGTGGTGAAACCGGGCAGAAGCGCGCGTATCCCCTGCATCCAGCTTGGTTTCGGCTGCATTTGCGTGCCCGTGTCSGACGAATCGCCCACAGGTCGGAGGCGTCCGGTCGGAGACGGGCGAGGGCACGGGGAGACAACAGAAAACCCACCCCGAGGGGTGGGTCTTTGTTGTTCGTTCAGGAGCCGATGAGCTTTCTCGGGGCGGACCGCGGTCAGTCCCTCCGCCGGGGGCCCCCGCGCCCGCGCTCGCCGCTGCGGCCCCTGCCGCCGCCGTCGCGACCGCCGGGCCGGCCACCGCGCCGCTGCTCGTCACGCGGCGCCGCCGCCCGCTCCGGGATCTCCTCGCCGCGCGCGCGCGCCTCGTCCTCGAGGATCGCCCGCCGCGACAGCTTGATCCGGTCGTTGGCGTCGATGTCGATAATGCGGACCCGCATCGGGTCGCCCTCGGTCAGCACGTCGCGGATGTCGGGGATCCGCTCGAGCGAGATCTCCGAGATGTGAACCAGCCCATCCTGGTTGGGCAGGATCTCGACGAAGGCGCCGTAGGGTTCGATCCGCTTGACAGTGCCGTCGAACTCCTCGCCGATCTTCGGTTGGCGAGTGAGCCCCTGGATGATCGCGATCGCCCGCTCTGCGGCCTCGAGATCGCTGGTGGCGATCTGGACGGTCCCGTCGTCCTCGACGTTGATGCGGGCGCCGGTCGAGTCGACGATCGACCGGATGGTCTTGCCGCCGGGCCCGATCACGTTGCGGATCTGGTCGACGTCAATCTTGATCTGGAAGATGCGCGGAGCATACTGGGAGATCTCAGGCCGGGGCTCGGCGATCGCCTGGTCCATCACGTCGAGCAGCTGGAGGCGCCCGCGGCGCGCCTGCTCTAGCGCCTGCTCGAGGATGGAGCGGCTCAGTCCCGAGACCTTGATGTCCATCTGGAGGGCGGTGATCCCGTCGCGGCTGCCGGCGACCTTGAAGTCCATGTCGCCGTAGTGATCTTCCTGTCCCGCGATGTCGGTCAGGACCGCGAAGCGGCTGCCGTCCGACACCAGGCCCATGGCGATGCCGGCCACCGGCCGCTTGATCGGGGCGCCGGCGTCCATCAGCGACAGCGAGCCGCCGCACACCGATGCCATCGACGATGAGCCGTTCGACTCCAGGATGTCGGACACCACGCGCATCGTGTAGGGGAAGGTCTCGGTGTCCGGGAGGATGGGGCCGAGGGCGCGGCGGGCGAGAGCGCCGTGACCGATCTCGCGACGGCCGGGTCCGCGCAGGAAGCGAACCTCGCCGACCGAGAACGGCGGGAAGTTGTAGTGCAGCATGAAGTGCTGGCGCGACTCGCCCTCGAAGGCCTCGATCAGCTGCGAGTCCTCCGAGGTGCCGAGCGTGCAGGTCACGATCGCCTGGGTCTCGCCCCGCGTGAACAGGGCGGAGCCGTGCGCGCGCGGCAGCACGCCGACCTCGCACGACACCGGCCGGATCTCGTCGAAGGCGCGGCCGTCGAGGCGCTGGCTGCGGTCGAGAATGGTCTCGCGGGTGATGTCCTTGACCAGGCCGCGGAGCAGGCTCTTGAGCCACGGGGTCTGCTCCTCGGCGAGCTCCTCGGGCAGGCTGGCGATCGCCTGCTCCTTGACCGCGTCGACCGCATCGCCCTGGTCGAGCTTGCCCTTGACCTGGAGCGCGGTGCGCAGCGGCTCGGTCCAGCGGGCCTTCACCTGCTCGGCAAACTCTGCCGGCCAGGGATCGGCCTCGGGCGCGAACGGCGCCTTGACGATCCCGAGCTCGGCGGCGATCTCGCGCTGCAGGGCGATGATCCGGCGGATCTCGCGGTGGGCGAGCTCGAGCGCGTCGATCACGACCTGTTCGGCGACGTGATTGGCGCCGCACTCGACCATCACGATGGCGTCATCGGTGCCGGCCACGACCAGGTCGAGGTCGCTCGCCTCCCGCTCGGCATAGCTCGGGAAGACCACGAAACGGCCGTCCACGCGGCCGACCCGGACGCCGGCGAGCGCGGCCTCGTAGGGAATCGATGCCGCGGCCATCAGCGCCATCGACGAGCCGCAGATGCCGAGCACGTCGGGGTCGTGGTCGTCGTCGGCGGACATCACCCATGCGATGATCTGCGTTTCGCGGTGGTAGCCGTCCGGGAACAGCGGCCTCAAGCCCCGGTCGATGAGCCGGCAGGTGAGGATCTCGCTTTCGGTGGGGCGCCCCTCGCGCTTGAAGAAGCCGCCCGGGATCCTGCCACCCGCGTAGGTGTTCTCCCGGTAGTCGACCGTCAACGGCAGGAAGTCGACGCCCTCGCGGATGGAGGTGTCGGCACAGGCGGTCACCAGGACCATCGTGTCGCCCATCCGGACGACGGTCGAGCCGTCGGCCTGTTTGGCGATTCTGCCGAGTTCGAAAGACAGCTGTTTCCCGTCGATCTCGACGGATCTGGTGACGACTTTTTTCATAGAGTCTCGATCCTATCCCCTGAGTCCGAGCTGCTCGACAAGCCGGCGATAGCGGGCGAGGTCCTTCGACTTCAGGTAGTCGAGCAGGCGGCGGCGACGTCCCACCAGCCGCAGCAGGCCACGGCGCGAGTGGAAGTCCTTGGTGAATGACTTGAAGTGCTCGGTGAGAAACTCGATCCGGCGGGTCAACAATGCGATCTGGACCTCCGGCGAGCCGGTATCGTTGGCGTGCTGCCGGTACTCCTCGATGATCGCGGGCTTTCGTACGTCAAAGTGACTCATGTCTCCTCCACAATGGGTTCCTCCGGTGGCGAGGAGGCAGCGGTACGGTATCAGGAAGTTTCTCCGCTGGCAACAGTTGAGTTGCTGTCGGCGGGCTGTGCTGGCTGGGTCTCGCTGGCCTGCAGCACCATCGACGGGCGGATCCCCACGGTGCGCCCACGCGCCAGCACCGACTGCACGAGGCCGACGCCGAGCAGCTGCCCACCGGCCGACCGCACCGCGACCTCGTTGTCCACGGCCAGCGGGCCGCCGCCCGAGCGCAGGACCACCACCTCCTGGCCGTGGGCGAAGCGCTCGCTGGCGGTGCGGTTGAGCTGGAGCTCGGGGAAGGGGAGTGTGACGCGGTCGATCGGGATCCACCCCTGCTGGCTGACGATGAGCTCGGGGTCGTCGGCGGTCTCGAGCAGGCTCTGCGGGATCGCGTCGTCGGCCAGGTACGGCCCGATCGAGACCCGCTGCAGCTGGCCCAGGTAGCCGCCGCACCCGAGCTCGGTGCCGAGATCGTGCGCCAGCGACCGCACGTAGAAGCCGGACGAGACCGTCACCTGGACGCCGAGCAGATCGCGCTCGAGCGCTTCGAGAGCGAGGGCGTGCACGGTCACGGCCTTCGGCTCGGCGACCGCCGGGTGACCCGCGCGGGCCAGCTCGTACATCCTCTTGCCGCCGATCTTCTTGGCCGAGTAGGGCGGCGGAGCCTGGGCGAGCTCGCCGATGAAGCGGCCCTCCAGCCTCGCCATCACGGCGCCGTCGAGCTCCGGAACTGCGCCGCGCGGGTCGGCCGGCTCCCCCTCGCCGTCGTAGGTGGTGGTGGCGTGCCCGAGCCTGATCTGGCCCCGGTAGGTCTTCTCCCAGCGCACCAGGAACTGCTGAAGGCGGGTTGCATGCCCGATGCACAGCACCAGCAGGCCCTCGGCCATCGGGTCGAGCGTGCCGGTGTGGCCGATCCGGCGCTCGTGGAGCGCCCTGCGAGCCATGTCCACCACGTCGTGGGAGGTCGGCCCGGGGCGCTTGTCCACCAGCAGCAACCCGTGCCGCAGGGAGGTGCGGCGGCGGCTCACGACGCCGCCTCCACCGCCTCGCGGACGGCGGTGACGACCAGCTCTCGGGTGGACGCGAGGTCGCCTTGGACGGTGCAGCCCGCGGCGTTGGCGTGCCCGCCGCCTCCCAGCCGCTCTGCGACGCGCCGGACGTCGACGGCGCCGGTCGAGCGCAGGCTCACCCGGACGACGCCGCGCTCCCACTGCTTGAGGAACACCACCGCGCGGACGCCGTCGATGGCGCGCGGGTGGTTGACGATGTCCTCGGTGTCCTCGGGGCTGGCGCCGGCGCGGCGGAAGGACTCGTGGTCGAGCTCGATCACGGCGATGCGGCCATCCGCCTCGAGGCGGAGCGTCGACAGCGCTGCACCGAGGAGGTGGACGGCGGCCGCCCGGCGGCGGCCGTGGATCCACTGCGCGACCGCGGTCGGGCTGGCCCCGGCATCGACCATCTCGGCCGCGGCGCGGAACGCCCTGGCGGTGGCGTTCCCGTAGCGGAAGTCCCCGGTGTCGGTCGACAGCGCCACGAAGGTGTTGGTGGCGGCCGCCGCGGACGGCTCGATCGCCGCTGCGCGGAACATCCGCCACACCATCTCCCCGGTCGCCGGGGCATCGACGTCGACGTAGTTGACCTCGCCGTACAGCGGGTTTGCCGGATGGTGGTCGATGTTGAGGATCGGCAGACGGTCCAGGCCGTCGAATCCGGCCCGTTCCAGCTCCGGGCACTCGACCGCGACGACCAGGTCGAAGCGGTCCGGGAAGTCGGCCGGCAGCGAGGCGCCGACCGCGACCAGCGCGGCGCCCGGAAGGTCTGCGAGCGTGCTCGGAGCGGGGTCATGGTTGACGACCACCGTCGCCACGCCGAGGGCGCCGGCCAGCTCGGCGAGTGCGAGCTGCGATCCGAGGGAGTCGCCATCGGGCCGCTGATGCCCGGTGATCAGCGCCCGTGTGGCGCGGGCGAGGCGCTCGACGGCGGCACCGGCGTCGCCGCCGCCGGGGGTCATGACTCCTCCCCGTCGGGGCTTTCGTCAGCGCCGGCCGGCTCGGTGTGGAGCTGGCCGAGCAGGCGCTCGATGCGGTCGCCGTACTCGTACGAGGTGTCGCGCTGGAACTCGAGGGCGGGCACCGTGCGCATCCGCATCCGGTGGCCGAGCTCGCGGCGCATGAACGCGGCAGCCGCCGCGAAACCGTCCGCGGCCTGCCGCTCGCGCTCGGCGTCGCCAATCACCGAGTAGAAGACCCGGGCCAGCGTGCGATCGGGCGACAGCTGGATCGCCGACACGGTGACGTCGTCGAGCCGCGGGTCCTTGACCGAGAAGCGGAGGAGCTCGGCGAGCACCGCGCGGATCTCGCCCTCGAGGCGGCGGTTGCGGCTGAAGGTCTGCCGGCTCGTCACGTCACAGTCTCCCGTCCCCAGTGTTCAGGCTCCGGACCGGTCCGGACGCGGCAGCGAAAGCGGTCGCGGCAGCGGGCTCGGGCCTTTCACCTCTCACGTATCACCTCTCACGTTTCACCTATCACCTATCACACCTGAATGATCTCGACGTCCCACGCCAGCACCGACCCACCCCAGGTCTCGTGCACCGTCTTCTCCACGCGCTGCAGGCGGCTCTCGAGGTCCACCGGGTCGGTCGACAGGGCACTGATCGCGAAGCCCGCGCGCTGGTGCAAGTCCTGATGGTCGGCCTCGATGATGAGCACCTGATGCCGGTTGCGAATCCTCTCGACGAGCGGTCGCGTCGCGCTCCTCTTCTCCTTGAGGCTGTGGGCGTCCTCGATGTGGACCTCGAGGCGCGCGACACCGACGTAGATGTTCCGTTCCATGTTCTTGTTGTCCGCGCGACGGTTTGGCTCTCGGGGCGGGGATCGCGATGCTGCCATCCACAACCGTTCGAGACCGTGGCGCGAGTGCGCGCGTCCCGCGATCCGCCTCCGTTGTCGTCCGCCCTAGATCCCTGATTCCAGCCCCTAGATCCTCGGTCGCCTCTCTACAGCTCCGGAGCAACCTCCACCATCCGGAAGGCCTCGATGACGTCGCCCACCTTGATGTCCTGGTAACGGTCGAGGCCGATGCCGCAGTCGAACCCCTGCCGCACCTCCGACGCATCGTCCTTGAAGCGGCGAAGCGACGACACCTGGCCCTCGTACACGACGACGTGGTCCCGCAGCAAGCGGACCTTGGCGGTGCGGGTGATGATGCCGTCGGTGACGTGGCTGCCGGCAATCGCGCCGATCTTGGGAACCCGGAACACCTCGCGAACCTCGGCGTGGCCGAGCTCCTCCTCGTGGAAGACCGGCTCGAGCAGGCCGACCATGGCCTTCTTGACGTCGTCGATCAAATCGTAGATCACCGTGTACAGGCGGATGTCGACCTGCTCGGTCTCCGCGAGCTCGCGCGCCGTCCGCTCGGGCCGCACCGAGAAACCGATGATGATCGCGTTCGACGCGGACGCGAGCATGACGTCGTTGGTGGTGATGGCGCCGACCGAGCCATGCAGGTGGTTGATCTTGACGCGCTCGGTGGAGAGCGCCGAGAGAGCCTCCCGCAGCACCTCGACCGAACCCTGGACGTCGGCCTTGACGACGACGTTGAGCTCCTTGACCTCGCTTTCGGCGATCTGATCGAACAGGTTCTCGAGCGAGATCTTGCGGCCGGCGACGTGGCCCTCTTCCTTCTCGCGCAGGCTGCGGTAGCTGGAGACCTCGACCGCCTTGGACTCGCTCTCGGTCCCCTGAAGGACGTCGCCCGCTGCCGGGACGGCCTCGAAGCCGATGACTTCCACGGGATCCGATGGGCCGGCCGTGTCGACGCGGTCGCCGCGGTCGTTGGTGATGGCCCGCACCCGTCCCCAGGTCGACCCGCAGAAGAAGAAGTCGCCGACGCTCAGCGTGCCCTGCTGGACCACGATCGAGGCGACGATGCCGCGGCCCTTCTCCTTGCGCGCCTCGAGCACGACGCCGCGGGCCGGACCCTCGACCGTCGCCTTGAGGTTCTTCATCTCGGCGACCAGCAGGATCATGTCGAGCAGGTCCGAGATGCCCTTGCGGGTCTTCGCTGAGACCTGCACCGACGGCACCTCGCCACCCCAGTCGTCGACCAGCACCCCGTGCTCGGCGAGCTGCTGCTTGACGCGGTCAGGGTTGGCGTTGCCTTTGTCGATCTTGTTGATCGCCACCATCAGCGGCACGTTGGCGGCGCGCGCGTGATTGATGGCTTCCTCGGTCTGGGGCATGACCCCGTCGTCCGCCGCCACCACGAGTACCACGATGTCAGTGACCTGGGCGCCGCGGGCGCGCATCTGGGTGAACGCCTCGTGGCCCGGCGTGTCGACGAACACCACCACCCGGCCGTCGTCGGTCTCGATCCGCGACGCGCCGATGTGCTGCGTGATACCTCCCGCCTCATGCTCGGCGACGCGGGTCGACCGGATCGCATCGAGCAGCGAGGTCTTGCCGTGGTCCACGTGACCCATGACCGTGACCACGGGAGGCCTCGGCAGGGCGGGACCGACCTCGGCAAGACTCTCCTCGCGCTCGTACTCCAGCACCTCCTCGGCCGATGCCACCATCGCCTCGATGCCGAGGTCCTCGCAGATCTCCTCCGCCAGCTCGTGCGGCAGGGACTGGTTGGTGGTGACCATCACGCCCTTGGCGATGAGCAGCGCGAGCAGGTCCTTGGCAGTGACGTTGAGCTTCTCGGCGAGCTCGCGGGCGGTCACCATCTCGGACAGGATGATCGGCCCGTCCGGGCGTTCGCCGTCCCTGAACTGCACCGTCCGGGTCGGCTGCGGCGGGGCCGGAGTCGTCTCGTCCCGCTGCAGGCGCCGGCGGGCCTTCTTGGTCGGGCGCCGGTCGCCGGGGCGCGGTCCCGGGCGGGTCGGCGCCGCACCTTCCTGCTGCCCCTTGAGCTTCTGCTCCTCGAACTTGGTGAGCAGCTCGCGGATCTCCTTGGCGTCGGCAGCCGCCTTGGCCTTCTTCCCGGCGCCCGGCTTGACCACCTTGCGCCGCTGCTCGGCCCGCTTGCGGGCTTCGAGGCTCTCCTTGATTTCGTCCGGCGTGAGCTCGCGCAGGCCCTGCTCGAGTGGAGTCTTGGCCCGAATCGGTCGGACCCGCAGCGGGGCCGCCTCTTCACCGGCCTTGCGGGACGCTGTCAGCTCCTCTTCGGTGATCTCGAACTCCGGCTTCTCCTCGACCTCAACCTCGGCCTCGCCGGAGCCGTCGAAGGGGGCACCGGCGGCGGCCGCAACTCCCTCGACCTCGCCGATCTCCTCGACCTCCGGAACCTCTGCGGCCTCGGTCAGCTCGGCGGCTTCGAGCGAAGCCTGGGCTGCTGCCTCGGCGGCGACCACCGGCTCGGCCGGTACCTCCTCGACGTGCTCGGACGGCTCGCCTTCCTCGGGAGGCGGCGTCGCGAACTCGCGGATCTCCTTCTCGGTCTGCACGACCTGGCGGCGGCGGCGCCGCGCCATCCGGTCACGGGCCGTGCTGGTCTGGGCCTCCTCTTCGCGCGCCTCGGGGCGGACGATCACCTCGCGGGGCCGCTTCTGGAGGGTCTCGCCGGTGATGATCGATCGGACGGTGGAAAGGTCGAGGGCATCCTCCTCGCCACTGACGCTCACGCCGATCGAACGGAGCTTGAAAATGAGCTCCTTGGGGCTGATGCCCATGGTTCGCGCCAGGTCCACCACTCGCAGCTGCTGCATGCTCGTCTACTCCTCCCCGGCCTGCGCGTCCACCGCCTCGGCGAGCGCGACCTGGAGGGCTCGTCGGGACATGTCGAGCAACTTCTGCGCCGTGACTGGCCCGATGCCCGGAATGGTGGACAGCCCGTCTGCGTCGCGGGCGAGTACGTCCTGCACGGTGTGGAGGCCGTGGCTCTGGAGGCGCTCGCGCAGCCGGTCCGTCAGCATGTCGAGCTCCTCGAGCGGGATCAGCTCGCTGTAGTCGACGCTTTCCGAAGCCGCAGCGACGTCCGGGATCTCCTCCTCCTCCGCAACCCCCTCCATCTCCCGCAGCATCGACGCCAGCGCGGAAGCGAGCTCGTCCTTGACCGCCTCCTCGCTCTTGATCTCGATGCGGCACCCGAGCATCTTCGATGCCAGACGGACATTCTGGCCGCGCTTGCCGATGGCGAGCGACAGCTGCTCGGAGCCGACGATCACGTCCAGCACGGTCTCCCGGGCGTCCTTCGTGATCGGCTCGCCGGCCTCGTCGAGGATATCGTGGCCCTGCTCGTCGATCATGGTGACCAGGATCGGCTCCTCGCGGACCGCGACCCGGTTGATCTTGGCCGGGGCGAGCGCGTTTTGCGCGAAGGTCACGAGGTCGCTGTTCCAGGGAATGATGTCGATCTTCTCGCCCTTGAGCTCGCGGGTGATCGCCTGGACCCGGGAGCCCTTGAGGCCGACGCATGCCCCCACCGGGTCGACGTCGCGGTCCTTCGAGAAGACCGCCACCTTGGCCCGCTCGCCAGGCTCGCGGACGCACTTCTTGATGACCACGGTCCCGTCGTAGATCTCCGGCACTTCCATTTCGAGCAGCTTTTCGAGCAGTGCGGGATCGGTGCGCGAGAGAACGACCTGCGGGCGGCTGGCATCCATCGTGACGTCGACCACCACCGACCGGATGCGATCGCCCTGGCTGTAGCGCTCGTGGCGGACCTGGTGGTTACGGGGCATGACGCCCTCGGTGTCGCCGAGCTCGACGATGATCGATCCCCGGTCGACCCGCTTGACGATGCCGTTGATCATCTCGTGGATGCGCCCGACGTAGTTGCGATAGACCACCGCGCGCTCGGCCTCGCGGACCCGCTGGAACAGCACCTGCCTGGCCGACTGCGCCGCGATCCGGCCCAGCAGCGAGGTGTCCAGCGCGCCGAGCTTGATCGGTTTGCCGATCTCGGCTGCGGCATCGACCGCCTGCGCCTGCTCGAGCGTCATCTCGGTCTCCGGGTCCTCGACCTCTTCGACCACGTCGCGCACGATCCAGGACTGGACCTCGCCGCTTTCCGGCTCGATCTCGGTCAACACGTTGCGCTCTTTGAAGTGCTTGCGGGCGGCCGACGAGATCGCCTCGGCAATCGCCTCGATCAGCTTCTCCGGTTCGATGTCGCGCTCGGCGGCGACCTGGCGCACGAGAGTGTTGATTTCCAGCTTCATGGCCGGCTCTTCCCTTCCTTCAGGACCGCCTGCCAGTCGACCTCGAGCCTCGCCTCGACGACGTGTTCGTACGGCAGGCTGACGTCGTCCCCGGCCGGAGTGCGGAGCCGGACCTCGTCGCCTTCGAGGCCGATGAGCTCGCCGACGACCGCCCGGTGCGCCCGGTATGACGGGTCCATCTTGACCTTGACCGTGCGCCCGGCGAACTTCGCGTAGTCGTGCCGCCGGTACAGCTTGCGGTCGAGCCCCGGGGAGGTGACCTCGAGGGTGTAGGTGTGGCGGATCGGATCGGAGACGTCGAGGATTGCTGAAGCCTGTCGCGAGATGTCGGCGCACTGGTCCAGCGTCACCCCGCTCGGCCCGTCGATGACGAGCCGCAGCACGGTGCGCGGGCCGCTGCCGACGAGCTCGGTCGCGAGAAGCTCGAGGCCCTCGTCCGCAACCAGCTCGGTCAGCTCGTTTTCCAGGTTCGCATCCAGCTTCATCCGACTCCCTTGCCCCATCAAAAAAAGTGGGCCGGGGGCCCACTTTCTTTCGAAAGCAGCGCACGCTGTATACCATAGAACCAGGCAGGCAGCAAGGACAATTCCGACCGCCGCTGCCGCGTGCCGGGAGGCGGCGGCCGGCCTACAATCGCCGCATGTCCTGGATCGCACGGGAGATCGCGGCGCGCGGCGGCGAGGTCAGCTTCCGCGATTTCATGGAGCTGGCGCTCTACCATCCCCGGCACGGCTACTACAGCGCGGCGGCGCCGCGCTACGGACGCGGCGGCGACTTCCTGACGGCGCCGACCGCCTCACGCTGGTACGCGACCGTGCTCGCGGGCTGGCTCGAGCGGCTCGCCGCGCGGGTCGGCCCGGTCGCCTTCTGCGATGTCGCCTCCGGTGACGGCTCGCTGCTCGCCGAGCTGGCCGCCGTTGCGACGGGCAACGCCGGCCGCGCGCTCCGCTTCGTCGGGTCAGTGGAGCGCTCGCCGGCCATGCGATCCGTGCAAGCTGCGCGGCTCGACGCCAGACTGGCGGTCCCGCTCGCCGTGGTGGCGTCGATCAGGGAGCTGGAGCTGCCGCGAGGGCCGGTCGTGGTTCACGCCTGCGAGCTCTACGACGCGCAGCCGGTGCACCGCGTCGTGATGCGCGAGGGCGTGCTCTGCGAGCTGCGGGTCGCGGCGGACGGCGATGTCTGCCGCTGGCGCGAGGCGCCGGCCGGGGAGGAGCTCGAGCGCTACTTTGCCGGCCACGGCGTGGTTCTCGAGCCCGGCCAGGTCGCGGAGGCGCGCCTCGATGCGGAGCCGCTGCACTCGAGCCTGCTCGAGCTCGGCGGCGACGACGGGCTGGCGGTGATCGTTGACTACGGCTACGAGGCCCGCCGCCTGTACGATGCGCGCGGCCGCCGCGGAGGCTCGCTCGCTGTCCAGCAATCCCATCGGGTTTCCCGCGACCCGCTCGCCGAGCCCGGGGAGCGTGACCTCAGCGCCCACGTCAACTGGGACGACCTCCGCCGGGCGGCCGATCAGGCGGGCTGGCGGGAGATCGGCCTGTCGGGCCTCGCGCCCTTCCTGATCCGCGCCGGCCTCGCCGACCAGATGGAGCGTCTCGGTGTCGGCGCCGCCGCCGAGATCGACGCGCGGACGGTGGCCGAGCGGCAGGAGATCAAGCGCCTGCTCGACCCCGACGGCATGGGCGCTGACCTCAAAGTGCTGGTGCAGGGGATTGGAGAGCTCGCAGATGCGGCGGCCGAGGAGCTGCGGGTCGGATAGTCGTCCCTCGGATGCTCCAGCGCCGGGAGGCGAGGCGAGTACGAGGAACGGGCCTCCTTCGGGCGTGCCATCTTTGGCGATCTTGGGAGCGGCGTGGCTCCCGAAGGTGTGCTCTGGATCCGAAATCGCCAAAGGTGGCTCCCTCGGGGAGCGCCTCTCGAGAATCGGCGCGAAGCGCTCTCGAGGACGGAGCGAACGAGCGGGCACGGGCTCGGAAGCGGAAGCGGAAGCGGGTCGAGAGCGCGCCGTCCCCCGAGAGCTCACGCTTCGAGGTGGATCCTGAGCTGCTCGAGCAGTCGCTCGATCTCGGCAACGGTGTCCGCCAGCTTGACCATGCGCTTGACGCCGTCGCGGCGCAGCGAGATCTCGACCTGGCCGTCGGCGAGGCCGCGCGACCCGACCACCACCCGCACCGGGAACCCGATCAGGTCGGCGTCGTTGAACTTGACGCCGGGCCGTTCGCTGCGGTCGTCGTAGAGGACGTCGACGCCGGCGTCGGCGAGCTCCTGGTACAGCCGGTCGGCCGCCGCCACGACGTCAGGTTGGTCGGAGTTGAGCAGCACGAGCAGCACCTCGAAGGGAGCCAGGGGCAGCGGCCAGATGATGCCGCGCTGGTCGTGATTCTGCTCGATGGCCGCGGCCGCCGTGCGGCCGACGCCGAGACCGTAGCAGCCCATGATCATCGGGTGCTCGCGCCCCTCGTGGTCGAGGAAGTTGCACTTCATCTTCGATGAGTACTTGGTGCCGAGCTTGAACACGTGCCCGACCTCGATGCCCCGCCGCTCGACGAGCTGACCGGGGCAGCGCGGGCAGGGGTCGCCGGCCCGGGCCCGGCGGAGGTCGGCAACCTGGACCGGGGTGAAGTCGCGGCCCGGCACCACGCCGACGAGGTGGGTGTCGGTGCGGTTGGCCCCGGTGGCGGCAGCCGGCAGCTCCATCACCGTTTCGTCGGCGACGATGCGGGCACCGGAGAGCCCGACCGGTCCGGCGAAGCCTTGCGGCGCGCCGGTGACCTGCTCGATCTTCTGCTCGGAAGCCAGCTGGAGGTGGACGGCGCCGAGCAGGTTCTTGAGCTTGACCTCGTTGACCTCGAGATCGCCGCGGATCAGGGCCGCGACGAATTCGGTGTCGGTCTCGAAGATCATGGTCTTGATGAGGTGCGAGGGCGCGATGCCGAGGAAGGAGGCGACCTCGTCGACGGTGCGCTGCTCGGGGGTGTCGACCGGCTTCGGCGCGGCCGGACTCTCGAGCGGCCACGGCGGCGCCGGCGCGAGCGCTCCGGTGGTCGCCTTCTCGGAGTTGGCTCCGTAGCCGCACTCGGAGCACGACAGCACCGCGTCCTCGCCGGTGTCGGCAAGCACCATGAACTCGTGCGACTCCGACCCGCCGATGTTGCCGGTGTCGGCCTCGACCTCGACGAACGACAGGCCGCAGCGCGCGAACACCCGCCGGTAGGCCTCCTCCATCGCGCGGTAGGTGTGGTCGAGGTCGTCCGCGCTCGAGTGGAAGGAGTAGGCGTCCTTCATCAGGAACTCACGCCCCCGCATCAGCCCGAAGCGCGGTCGGATCTCGTCCCGGAACTTGACTTGGATCTGGTAGAGGCTCACCGGCAGCTGCCGGTAGGAGGTGACGGAGCGGCGGACGATGTCGGTGATGACCTCCTCGTGCGTCGGGCCGAAGCAGAAGTCGCGCTGGTGGCGGTCCTTGATGCGCAGCAGCTCGGGGCCATACTCGAACCAACGGGCCGACTCCTGCCACAGCTCGGCCGGCTGGACCGCCGGCAGCACGAGCTCGGACGAGCCGGCGCGGTTCATCTCCTCGCGGATGATCGCCTGCAGCTTCTGCAGCACCCGCCAGCCGAGCGGCAGGTAGTTGTAGATCCCGGTGGCGAGCTTGGAGATCAGGCCCGCTCTGACCATCAGCCGGTGGGACACGACCTCCGCGTCAGAGGGGTCCTGGCGCAGGGTGAAAATGAAGGTCCGACTCCATCGCATCGTTGGGCTCCTCCTGGAGCTGGTGACGTTCTCAGCCGCGCCCGGCGCGAGCACCGGAGCGTTCATGACGAGGCAGGCACGCGCGCCACCGGTGGTGGAGGTCGCCAGAACGGCGGCGGCCGCTACAGCAGTGCGTCCAGCCTGGCCCTGAGGCTGTTCTTGTCGACGACGCCGACGATCCGGTCGGCAATCTGGCCGCCCTTGACGATGAGGAGGGTGGGGATGGCCTGGATTCCGAGCTGGGTCGCGACCTGCTTGTTCTGATCGACGTCCATCTTGCCGATCACCGCGCGGCCGGCATACTCCTCGGCGAGCTCCTCGACGATCGGGGCGACGACGCGGCACGGCCCGCACCACACCGCCCAGAAGTCCACGAGCGCCGGGACCTCGGCGTTCATGATCACGTCGTGGAAGTTGCCATCAGTCACTTCGAGAGCTTTCCCAGCCATCTTTCGAGCCTCCGCTTGTCGGCCCGGAGCTCCGGGCCCGCACATGGTACTACAGCGGTCGAGGGGGCGGGTCGAGGGATTGGGGTCGGGGCCCGTGCCCGTATCCGTCTCCGAGGTGATCCGCGGCAGGCTGGACGCGATCACGGGCACGGGCACGGAGACGGATTGAGCGCTGGCCTCCAGATGCGAATCAGATCGTTTCCGCGGCTGAGCCGGCGGCGCCGCCATCCGCGCCGCGCAGATCCTCCATGACCAGCCGCGCGACCCGATCGGCGTAGGCGATCGCGTAGTTCATGCCGCGGTCCTCGGGGAAGATCTGGGCCATGCAGCACAGATAGAGCCCGGGCACCGAGCTCCGCATGGCCGGGATCTGCTCGCGGTAGCCGACCGTGACCACGGGCTGGGCGTAGTCGGCGCGCACGTGGTGGCTGGCCAGGATCCACGACCGGTCGAAGGCGGGGTTGAGCCGCCGGAGTGCCGGCAGGTAGCTGCGCAGGACGTCGTCCTTGGTCGCCCGATACAGCGGGTGGTCGGGGAACAGGTAGTTGGAAATGTAGAGGATGTGGCGGCCGCCGTAGCGTTCGCGGGGGATGTAGTTGGTGTGCTCGATGAGGCCGCCGAACGGCATCTCGGGGTCGGCGATGTTGAGCCAGTAGAACGGAGTCAGCGAACGGCTCATCTCGAGCACGGTGCAGATCGCAGAGGTGGCCTGCAGGCCCTGCAGGCGGCGGAGCTCGCCCTCGGCGAGGAGGTGGCCTGCGATCTCGATGTGGTCCGGCACCGGCGCCGCCACGACCACCTGGTCCGCGGGCTGCGCACCGGCGCGGGTGACCACCTGGAAGCGGCCGTCGGCGCGCTCGATCCGCCGGACCGGCTCGCTGAGCAGGAACTCCCCGCCCGCGGCGGTGATGCGGTCCTCCAGCGCGGTCACCAGGCGGGCGAACGAGCCGCGCATGTAGCCGAGCCGCTCGCCCATCCCGGACTCGGATCGCGAGCGGCCGCGCAGCCGGAGCTTGCCCCACAGCCAGACCATTGCGACCTGCTCGGCGCGGTCGGCGAACTTCTGGTAGAACAGGGGCCCCCAGACCGTCCGCCAGACCCGCTCGCCCTGGGTCCGCCGGGTCCACTCCGCCGCGGTGACGTTCTCGAACTGCTGGTAGCGTCCGGTGGTCTGCAGGCGCAGGGTCGCCAGCACGAAGCGGAGCTTGTCGACCGGCCCGAGGGGACCGAAGCGGAGCAGCGACACCGGAGTGCCGAAGTCCCACAGGCGGCCCTCGGTCCAGATGCCCATCCGGGACGGCAGCCACTCGAGGAGCTCGCCGACGCCGAGCTCTTCGGCGAGCGCGACGCACGCCCGGTCTGAGGTGAACAGGTGGTGATAGATGGCCTCGAGCGGCTCGCCGCCGACCTCGATGATGCGCGCCAGGCCTCCCGGCCGCGGGTAGCGCTCGTAAATCCGGACCCGGTATCCTTGCTGGGTCAGGCGATACGCCACCGTCAGACCAGCAAGGCCGGCGCCGACCACAGCGATCTCGCCCATGGCTCTACGCTACCGAAACAACGCCATCCCGTCAAAGTCGGCGGCCCCGTTCTACGCCGCCTACTTGGCGGTCCTCGGAGTCGTGCTGCCGCTCCTCGGGCTCGCGCTCCTGCTGTCACCGCTGCGCTGGCTGCTCCTCGCCCTGCCGCCGACCTCCGCGACGCTGGTGGCGGCGCAGCTCGGTCACGCGGCGACCTCCGCACTCGTCCACCTCGCGGGGATCCAGGTCGTGCAGGCGAGCGTCCCGGGCAGCGCCGTCCGCCGCGTCCAGGCGCTGCTCGCGGCCTCAGAAGATGACGTAGTTCACGTAGAACTGCTCGATCGAGGTCTGCTTCTCGGCGAGCGTGCGAGCCATCTCGGGCGTGATCCTGAAGGTGCCGGCGGCGCGGCCGGTGGTCTGGATCATCTGCAGCTCGATCGCCGCTGGCGCGAGCTGGGGCTGGAGCTTGAAGATCAGCGCGAAGGCGTCGTTCACGATTCGCAGCGCCTCGAACACCTCGCGCTGGGAATCGGTGACGACCTGGACGAAGAAGTACTCCGGGCGGGTCCCCGCGCTCGTCCGGTAGAGCAGCAGGTTGCGCTCGTCGAAGTATCTGGTGAACGCCTGGTCGACCCGCTCGTCGTGGTAGGGCTGCGGCTGCAGCTTGATGCCCGGTGTCGGGGTCGGGGTCGGCACAAACTTGGCGGCGAGCTCGGGGTCGCGGTTGCCGGCGTCGATGCTGGCGAAGCGGCCGAGCGACTGCTTGGGAGTCGGGGTCGGGATCGGGGTGCCCATCGACAGCTCGTCGATGATGAGGGCATCGCCGAGCCCCTGCTGGTTGTAGCGCTCGGTCTCGACGACGTCGACCTGATCGACCGGGTACGAGGCGACGGTGCCGGTCACCAGGGTGATGATCGCGTTCCCGCCCTCGATCCGCAGCGGATCCCGGCACGGGATCTTGGTGCCGTTTTTCAGGATCACCACGTAACCGCTCGCCGACACCGCAGCGGCCACCGCCAGGACAAGGACCGTGATGATCCCAGCGCGCAGGCTTCGCATCAGAGCGCCTCCAAAGCCATTATATCCACCCGACGAAAGGTTCCGGCGGCCGCCGGCCGAAATACCCTTCAGCGCCGATGTGCGCCGCCGGCCGGCTCCATGCGCGCGGTCGACACGACGCTGATCAGCTCGCTGCGCGACCGGGTGCCGGTCTTGCGGTACAGCCGCTTGAGGTGGTCCCGGACGGTGTACTCGCTGATCGACAGGCGGCTCGCCATCTCCGCGGTGCCACGCCCCTCCAGCAGCAGGCCGATCACCTCCTGCTCGCGCCGGGACACGCCGTGGCGCGCGCAGAATGCCTCCAGGAAAAGGCTGGGCAGCGTGGTCAGCGGCTGCAGCAGGGCGAGCACCGCGACACCGTTCACGCCGGCTTCCCCCCCGACCTGCATGATCTCGCAGCCGACCACGGAGCCGTCCGAGAGCACCAGCGGCGAGGTCCACGGCAGCTGGGTCACCCGTCCGTCGAGCACCTTCTCGACCATCGACCACACCCGCGTGAACAGCGGCTGCAGCCGCTCGGATGCCGGCCCGCCCTCGACGTCGGCCTCGGTCTGGCGCGACAGCAGTGCGTCGGCGGGCGGGTTGGCGTAGACGACTTCCCCGTCGTGGTCGAACAGCAGCACCGCGCTGGTGGTGGTGTCGAGCGCCGCCCGGAGGATCGAGACCTGCGCCGAGGATCGCAGGCAGAGCAGAATCCGGTCGAGGCTGTACGCCACCAGGTCGGCAAGCCGATCGGGGGCGCGGTCGACGCCGCCGAGCCGCAGCGCGCCGCGATGATGCCGCAGCTCGAGCGATCGGGAATGCGCCTCGGGGGTCGGTCGCCCCAGGCGGTAGCGGCGCGCCTCGCCGCCCGGCGGCTCGAGCTCGAGCTCGACGAACGACGCGCCCGAGCATGCGGCGATCAGCTCGAGGAGCCTTCCGATCTCGGGGTCGTCCTCGGCGGGGCAGCTCGGGCGAAGCAGGATCGACGACATCTGCCAGCTCGATTATACCGCCAGGCCGCGGCCCCGCGGCCGTGTCGCCGCGGGCCCGCGCGCTTGACCGGCACTGAGGCGTTCTCTAGACTGCGTCTCCCATGCTGGAGACGCTCCAGGAACGTCTTGCCCGGGTCACCAAGACCCTCCGCGGCGAGGGCCACCTCACCGAGTACCACGTCGAGTCGGCGCTCCGCGAGATCCGTCTCGCGTTGCTCGAGGCCGACGTCAGCGTCGAGGTGGTCACCGCCTTCATCGACCGCGTGCGCGAGCGCGCGGTCGGCAAGGAGGTGCTCAGCTCGGTGACGCCGGCCCAGATGGTCACCAAGATCGTCCACGACGAGCTGGTCAAGCTGCTCGGCGGGACCACCGCCGACCTCGACTTCAAGGGCCGGCCCGCGGTGATCATGCTGGTCGGCCTGCAGGGATCGGGCAAGACCACGACCGCGGCCAAGCTCGCGCGCTGGCTCAAGTCCTCGAAGGGCCTCTTCCCGCTGCTCGTGCCGGCGGACACCTCGCGCCCTGCGGCCCGCGAGCAGCTGCTCGTGCTCGGACAGCAGGCGGGAATCCCGACCGTCGACACCCGTGACATGGACGACCCCGAGGCGATCGCGCGGCGGGCGCTGCGGGAAGCATCGATCAAGGGCTATCAGGTGCTGCTGTTCGACACCGCCGGCCGGATGCACATCGACGACGAGCTGATGGGCGAGCTCGACCGCCTGAAGAAGATCCTGGCGCCCAAGCACATCGTCTTCGTCGCCGACGCGATGACCGGCCAGGACGCGGTGCGGTCGGCGCGAGCGTTCCACGAGCACCTCGACATCACCGGCGTGATCCTGACCAAGCTCGACGGCGACGCCAGGGGTGGCGCCGCGCTGTCGATCCGCGAGGTCGTGGGCCGGCCGATCGTTTTCGCCGGCATCGGCGAACGGCTCGAGAACCTCGAGCAGTTCCATCCTGACCGGATGGCCGGCCGCATCCTCGGCATGGGCGACGTGGCGACGCTCGTCGAAAAGGCGCAGGACGCGCTGGACGAGCGCAAGGCCCGCGCCCTCGAGGCCAAGCTCCGCAAGAACAAGTTCGACCTCGAGGACCTGCGCGACCAGCTGCAAAGCCTGAGCAAGATGGGCCCCCTGCAGCAGGTGCTCGAGATGGTCCCGGGCGCCGGCAAGATGCTGCCCTCCGGCGGCGCGACCGAGGTCCAGGAGCAGCAGCTGAAGAAGATGGGCGCGTGCATCGACTCGATGACGCCGCAGGAGCGCCGGCACCCTCAGCTGCTGAACGCTTCCCGCAAGCGCCGGGTGGCGAAAGGGTCGGGCACCAGCGTCGAGGAAATCAATCGGCTCTTGCGCCAATACGGACAGATGCGTAAGCTGATGAAACGTCTGGGCAAAGTCGACGCCCGGACATTGAAGCGACAGCTGGGAATCCGCTGAAGGACTCCCAACGACCAGGAGGAAGAACGAAATGTTGACGATCAGACTGCGGCGGGGCGGCGCCAGGGGCAAGCCGATGTACCGCGTGGTGGTGTCCGACTCGCGGAAGACGCCGGGTGCCGACTATGTCGAGCAGGTGGGCGTCTACAACCCGCACAGCGATCCGCCCGAGCTCAAGATCGACCTCGAGAAGGTCGCGCAGTGGCAGGGCAAGGGCGCGGGGGTTTCCGAGACCGTCCGCTCGCTCATCAAGCGAGCGCAGCGTCAGCAGCCGGCCTGACCGCAGACCGCGAAAGGAGCTCCCTGTGAGTGCCATGAAGGACCTGGTCGAGGAGATTGCGAAGGCATTGGTGGACAGTCCCGAGGATGTCCGCGTGACCGAGGTCGAGGGTGAGCAGACGACGGTCCTGGAGCTTCGCGTGCGGAACGAGGATCTCGGTAAGGTGATCGGCCGACAGGGCCGCACGGCGCGCGCGATCCGGACCTTGCTGGCCGCGGCCGGGATGAAGGTGCAGAAGCGCTTTGTGCTCGAGATCCTCGAGTAGCGGTCCGGTGACCGAGCCGGAGTGGCTGATCGTCGGCCGAGTAGGGAAGCCGCACGGGGTTCATGGCGACGTCCTGGTCGACATCGTCACTGACTTCCCCGAGCGGCTGACCGATGGCCTCCGCTTCGGGCTCGGGGGCGAGGACGGGCCGACCGAGTTTCACGAGGTGTTCCGTGTCCGCTACCACAAGCGGCGCTGGCTCCTGTCGGTGGGCGGCTTGCGCGACCGCACCGCCATCGAGGCGTGGCGGGGCAAGTTCCTGTTCCTGCCCGCGCTTGCGCTCGAGGAGTTGCCCGAGGGCTACCACTACGAGCACCACCTGGTCGGCCTCGAGTGCGTCGGGATCGACGGCGAGAGCCTGGGGACGGTCACCGGCGTGGATCCTGGCGCCGGTGGGCAGCGGCGGCTCGTGGTGCGCCGCGACCGCCGGGACTTCCTGGTGCCGTACGTTCCCGAGATCGTGCGCGAGGTCGACCTCGAGCGCCGGCGAGTGGTGCTCGCTCCGCCGCGCGGGCTGCTCGACGACGATGCGGTGATCGCCGATTAGCATCCGCGCTCCGGCCGCTCGAGGCGTGAGCGACCGGGCGCATCGGAGCGGCCTGGGGAGGTCTCGAGACCGATGCATCTCGATGTGGTGACCATCTTCCCCGAGCTGTTCACGGCCTTCCGCACGACCGGCGTGCTCGGCAAGGCGGTCGAGCGTGGTCTGGTCGAGATCGACGTCCACGACCTCCGCTCGTGGGCCGAGAACAAGTGGGGACAGGTCGACGACGAGCCCTACGGCGGCGGTGCCGGCATGGTCCTCCAGGCGCCGCCGGTGCTGCGCGCCGTCCGCGCCCTGCAGGCGGGATCGCCTGCTGCGAGCCTGCTCGTGCTGCTGACCCCGAGCGGGACGCCGTTCAGCCAGGCGATGGCCGAGGAGCTGGCGTCGCAGCAGCGCGTGATCGTGCTCTGCGGGCGCTACGAGGGCTTCGACGAGCGGATCGTCGACATTCTCCGACCGCGAGAGATCTCGCTCGGCGACTTCATCCTCGGCGGCGGCGAGGTCGCGGCGATGGCCGTCATCGAGGCCGTGGCCCGGCTGCTCCCCGGGGTCGTGGGCGACCCGGCGTCGGTGGTCGACGACTCGTTCTCGCGGGGACTGCTCGACCACCCCTGCTACACCCGGCCGCCGGACGTGGAAGGACACCCGGTGCCGGAGGTGTTACGCTCCGGGAACCACGAGGCGGTGCGGAGGTGGCGCCTCGAGCGGGCAGTCGAGGCGACCCTTTGCCGGCGCCCCGATCTGGTCAGCGAGCACTGGGAAGGGTATTCAGACGAGATCCGCGAGCTCATCCGGCGGCTGCGGCGAGGCGGCCGCGATGGCGAACCGCCAGCCGGTTGAGCAGGGCGAGTCGACGAAGAGAGGCCGAGACGGATGAACACGCGATCGATAGCGTCAGGTGTGGTGCTGTTGGCTCTCCTCGCCGCGCTGGCGGGGGCCCAGGCAGCCGGGCACGATCCGGTGTTCGGCGTGCGACTGCTGGCGGATCGGACGCCGCTGGTGGCCGGCGAGCCGGCACGCCTCGCGGTGGAGCTCACCGTCGACCGCGGCTGGCACGTCAACTCCGACCAACCCGGCGACGAGTTTTCGATGCCGACCACGGTCGAGTGGCGGCTGCCCGAAGGGTGGTCGGTCGACGCGGTTGAGTACCCGGCGGGCCGCAAGCTCTCCTTCGCCTTCGCCGAGACGCCGATCGAGGTCTGGCAGGAGAAGGTGGTGATCGTGGCCGCGGTCAAGGTGCCGGCCGCTGCGGCCGGCCGCTCCGAGCTCGCCGTCACCCTCACCGCCCAGGCCTGCAACGACACCCAGTGCCTGCCCCCAACGCCGGTCAAGGCCGCGCTGACGGTCGATGTCGCGCCGGCGGGCAGGGCGTCGGCGCCGGCCAACAGCGAGCTCTTCCCGCAGCGAGCGGCCGCCGCCGGGGTTTCGGAGACCGGCGCCGCCGGGGGACCGTTCGCCGGGACCTCGCTGCCGCTGCTGATCCTGACCGTGTTCGTCGCCGGCCTCGCCCTCAACCTCACGCCGTGCGTCTACCCGCTGATCCCGATCACCGTCGGCTTCTTCTCGCAGCAGTCCGCCAATCGTTCCGGCGGCACCCTGGGGCTCGCGGTGATGTATGTCCTCGGCATGTCCGTGACCTACTCCGCGCTCGGCGTCACCGCTGCGCTCACCGGGGCGCTGTTCGGCTCCGCGATGCAGAACCCGGTCGTGGTTGCCGTCATCGTGGTGGTCATGCTGGCCCTGGCCGCGTCGATGTTCGGGCTCTGGGAGCTGCGGGTGCCCGGCTGGGCGATGCGCGCCGCCGGCGGCCGCCGCGGCGGCTTCGGCGCCTTCCTGATGGGCCTCGTGGTCGGCTTCGTGGCCGCCCCGTGCATCGGACCGTTCGTGCTCGGGCTGCTGACCTACGTCGGGCAGAAGGGCAGCGTGCTGCTCGGCTTCGTCCTCTTCTTCACCCTCTCGATGGGGCTCGGCCTGCCCTACCTGCTGCTCGGCACCTTCACCGGCGCGCTCAACAAGCTGCCCGCCTCCGGCGCCTGGATGGTCGGCATCCGCAAGGTCTTTGGCGTGCTGCTGGTGGCGCTCGCGGTCTACTTCGCGCGCGCCTTCCTGCCCGGCGAGGGCGGCGCGATTGCGATGGCCGTGGTCCTGATCATGGGCGGGCTCTACCTGCTCGTCGTCGACCGCACCGGCCACCAGCAGCCGGTCATCGATCGCGTGATGCGCCTGGTATCGCTCGGCCTCGTGATCGCGGGGCTGCTCTACCTGCCGCGCGGGGAGGGCTCGGCCGCGGCGCACCTGGAGTGGCAGCCGTATGACGAGGCGCGCGCCTCCGCTGCGATCGCCTCGGGGCAGCCGGTCATCATCGACTTCTACGCCGACTGGTGCGCGCCCTGCCGCGAGCTCGACGAGCTGACCTTCGCCGACCCGCGAGTCGCAGAGCTGCTGGCGGGCTACGCGCGGTTCAAGGTCGACCAGACCCGCTCCACCGATGTCGGCGACGCCGCGGCGATGCGCTTCGAGGTGATGGGCATGCCGACGGTGATCGTGTTGCGCGACGGTCGTGAGCAGTTCCGGATCACCGGCTTCGAACCGCCGGACCGCTTCCTCGGTCGGCTGAAGTAGCGGCCGCTGCCGCGGCCTGCGCGGCGTCAGCTCTCGACGACGTCGCCGCCGGAGATCACCCGCTCGCCGGGCCCCTGCCCGAGCCGGAGGAACCCCTCATCGGTCAGCCCGGCGAAGGTGCCGGTCTCGATCGCGCCGGCGGCGGTGCGCACCGAGATCTGGTCTCCGGTACGGTGGACCAGGCGGCGCCGCCACCGCTCGAGCGCAGGCGCGGGGTCGGCGATGGCTTCGACCAGCCTGCGCACGAAGCCGACCGCGACGCCGGTCCTTGCCGGAGTGGCCGCCTCCGCACCGATCACCTCGGCGAGCGAGATCGGCGGCCGGCTTGCGCCCTCGACGGGCGCAATGATCGGAACCACGTTGACGCCGAGGCTGACGGTGACGCGGTTGACGGTGCCGCGCCGGCAATGCACGAGGATGCCGGCGAGCTTGCGGTCATCGACCAGGAGGTCGTTCGGCCACTTGATGCCGGCCTCGTCGACACCCGCATCGGCGAGGGCGAGACAGGCCGCGGCTGCCGCCAGCATCGGCAAGCGGGCGACGACGTGGTCGGAGACGGCAGACGACAGCCAGCTCAGGTACAGGCCGCCTGGTGGTGAGACCCAGCGCCGGCCACCGCGACCGACGCCGATGCGTTGCGCGTCGGCGATCACGACGGTCGGGCGCAGGACGAGGCCCTCGACGTCGACCTGATCGATCAGCCGCAGCGCCACCAGGTGCGTCGAATCGACGGTCTCGAACAGCACCAGGTTGTCGACGAGAGGGTCGAGCGACCGGGCCAGCTCGGCGGCGAGGGCGTTCACCTGGTTCGAGCCCCCTCGGCGGTCGTCGCCGGCCGGCTGCCGGCCGGCGCGCCGGTGGACGGAGACCATCCGGGAGCCTGTCGATCCGCTCGTCTGGTGGCGGGACCCGTCATGGCCGGAGCGCTAGTTCTCGGTCTCGAACTCGGACTCGAGCTGGCGGATCCGCTCGCGCACCATGATCTCGGCGACGTCGGGAATGACCTCCCAGGCGATCTGCTCGATCGTCGAGTGGGCGAGCTCGAGCAGGCGGCGCGCGATCCGATCGACGTCCTCGTCGGACAGCCCGGCGATTGCGGCCGGGGCAGTGACCGCGTCAGCCGGCGCGGCGACCGGCCCCGTGATCGGGGGCAGCGGCGCGGTGTCGGCATCGGTGATGAACGGCGAGCCGGCGCCCACCGTTGCCGCGGCGGCTGCGAGGTCGAGCTCGTCGACGGCGGGCGCGTCCATCGAACTGACCGCCAGGCCGGTCTCCAGCTCCGGAGCGCGGTCGCCGCCGAGGGCGAGCGGCTCGACGAAGGGGGCGCGTTCCGAGGCCTCGACCACGACCCTCTCCTCGACCGGGACGCGCGACGCAGGGCGTTCGGCTGACCGGAAGACGGCCCCCGCGACGTCCGACTCGTCGAGCTCCTGGACCGCGTCGCCGAAAGGCTCCTCGCCCGCCACGAACGCGTCGGCGAAGGTGCCGTCCCCGGGCGCGTCCGCAGGCTCCTCGCCGAGGTCGGAGAAGGGATCGATATCACTGCCGCCGATTTCGAAGTCGAGGCCCTCCCGCGGCGGTTCGACCGTGACGGCGGCCCGCTCCCGAGCTGCGACCTCGAACTCCTCAAACCCGGCTTCCGTGAAGTCGAGGCCCTCTCCGAACTCCGCGGCCGCGAAGGCGGCGTCGCCTGCGGTCGAGGCGGTCCGAACGTCACCCGGCTGCGACGGCCGCGGCGCGAAGGCGTCGCCACCCGCGGCGCCGAACGCGATCGGACCGGTCTCGGCGTCTCGTGGCCGCAGCTCGGCGACGGCAGCGGCCGGCGGCGCGTCCTGGCCGCGCGCCAGGCGGTCGACCGTGTCGATCAGCTTGCGGGCCTCGAACGGCTTGGCGAGGATCTCCGAGCACCCGACCGCCAGGGCGCGGTCGCGGTCGAGAGGCTCGAAGGTGCCGGAGAGCAGGATCACCGGGATGTGGAGGGTGTCGGGGCTCGACTTGATGTCCTGGCAGACGTCGTAGCCGTCGCGGCCGGGCATCAGGATGTCGCAGATGATGACGGTGGGCCGAACCTCCGGGATCTTCGCGAGGAGCTCATCGCCGCTCGACACGGCCACCACGGTGTACGGCGTGTCGGCAAAGGTCAGCTCCACGACCTTCTGGATGGTCAGGCTGTCGTCGGCGAGCAGGATGGTCTGTGTCATGCGGTCTCCCGAGCGCCCGGCGTCCTCCGGGAGGAGCTCCTCACGTGATCCGTCAGGGCACCGCGGCTGACCCGATTATAGCCGGTGCGGCCGCTGGCCACCGTGATCGCGACGCACGAAAGGCGCGCCACAGCGTCAGCCTGGCATGCGGGACGGCGGCGAGCCGCGCCGCCACGGTGCAGGCCGCCGCGACGACATCGCCGTCGGCGGCCACSGCGATGCCGCGGGCCGCCAGCTCGCGGCCGCTGATCGGAGCGCCGGCGACCATGGCCCGGCCAGCCAGCGCTGCGCCGGTCGCAGCGGGCAAGCGGACGGTTCCGCCCCAGCCGGTCACCAGACCCCGGCGCACTCCCGGGTGGCTGAAGGTGGCCGCGTCAGCGGCGACGATCCGGTCGCACGCCAGCGCCAGGTCGAAGCCGCCGCCCGAGCACGAGCCGTGGACCGCGGCGACGGTCGGCGCCGGATAAGAAGCCAGGCGATCGAGCACCGCGCGCCCGCGCCGCGCGTAGGCGGTGCAATGCGCCGCGTCCAGGGCGGCGATCTCGGCGAGATGGGCCCCGGCCAGGAAGATCGTCGGATGGGTGGAGCGGAGCACGACGGGTGTGCGGCCGCCGCCGCGCTCCAGCGAGTCGAGGCAGGCCTCCAACTCGGCGAGCACCGCCTCCGACAGCACCGGGTCGGCGAAGGCGACGACCGCGCCATCGCCGGCCCGCAGGACAGTCACCGAGCGCATCAGGCCCCGCTCGCGCGGAGGAAGTCGAGCGCCCGCAGCGGCCGGTCGGCCTCGCGCCGGACCCGGCGGTCGAGCCACCGCATGAGCTCGGCGGACGGCCGCCTCGGCAGCTCGGACGGCCCGAGGGTCCGGCAGGCGACCAGGAACTCGAGGTCGTCCGCGACCTCGGAGCAGTCCTCGAGCGGCGGCATCAGGCCGCTCAGGGTGAGGATCCAGAGCTGGCTGTAGGCGACCACGGTGGTGGGGGCGGAGCCGCCGATCAACGCGTTCAAGGCTGCGACGCCGAGCCGAAACGGGCGCGGAGCAGGCTCCCCCTGCGGGCAGAAGGTGGTCAGCAGCTCGGCGACGACCGCGGCGGCCGTCGATCGCTCGAGGTCGCCGGCGAGGGGGAACGAGGACACCTTGAGCTCGACCTGCCGAACCGTCGCGAGCTCGGCCCGGCGCCCCTGGAACGCGACGACGTGGATCAGCGACAGCAGCTGGGTGGCGGCGGCCTGCGGGTGCTTGCCGCCCCGCGCGCCGCGCAGGACGGCGCGCACGACGCCCGCGGACGGCGTCAGCAGCGACAGGATGAGGTGGAGCTCGCCGTAGGGCAGCGAGTCGAGCACCAGGGCGTCGTCGTCGAGGAGCGCCACCGCCCTATGGTAGCGGGCGGCGATCGTGGCGTCGCCTGATCAGCGATCGCCGGCCAGCTCGGCGTTGACCTGCCGCGCGTAGTACTGGACCTCGGGGTCGTCACCGGCGACCTGGAGGGCGAGAGAGAGCCAGCGCAGGGATCCGTCCGCATTGCCGGCGCTGCGCTCGAGCAGGGAGAACAGCAGCAGGCGCTTGCCGGCCACCAGGCTGCGCACCGCCTCGGTGAGCGACGGTGGGAGGCCGCGGATCCGCCCGAGCGGCGACTGGTAGCCGTCGACGAGCAGCCGCGCATTGGCCTCCCACAGGCCCTCCCGGTAGGCGGCCGGAGCGAGGAACTCGAGGCGGGGCTGGAGGTCGGTCGACGGCGGGCCGAGGGCCAGCCGCCGGCAGGCCTCGGGGTCGAGCTGGAGCAGGGCGGCGATCTGGGCCGGCGTCGCCAGCGCCGAGGCCGCGAGATCGTCCGGCCACGCGTGCGCCTCGAGCACCGTCTGCCAGCGGTGCCAGTCGAGGTCGAGCGGCCGGTCGCTGCCGACCAGCATCGCGTGGCCGAGGCCGAACAGCACCCAGGTCTCCGCGAAGGCGGCCTGGAAGGTGGCGACCGCGCGCCGGAACTCCCGGGCCGGCATGCGGTGCAGGGGGAGGTACTGGCAGGCGACGCCGCCCGGCGCCAGGCGGCTGCGGCACAGGTTGAAGAAGTCCAGCGAGTAGAGAGGCGCCGACCCGTACAGGGGATGGACGGGGTCGCAGGTGATGACGTCGTAGGGTGGGCCGCCGAGCAGCAGGTGGTTGCGGCCGTCATTGGCGGCGACGCGCACCCGGGGATCCCGGAGCACGTCATGGTTGAGCGGCTCGAAGAAGCTCGCCGCCTCGATCACCTCGGGCACGATCTCCGCCACCTCGATGCTCGTAACACCCGGCACCGCCGCGATCGTTGCGGTGGTCACGCCGGCGCCGTAGCCGATGACCAGCACGCGCTCGGGCCGCGGGTGGAGCAGGGCCGGCACCAGGCCGAGCATCCGCACCACCTTGAGGGCGTCGTAGGTCGAGCCGATCACCGCGTTGTTGTCGACATACATCGAGCGCACGCCGGTTCCCCGATCCTCGGTGACGACGACCGTGCCCGACGGCGACTCCCGGTAGGCGAGGATCTGCGCTTTGGAATCGCCGGCCAGCGACGGCAGCGACACCGCGGCGAAGCGAGGGGCGGTCAGCGCGCCAATGGCGAGCAGGGCGGCGGCGACCGTGGCCCCGATGGCGAGCGATCGCTGGCGCCCGCGGGCGGCGACTGCGGCGAGCCCCGCGTGGCAGGCGGCCAGCAGCACCAGGCAGCGGCCGAAGCCGAGGGCGGGCAGCGCCAGGAAGCCGGCACCGGCGGCGCCGAGCGCGGCGCCGATCGAGTTGACGACCCCCATCGCGCCGAGGCGGCGCCCGCCGTCCTCGACACGGGGCGTCGCGGCGGCGAGCAACAGCGGCCACGCCGCGCCAAGCAGGATGGCGACCGGGAGGATGACGCTGCCGCCGAGCAGCAGCGGCGGGACCAGGACCCGCGCCCAGCCGGTGTCCGGTCGGAGGAGGCGCGCGGCAAGCGCGATGCGGTCGATGAGCAGCGCCTGGCCGACGAGCAGCAGCGCCGCCGCGGCCTGCAGCCTGGCCCACCAGGCGAGGGGCTGTCCGTGGCCGAGCAGCCGCGTCGATGCGGCAGCCCCGGCTGCGAGCCCGGCCAGCGTCACCGCGAGCAGCAGGGTCAGGGTGGCGGTCGAGTTGGCCACCACCATCAGCAAGGCGCGGTGCCAGACCGTCTCCGCGGCCAGCACCAGGCCGCCGGAGATGGTGGCGGCGGCGAGCAGGACGATCGCCGTCCGGTCGAGCTCGAGCGGTGGTGCGGGCGTCGCATCACGCCGCTCCTGGCGTCCGAAGATGGCTCGCTGCGCAGAAAGCGCTGCGATGGCCGCGCCCAGGTTGGCCGCGGCGGCGAACGCCGCGGCGCCCGGGACCCCGGCTCTGGGCAGGACAACGAACCCGGTTGCGATCACCCCGGCGACGCCGCCGAGAGTCGCCCCGGCAACCAGACGTCCGATGCCGTGGTGGAGCTCCGGCACCGAGCGCGCGGCGGCGCGGGCGAGCAGCGGAAAGCCGGCGCCCATGAGCATGGTCGGCAGCGCGAGCACGATCACCGCGGTGAGCAGCCGGCCGATCAGGAATGCCGGCCTGGTGGCGTCGCCGGCCCCGGGCAGGATCGCTGCGGCCAGCGCCGGCAGCCGGAGCAGGCCGATCGACCACAGCGGTCCGGCGACAGCGAGGGCGAGCTCGATGCGAGCCGCCGCCCTTGCCGGGGCGGCGACGCGGTCGGCGAGACGGCCGCCGAGGAAGCTGCCGAGGCCGAGCCCGAGCATGAAGGCGGCGAGCACGGTCGCCACGGCGTACTGGGAGGAGCCGAAGGCGAGTGCGAGCTCACGGCCCCACAGCAGCTCGAGCGTGAGCGCCGAGACGCCGGACAGCGCTGCACACAGAATGAGCAGCGCGAGGGCCGGGTCGAGACGCGTGCGGAGCACGTCGGCGAGTATAGCGTCAGCGCCGGCATCGGTCGTTGAGACRGCGTCTAAGTTRTTGATTTGACAASRYCTMRCRAAGTGACATGATGCGCGGTGGAAAGGCGGATCGCTCGATCCGTCGGACCCGAGGAGGGGCTCGATGGGACGCACAGTTGTCATAGTGGCTGTTTGTCTGCTGGTCGTCGGCGTGGTCGGTGCAGCCGAGCCACGCTGGATCGCCTTCTCCGGCGACGAGTCCGAGGCGAGAATCGAGGTCCTGAGCTCGACAGCGAGCGCGGTCGAGTTCTCGGTCGAGCTGCCCGGGATCGCGCTCGCGAGCGCGGCTACCGAGGGCGGCCAGTTCGTCCGCGTCGAGGTGCCGGGCCTCGGCCGCATCGGCTCGCTCGGCGAGCCGGCACTGCCGGCGCTGCGCCGCTTCGTCGAGATCCCGGACGGCGCCCAGGTCGAGGTCGCAATACAGGTCCTCGACAGTCGCGTCATCAACCTCGCGGCCGAGGGCCTGGCGGCGCCGGTCGAGCCGGTGCAGCTGCCGCGGCCCAAGTGCGACTGCGAGGAGGCTCGCAACTGGCGCTTCTCCTACAAGCCGGAGGCCTACCGCGGCACGGTCGAGCACCCGGCCGCGCTGAGCGGGCCGTTCACCTTCCGCGACCACCGCATGATGCTGCTCACGCTGGCGCCGGTGGCCTACAACGTTGACCGGGGCACGCTCGAGGTGACGACCCGGGCGCAGGTCTCGGTGCGGTTTTCAGGCGGCGACCTGGCGGCGACCGTCGCCCGCAAGGAGCGGTTGGCGAGCCGGCAGTTCGATGCCTTCCTCGGCTCGGCGACCGTCAACCTCAACCTCGGCCTCGAGGCGGCCAACTGGGCCTACCCGGACGACGCGCCGGTCGAGTTCCTGATCATCACCCCGCCGCAGTTCGTGAGCGAGATTGCGCCGTTCGTGGAGTGGAAGACCTCCTGCGGCTACCACGTCTCGATCGCCACCACCGACGTCACCGGCACCACGACCACCGCCATCAAGAGCTACATCGCCGGCCTCTACAACGGTCCGACACCGCCGGTCTACATCCTGATGATCGGCGATTCGCCGACCCCGCTGGTGACCTACACCAACTCGGGAGGCGGCTACGGCGGCACCGACCTGCCGTACGTCCAGATGGACAGCGACCTCTACGCGGACATGATCATCGCCCGCTGGCCGGTGGACGACGTCAGCGAGCTGGTCGCCATGCGGGACAAGATCCTGGTCTACGAGCAGCCGACCGCCGGCGACTCGGCCTACCTCAATCACGCCCTGTTCATGGAGGGCTCGGGATACCAGGGGGCCGGCGTCACGACCCACGCTGACGTGATCGCGCAGCTGATGGACTTGCCCCCCAACGCCAACGAGAACACCCGCTGGCTGGAGACCGCGAACCACTCAGTGGCGGACCTCATCGCATACCTCAACACCGGCGGCGCGTGGGCGGTCTACTCGGCCCACTCCGGCCCCAGCGGCTGGTCCGGACCGCCGCCGCTCTCCACGGGCGACTTCGCCAGCTTCACCAACCTCGACATGTACCCGCTCGGCTTCGGCCACTCCTGCTCGTCGAACGAGTGGAACAACTACCCCGACGTCTTCGGCGAGGCCGCGGTCACCCAACCGAACAAGGGCTTCGTCTCCTACTGGGGCGGCTCCAACTCCACCTACTGGGACGGCGACGACTACCTCGAGCGCGGCTTCTTCGACTCGATGTTCGACATCGACATGAGCGGCAACCAGATCCCGCTCGACCGCCAGTACTCCCAGGGCGCGGCCTGCTACGCCGGGCTCACCGAGGTCACCCTGCGGGGTGCCAACGAGCAGTACTACTGGTACCTGTACAACCTGAACGGCGACCCGACGCTCGACCCCTTCACCCGGCAGCCGATCGCGCTGACGGTGGGCGCGCCGAGCGTGATCCCGCCGGCCTCGAGCACCGACTTCGAGGTCTCCGTGTCGGACAGTGTGATCGGTCCGGTGCCGCTCGCGCTGATCGGCGTCAGCCAGGGCGGCGTCCTGCTCGGCGCAGGGATGACTGATGCCACGGGAACCGCCATCTTCCCGATCGACGCGCCGACAGCCGGCTCGGACGCGACGGTGCGAGTGACCGCGCACAACCATCTGCCGACCGACGTCAACGTCATCGTGGCGGCGGGTTCGGACGGTGTGATCGTGCTCGACCGCTCGCTCTACCGCTGCGACTCCACGGTCACCATCGACGTCTACGACGAGGACCTCGCGGGCCAGGGCACCCAGTCGGTGACCCTGTCGGCGTCGCCTTCGGGAGGCAGCACCACCGTGACCCTCTACGAGATCCCGGGGCCGGTCGTCCGCTTCTCCGGCAGCGCGGTGCTCGGCACCAACCTGGTGGTGGCGCACGGCGACACCCTGACCGCCAGCTACTACGACCAGAACACCGGCGGCGGCTCGGGCGCGACCAAGACCGACACCGCGTTGCTGGACTGCATGGGGCCGGATATCAGCGGGGTGGAGATCGAGGCCACGGACGCCGCGGTGACGGTGCGCTTCACGACCGACGAGCCGGGGACGACCGTGGTGCACTACGGCACGACGACGCCGCCGCTGCTGGTGGCGTCGGACTCGGCGCTGCGAACCACGCACGAGATCGTGATCGAGGGCGTGGACCCGTGCACGCTGTACTGGATCGGGCTCGAGTCGGCGGACGCTCTCGGCAACGTCGGGGTGGACACCAACGGTGGGGCGTACTACTGGGTGCAGACGATGGGCTGGCAGGTGTTCCTGACCGAGCCGTTCGACGCTGATCCGGGCTGGACAATCGACAACGGCGGCAACTCGCACGGCTGGGCGTTCGGGCAGCCGACCGGGGGCGGCGGGCAGTACGGGGCGCCGGATCCGACGTCGGGCTTCACCGGGAGCAACGTCTACGGGGTGAACCTGCAGGGGGACTACGACAACAGCCTGGCGACCGACCAGCTCAAGCTCACCGCGCCGTCGCTCGATCTGAGCGAGGCGACGTCGGTGGTGCTGCGGTACTGGCGGTGGCTGGGGGTGGAGAGCCCGTCGTACGACCACGCGCGGGTGCAGGTGTCGGTGGACGGTGGGGCGTTCTCGACGGTGTGGGAGAACACGGCGCAGATCGACGGCGGGTCATGGGTGGAGGAGGTGGTGGACCTGACCGCGCTGGCAGCCGGCCACGCCGATGTGCGGATCCGCTGGACCCTGGGCCCGACCGACTCGTCGTGGCAGTTTGCAGGCTGGAACCTGGACGACGTGGTGATCGAGGGGGCGTTCCCGTGCGACGGGTCGTCGCTGCCGTTCGCGGACGGCTTCGAGTCGGGTGACTGCTCGATGTGGACCACCGAGGTGCCATAGGGAGGGATGAGGGGTGAGGCTTGAGGGGCTCGCCCCCACCCACCCTGTCGTGTCATCACCGGCAGAAACGATCGGGCGGGCCCTTCGGGGCCCGCTCTTTACTTACCCGCTTCCGCGCCCGCCACGCTCGTTCGCTCCGGCCTCGAGAGCGCATCGCGCCAATTCTCTGGAGGCGCTCCCCGAGGTTACT